>CAYNEJ010000075.1:0-4063 GCA_964396205.1 uncultured Syntrophaceae bacterium
GGCCCTGTAGCGGGGCCGGGAAGCGCGAGAGGCCTTTCAGCCATGCGGAAGGAAGATGCAGGCATGATCGTCGTCACCGGCGGCGCCGGCTTCATCGGCAGCGCCTTCGTGTGGAAGCTCAACAGCGAGGGAATCGAGGACATCGTCGTCGTCGACCGCCTGGGGACCTCCGAAAAGTGGAAGAACCTCGTGAACCGGCGGTTCGTCGAATACATCCACAAGGACGACTTCCTCAAGATGGTCTACGCCGACCAAGTGCCCTTCACCGTCCGGGCCGTGGTCCACATGGGCGCCTGCTCGTCCACGACGGAGAAGGACGCCGACTACCTCTGGACGAACAACTACCTCTACTCCTGCCGCCTGGCCGACTGGGCGATCCGGAACGGCATCCGCTTCCTCTACGCCAGTTCCGCGGCCACCTACGGCGACGGCTCCCTGGGCTTTTCCGACGACGACGAGACCACGGCGCTCCTCCGGCCCATCAACATGTACGGCTACTCGAAGCAGGTCTTCGACCTCTGGGCGCTCAAGCGCGGCGCCGACCGGCATATGGCGGGCCTGAAGTTTTTCAACGTCTTCGGCCCCAACGAGTACCACAAGGGCGACATGACGAGCGTCGTCTTCAAGGCCTTCCACCAGATCCGTGAAACCGGGAAGGTCCGGCTGTTCAAGTCGTACCGCCCCGTGTATCCCGACGGCGGGCAGATGCGGGACTTCGTCTACGTGAAGGACTGCGTCGAGGCGATGTGGTGGCTTCTGAACCACCGGGAGGCCAACGGGATCTTCAACCTGGGCAGCGGGAAGGCCCGGACCTGGAACGACCTGATGGCGGCGGTCTTCCGGGCCATGGACCGGCCCGCAGTCATCGACTACATCGACATGCCGCCGGGGCTGGACGAGCAGTACCAGTACTTCACGGAAGCGAAGATGGACAGGCTCTCCGGAACGGGTTGTGCGGTCCCCTCCACGACGCTGGAAGAGGCCGTGAAGGATTACGTGGTGAACCATCTCTCGCAGCGCGACCCCTACCTGGGATCGTGCTGCGCCATCCAGTGACCATGGCCATCGCCGTCATCATCCCGTCGCGATACGAATCGACACGCTTCCCGGGCAAGCCCCTGGCGAACCTGGCAGGCAAGCCCATGATCCAGCATGTCTACGAGCGCGTCCTCAAGTCGGGAACGGCGACCCTGGCGGCTGTCGCCACGGACGATCCGCGCATCTTCGCGGCCGTGGAGGCCTTCGGGGGCCGGGCCGTCATGACGTCGGACACGCACCGCTCCGGCTCGGACCGGATCGCCGAGGCGGCGGGGATCCTGGGCCTCCAGGAGGACGACATCGTGGTGAACGTCCAGGGCGATCAGCCCGTCTTCGAGCCGGTCCAGATCGACGAGGTGGTGGCACCCCTCATCGCGGATCCCTCCCTGCCCATGTCCACGCTCGTCTACCGGATCCGACGGGAAGAGGAGATCACCCACCCGAACGCCGTGAAGACGGTCTTCGACCGGGAAGGCAATGCCCTCTATTTTTCCCGTTCCACGATTCCCTTTGTCCGGGACCGGGGGAAGACGGCGGACTACTACAAGCACCACGGCATCTACGCCTACCGGAAGCACTTTCTCGACACCTTCACAAAGCTCCCCGAGGGGACCCTGGAGCGCCTCGAATCCCTCGAGCAGCTCCGGGCCCTGGAGCACGGCTACCGCATCCGGGTTGTCATCACGGAGCACGACTCCATTGAAGTGGACACGCCCCAGGAGCTGGACCGGATCCGGCGGCTCCTGGAAGAGGACAAATCATCCTGAAGGAGGTTACAAAAGAAGGAGGGAACGGAAGCGATGGTGGACCTGGAGTACCTGAAGAATATCCGACTGGTGGCAGAACCCACGGCGCAAAAGATCGTGGCCGCGCTGTTCCTGAAACCCAATTACGAGATTTTCCGCAAGCTGGACATCCGGTTCGAGAACATCGAGCGCATCCCCCGCAACGAGAACGTCATCTTCGCAATGAACCACACGGACCGCTTCAACTACTGGCCCTTCCAGTACAAGCTGTGGCGGTTGAAATTCCCGTTCACGACGGTCTGGGTGAAGGGCAAGTACTACCGGAACGCCTATCTTGCCAAGGGTCTGGACCTCTGTAACCTGATCCCGGTGCCCTCCATGGGCTACCTCATCGAGGAGTTCTACAAGAAGCGCTTCGGGAAGATGATCGACCGGGAGGAGTACCGGAAGATCCGGGACGTCATCGACGGGAAGTACGAGGACCTGGAGACGTACCGGAAGGCCCTGGCGGAAACGGCCCACCTGATGGGGGACTCCTTTGTCGAGTTTATCCGTGATCTTTACGAAAAGATCATGGCCAGGGTGGCGGACCTGAGTCTTTACGCCCTCTTCGAAAAGGGGCTGAGCATCATCATCTTCCCCGAGGGAACCCGCGGCTCCCATCTCGGGGAGGGGCGAACCGGCATCGCCCAGGTGGCCCTGCACACGGGCAAGACGATCGTACCGGTGGGCTGCAACAATTCCGACGCCGTTTATCCCGGCAGCAGCCCCGTCGCCAAGAGCGGATGGATCACCTACCGGATCGGGGAGCCCCTCACCCTGGACCATCAGTTGAAGGAATTTCGAATCTCCGAGACATTCCGGCTCCTCTCTCGGGAATCGCAGCAGAAATACAGGGAACAGTTCGAGGGAGCCACCTCGGTCATCATGAAGGCGATCAACGCCCAGTTGGACGAAAGATACAGGCGGGGCTGACGATGCGAACGGGAAGGAGCGGAACCATGAAAAGCGACGTCCGCCCGCGGCGGATCCTCCTGGCAGCGGCGGCGGCTCTTTTGCTCCTCGCAATCGCCGTTCCCGCCGTTTCCGCGGCCCCGGCCCGGAGTGACAACACCCGCGACCGGCGCTGGTGGGAGCGGCCGAAGCTTGTCCAGATGCTGCGGATCTCCGACGAGCAGGTCGGACGCATCCGGAAGCTCACCAGGAACGACATCAAAAAGAGTGGCGAGCTGAGAAAAGCCTTCCGGCAGGAGCGGGCCACCCTGGATCAACTGCTTGCGGCGGACGAACTCGACGAGAAGGGCATCTTGCAGCAGACGGAAAAGGTCCTGGCGACCTTCGCAGCCTTCACGAAGCTCGAAGCGGAGATCCAGTTCAAGGCCCTGAAGGAGCTTACGGCGGAGCAGCGCCGCCAGCTTGTCAGGATGAAGGACACGGCGGTGGAGACGATCCGGAAAACGATCCAGGACAGGGAGGAGAGCCCGCCATCGGATGACTGAGAGGAATCGCCGTCTTTTCCGCGGAACGGTTTGATTTCCCGGGACGATGCCTGATACCCGCCCTCGTCAGGGAACCTCGCCTCTGCACCCCGGCGCGATGACCGGGGTCTACAGCTCGAAGGTGGCGTCAATCTTGTAGGTCTTGACCGCCCTCAGGCTCAGGATATCGACTCCCGTCTTCTCCCGGATCTCCGCAAGGGCCGTCTCCAGGGCTTCCTCGGACGGGGCGATGAAGGTGAACCAGCAGTTGTACTCGTGATCCCGGCGGTAGTGGTGGGTGACGCCGGGATAGGCGTTGACGGTCTTCACGAAGGCGCCGGCTTTCTCATCGGAAACCCGGGCGGCGCAGAGGGTGCTGACGAACCCCAGTTTCCGGGGATTGAAGGAGGCCCCGATGCGCCGGATCACCCCCTTCTCCCTGAGCCTGCGGACCCGTCGCAGGACCTCTTCCTCCGGGAGGCCCACCTCTTCCCCGACGGCCCTGAAGGGCGCCGCCTCCAGGGGGAATCCCTTCTGGAGGATATTCAGGATTTCCCGGTCCTTGCCGTCCATCTTCCCTCATCCCGAACGGGCTGCCCGACCGCCCGGAGCGGGTCGCCCCGGCGGGTCTCCGCCCGTCTCAACAATTATCAGAAATAGACCCTGAACAGAGGGCTCACTTCGGGTGCCCGGCGGACATTGCGTTCCAGTCCGTCCAGGGAGCCGTCCTTGTTCCGGTCCAGGTGCTGGAATCTGCGGTCCGCCGACTTCCCGAGCTCGTCCATGGACAGCTTGCCGTCA
>CAYNEJ010000075.1:4088-16799 GCA_964396205.1 uncultured Syntrophaceae bacterium
CCGCGCCCCCTGGATCGCCTTGAACTCCTGCTCGCTCAAGTATCCGTCCCGGTCCTTGTCGGCCTCCTTGAAAACCTTCTCCGCCGCCGCATCCACTTCCTGGCGGGAAAGCTTCCCGTCCTTGTCCGTGTCCATCTCCTGAAAGGAAGGCCCCGCCGCCAGGGCCGTTCCGGCCAGAAAGGTGAGGATCAACGCCACCGTCAGCCATGCTTTCTTCATCGTTTCGCTCCGTTCTCCCTGTCGGCGCATCCCGTGCGCCCCGTTGTTCCGCATCCGCCGGACCGTGACAGGGCCCGGCATGACTTCTATCGACTGCCCCCCGGCTCATGGATGCAGAGGGGCTCCTCCGCCAGGTAATCCCCCGTCGCCTCGTAGGCGCGGGCGCGGCAGCCGCCGCAGACCCGGATGAACTCGCAGCGCCCGCACTTCCCGCCATAGCGGTTCAGGTCCCGGAGGTCCCGGAAGACCGCCGATTCCTTCCACACCGCCTCGAATCCCCGGTCCCGGACTTGGCCGCAGTCCACCTCCAGGTAGCCGCAGGGCTGAACCTGGCCGGTGTTGGAAATGAAGCAGAAGGCGCTTCCGCCGAGGCACCCCCGGGTCATGGCATGAAGCGGATGGCCCTTCGTTCCCGGCGCGCCGCCGCGTCCCGCCGCGGTCCGGTCCGTCTCCGCAGGCAGCTTTTTCCGCTGGCGCAGGACGCGGAAATAATGGGGCGCACAGGTGGCCTTGAGCTGGATGGGCGAACGGTAGCCTTCATCGACGAACCACTGCAGGGTTTCCTCGTACGCCTCCGCCGAGATGGACTGGTCGGCCATCTCCCGCCCCCGCCCGGTGGGGACCAGAAGAAAGATATGATGGGCCGCCGCCCCGATCCGGACGGCGAGATCGAGGATCTGCGCAATCTCGGCCCGGTTCGCCCGGGTGATCGTGGTGTTGATCTGGAACTCCAGTCCCACGCGCTTCATGGCCGCAATGCCGGCCATGGCTCCGGCGAAAGCCCCGGGGACACCCCGGAAGGCGTCGTGGCTCCCCGCATCGGCCCCGTCAAGGCTGATGCTGACCCGCTGAATGCCCGCCTCGATCATCCGCCGGGCCACGGCCTCCGTCACGAGGGTGCCGTTGGTGGCCAGGACCATCCGCAGGCCCTTTTTCGTCCCGTACGCGGCCAGGTCGTAGACGTCCTCCCGAAGCAGGGGCTCGCCCCCCGTGAGGATGATGACGGGACTGCTGAAGGAAGCGATCTCGTCCAGGAGCCGCAGGCCTTCATCCGTGGTCAGCTCGTCCGGGTAGGGGCCCCGTTCCGAGGAGGCCCGGCAGTGGATGCAGGCAAGGTTGCAGCGCCGGGTGATCTCCCAGGCCACCATGCGCAAGGTGTCCTCCAGGATGGGCAGGCGCTTTTCATTTGCAATATCAGCCATTCGCGGTCCGCTTTTCGTCGATTCTCCCCTGCGGGGGCCGTCTCTTCCCGCACACCGGGGTGTGGAGAAGAATCCCCTTCGCATCCAGTCAGCGCGCGAGCATCTTCGCCGCCTCGGGGGCAAAATAGGTGATGATGATGTCCGCCCCGGCCCGCCGGATCGAGGTCAGGCACTCCATCATGGCCCGCTCGCCGTCCAGCCAGCCCATCTGGGCGGCCGCCTTGACCATGGCGAACTCGCCGCTCACGTTGTAGGCGGCGATGGGCAGGTCGAACTCCTCCCGGGCCCGGCGGATCACGTCCAGGTACGCCAGAGCGGGTTTGACCATGATGATGTCGGCCCCCTCCTCCACGTCCAGGGTGATCTCCCGGATCGCCTCGTCCCCATTGGCCGGGTCCATCTGGTAGGCCTTCCGGTCGCCGAACTGCGGGGCGCTCTCCGCGGCCTCCCGGAACGGCCCGTAAAAGCAGGATGCGTACTTGGCGGAATAGGCCATGATCGGAAGATCGTCGAAGCCCGCTTCGTCGAGGCCGTCCCGGATGGCCCCCACCTGGCCGTCCATCATGGCCGAGGGCGCCACCATGTCCGCCCCCGCCTTGGCGTGGGACACCGCCGTCTCCGCCAGAACCTCCAGGGTCGAGTCGTTGTCCACGGATCCCTTCTCCAGCATGCCGCAGTGGCCGTGGCTCGTGTACTCGCAGAGGCAGACGTCGGTGATGACGAGAAGGTCGGGAACGCGGCTCTTGATCTCGCGGACGGCCCGCTGGACGACGCCGTCCTTCGCGAAGGCCCCCGTGGCCAGCTCGTCCTTTTTGTCGGGGATGCCGAAGAGGAGGACCGCCGGGATTCCCAGGTCCTTCGCGGCCTTCGCCTCCTGGACGAGATAATCCGCGGACATCTGGAAGTTCCCCGGCATGGAGTGGATGGGCTTCTTGACGCTCTTTCCCGGGACGGCAAAGAGGGGATACACGAAATCGTCCACGGAAAGCCTCGTCTCCCGGATCATGCGCCGGAAATGCTCGCTTTTTCTCAGCCTTCTCGGCCGGTACAGGGGAAACTGCATCGTCGCCTCCTCCTTATTTTTTTTACGCGATTTCCCGGTCCGTCAGGTAGCATGCCGGGTCGGGCGCCCAGATGTCGCCTGTCACAGCCTCCGCCCGGGCCCGGAAATTCCCGCCGCAGACGCCGAGCCACCGGCAGGTGGCACAGCGGCCCTTGACGTGGGGCTTCTTGTCCTTGAGCTTCGCCATCAGCTCGTTGGACGTGTCGGTCCAGATGGCGCTGAAGGGCCGCTCCCGGACGTTCCCGAAAGAGACGCCCCGCCAGAACTGGTCCGCGTGGACGGCGCCGTCCCAGCTCACGCAGCCGATGCCGTTGCCGGAGCTGTTCCCCTCGTTCATCTTCAGGAGCTCCAGGACCTCCGCGGCCCGGGCCGGGTCTTCCCGGAGGAGGCGCAGGTAGATGTAGGGACCGTCGGCGTGGTTGTCCACCGTGAGGATCTCCTTCTCGAGGCCCTTCGCGAAGAGGTCCCGCGTCCGGTCCATGATCAGGTCCAGGAGCCGCCGCGTCTCTTCGTGGGAAAGGTCTTCCTCCACAAGGGCCGAGCCGCGGCCGGAATAGACGAGGTGGTAGAAGCAGCAGCGGGGGATGTTCTCCGCTTCGAGCAGGTCGAAGATGGCGGGGACGTCCTGAACGTTGTGGCGGTTCACGGTGAAGCGGACGCCCACCTTGATGCCGGCGTCGCGGGAGTCCCGGATGCCCCGGATCGCCCGCTCGAAGGTCCCCGGCACCCCCCGGAAGAAATCGTGGGTCTCCTTCAGGCCGTCCAGGCTCACCCCGATGTAGGACAGGCCGATTTCCCGGAAAACGCGGATGCGCTCCGGCGTCAGCAGGGTGCCGTTGGTGGAGATGACGGCCCGCATGCCCCGGTCCACGGCAAACCGGGCCAGATCCGGCAGGTCTTTGCGGATCAGGGGCTCACCGCCGGAGAAGAGGATCACCGGGGACCCGAAGGACGCCAGGTCGGCGATCAGGGCCTTCCCCTCCTCCGTCGTCAGCTCGTCCCGGTAGGGGATGTTGCGGGAGCTGGAGTAGCAGTGGATGCACTTCAGGTTGCACCGCCGGGTCATGTTCCAGACCACCACTGGCCGCTTGTCGGCGGAGAACTGGAGCAGGTGCGAAGGCAGGCGCTTCGACTCCCGGTTGTAGCGGAGGACGTCGGCGGCCTCCACGGCGCCGCAGTAGAGTTTTGAAATCCCGATCATATTGCCTTCCCGTCCCGAAAGGGAAACATCTACCTACCGGAACCCCGGCCGGAAATCAACCCCGAGGACTTCGCAACGGGATGACTGCAGCCGGGGCGTGACGATTCCCCCATGACGGGCTTGATCAGTAGCGGCCCGGAGGCGGCGGGGCGAAGCCGTAACCGTCCCACAGCCGGTTGCCAGGTTCCCGGTATCCCCGGCCGCAGGAGATGACGTGCTTCCGGCAGAGGGTCTCCCGCCACTCGTACTTCACCAGGATCGTCTCGACGGCCCTCGCCTCCGGGTTGAAGCGCACCTGACGCGAGGGTGAGTACTCTTCCCGGCCGTAGCCCGTGCCGGCACTCTTCGATTCTTCCCGCTGCATCGATGGAGCAGCCTGCCGTCGGGCTGCATCACCCTTGGCCTTGCCCGCGGGCGCCGACATGGAAAAATCCATCTGCGGCTCGCAACGCCGGATCTCCGGGTAGACCGCCACGGCGATGACGCCCATGGCGGAGGTGTCGCCGAAAGCGGCGGCATAGGAATCGGCCACGTTGGTGAAGTAGAAGCGGTTCACGCGATCCCGGCCGCTCCGCCAGCCGCTGTACTCGTTGGTGGCGTAGGGCTCGAGGATGTACATCCGCTCCGTGTTCTTCAGCCAGGACTTCCCGCCGGAGATGATGTTCCGGCCGTCCACGGCGACGACGACACCGACCCTCCTGCTCATCCGGTTGTGGACGACGATCCGGTAGTGGTCGCCCCGAACGGCCTCGGCATAGACCTTCTTCAGACCGGACCGGCTTTTCTGCATGTGGAGGGGCAGGGTCCGGCCGTCGTCGGTAACGATGCTCACGTCCACCGAGTCACCGATGGAGGCCCAGGCGGGGCCCCCGGCCAGAATCAACAGCGCTGCAAAGATCGCAAACAGGGTTTTCATGACTTCCTCCTTCTTCCATCCTGGGATTTTGGGTGCTGCCTTTTGGTGGATTGGACAGGAGGAAGAAGGAAAAAGTTCCCGGGAAAATCAATCTGACTTATTTTGAAAGTATTCTTCTATAGCAGCCACCATTCCGGGGATGGTGTATTCCTGCTGGTGGATGTGGATGGCCAGGCCGGCTTTCCGGGCCGCGGCGGCGGTGATGGGGCCGATGCAGGCGACCTTGAGGCCGGGAGGAAGGGCTTCCGGCCCCCCCAGGATGTCCAGGAAATGCTTGACCGTGGATGGGCTCGTAAAGGTGATGACGTCGGCCCTGCCCGACGTGAGGATCTCCTCCAGCTCTTCCCGGGTCCTCTCCGAGCGGACGGTCCGGTAGGCCGTGACGACGTCCACGGTCGCCCCCATGGCGGCAAGCCCCTCGGGGATCACGTCCCGGGCCTCCGCCGCCCGGGGCAGGAGGACCCGGGCGCCTTTCAGGTCCGCTTTTTCGAACGCCTTGACCACACCCTCCGAGATGTACTCCTCCGGAACGATGTCCACCCTGATTCCCCGGGCCTCGACGGCCGCCGCCGAGGCGGGTCCGATGGTGGCGATCCGGATTCCCCGGAGGTCCCGGATGTCCCCACCCCGTTCGCGAAGGCGCTCGAAGAAATGCCGGACACCGTTGGCGCTGGTGAAGACGATCCAGGAGCAGGCGGGCAGGTTCTCCAATGCCCGGTCCAGACCCGACCAGTCCTCCGGCTCCGCGATGCGGATGACGGGAAAATGGATGATTCGGGCGCCCTTCTCGTCCAGGAGGGCGGCGAAGGATTCCGCCTGGGCCTCCGGCCGGGTGATGACGACGCCCCGGCCGAAAAGGGGCCGGTTCTCGAACCACGAGAGCTTCTCCCGCAGGGTGACCACCTCGCCGACGACGAAGATTGCCGGCGGCTTGAACTTCCGCTCCCGGGCCAGCTCGACGATGGTTCCCAGGGTCCCCGCCAGGGTCCACTGGTCCGGCGTCGTTCCCCAGCGGATCAGGGCTGCCGGGGTCTCCGGTTTTTTCCCGTTCTCGACAAGGCTTGCGACGATGACCGGCAGGTTCCGGACGCCCATGAGAAAGACCAATGTCCCGATGCCCGCCAGGGCCTTCCAGTCGATGTCGCTCTGTCCCTTCGTGGGGTCCTCGTGGCCCGTCACGAAGGCCAGCGTTGACGTGAATCCCCGCTGGGTCAGCGAGATCCCCGCGTAGGCCGGCACGGCCACCGCCGAGGACACCCCCGGGACGACCTCGAAGGGCAGCCCCGCCGCGGCCACGACCATCGCCTCTTCCCCGCCGCGGCCGAAGACATAGGGATCGCCGCCCTTGACCCGGGCCACCACGCGGCCCTGCAGGGCCTCCTCCACGAGGATCCGGTTGATCTCATCCTGGACGAGGGTGTGGTCGCCCCCCTCCTTCCCGGCATAGACCAACCTCGCGCCGGACTTCGCATGGACGAGGATCTCCTCGTTGACCAGGTGGTCGTAGACGATGACGTCGGCCCGGGCGATGCACCGGACGCCCTTGAGCGTGATCAGCCCCGCGTCCCCCGGCCCTGCGCCGACGATGTAGACGATTCCCTTCTCCGCCATCCGATACCTTCCTTATTCTTGATGTGCAGCGTTCAGCACTGACGGTAGACCATCTCCAGGATCGCCCGGCCGCCCCGGGAGAGGAGGTTATCGGCAAGCTGGGTGCCCGCCGCTTCGTACTCCCCGAAAGGCCTGTGCACCTCGTCCCGCACGACCAGCCGGCCGTCCAGGTTGCTGATGAGCCCCTGGATGACGACGTCGCCGCCCTTCTTCTTCGCATGGGCCGCCACGGGGACCTGGCACCCGCCGCCGAGGCGCTGGAGAAAGGCCCGCTCGGCCCCCGCCTCGCCCCACGTGACCGGATCGTTCAGGAAGGCCAGGGCCTCCCCCGTCCTCCCGTCACCCTCACGGGTCTCGAGGGCGAGAACCCCCTGGCCCGCCGCCGGCAGGATGAGCTCCTCCGGCAGGAACTGGGTCACCCGGCTCATCCAGCCCATCCGGCGGATCCCCGCCGCCGCGACGATGATCCCGTCCAGACCCTCCGTCTCGACCTTCCGGATCCGCGTGTCCAGGTTCCCACGCAGGGGAACGATCTCCAGGTCCGGGTAGATGCTGACGAGCTGGCACCGGCGGCGGAGGGATCCCGTGCCGATGCGGCTCCCGCGGCGGAGGTGCTCGAACTTGACGTTCCCCCTGGAGATCAGGACGTCCCTCGGGTCTTCCCGCTTCGGCGTGACGGAGATCGTGAGGCCCTCCGGCAGCTCCGCCGGCATGTCCTTCATGCTGTGGACGGCCAGGTCCACCTCCCCCCGGAGCAGGGACTCCTTGACGAAGACCCCCTTGCCGCCGATCTTGACCAGGGCCACGTCCTGCATGATGTCGCCCTTCGTCTTGATGACGACCAGCTCCACGGCAAGGCCCGGGTGGCGCTCCCGGATCCGGTCGGCCACCCACCCGCTCTGCTTCAGGGCCAGGGCGCTGCCCCGGGTCCCGATTTTCAGCACGTTCGTTTCCAGAACATCCTCCGTTTCCATCCGCCGCCCGCCGGGGCGGACCGCTCCCGATTTCCGCCTCTACTTGCCCCCGTCCAGGCGGAACAGGCGCCGCAGGGCCTCCGTGTACGCCGCGGCACCGTTTTCCTGGCTCTCCTCCTTGAGGCCCGTGATGGGGTCGTGGAGGATCTTGTTGACGATGGAAGCCGCCAGGATCTGAACCCGCTCCCGGTCGGCGTCGCTCAATCCGTCGAGCCAGGAAGAAACCCGCTCCATCTCGCCCTGGACGATGCCGTCCATCTTCTCCCGGAGGGAAACGATCGTCGGCACGACCTCCAGGGTGTGGAACCACCCCTCGTAGCGATCCAGTTCCTCGGCGACGATGTCCTCCGCCTTCCGGGCCTCCGCCAGTCGGCCCCGGACGTTGTCGTCGACCACCTCCTGAAGATGGTCGATGTTGTACAGGTAGACGTTGTCGATGTCCCCCGCGGCGGGCTCGATGTCCCGCGGTACGGCGATGTCGATGAGGAACAGGAGCCGGTTCTTTCGGCGACGCAGGGCCGCCGCCACCATCGGGGCCGTGACGACCCAACCGGCCGCGCCGGTCGAGCTGATGACAATGTCCGCCTCCTGGAGCGCCCGGGTCAGATCCTCGAAAGGAATTGCCTCGCCCCGGAACTCCTCCGCCAGGGTGGCGGCCCGGGCAGGGGTCCGGTTCACGACGAGGATTCGCGGGGCACCCTGGCCGATCAGGTGCCGCGCCGCCAGCTCCGACATCTCGCCGGCACCGACGAGGAGGATCGTCTTGCCCCGGAGGCTCCCGAAGATCTTCTTCGCCAGCTCCACCGCCGCGAAGCTCACCGACACGGCATTGGCGGCAATGCCCGTTTCGGTCCGGATCCGCTTGGCCGTCCGGAAGGCGTGGTGAAGCAGCTTGTTCAGGACGGCTCCCGTGGCCTTCCGCTCCACCGCCAGGCGGTAGGCGTCCTTCACTTGCCCCAGAATCTGGGGCTCCCCCATGACAAGGGAATCGAGGCTCGAGGTCACCCGGAAGAGGTGGCGGACCGCCTCCCGGTCGTAATGCGTGTAAAGGCAGCGGTCCATCTCCCGCCGGTCCAGGTTCCCGTAGCGGAAGATGAATTCGTGAAGCCCCTCGACGTCATCCCGTGACGCGGCGCGGGCCAGGATCTCCACCCGGTTGCAGGTGGAGAGGAACAGGGCCTCCTCGACACCGGTCACCCGCAGGACATCCTCCAGGGGATCGCTCCCGTCCTCGCAGGTGATGCTCAGGCGCTCCCGGATCTCCAGGGGGGCCGTCTTGTGGTTCATGCCGACGAGAATCAGGCTCATGGCGTCACAGGAAACGATGGACCGTGGTGAAGAAGCTCTTCTCCACCACAAAGGTCAGAATCAGGACCAGCAGGGCCGCCAGCGAATAGAGGGCCGCCTTGCGGCCTCGCCAGCCGATGGCCAGGCGCTGGTGGAGGAGGAGGGCAAAAAGGACCCATGCCAGGAGCGTCCAGACCATCTTTGAGTCCCACTGCCAGGCGCTGCCCCAGACAACGCGGGCCCAGACGGAGCCGGCCAGGACGCCGAGGGTGAGCAGGGGGAATCCCCACAGGAGGCAGAGCTCGTTGATGCGGTCCAAATCCGTGAGCGGCGGGAGGAAGCGGCTTAAGCGCGTGATTTTCTTACGCTTGATTCGCTCCTCCTGGAGCAGGTACATGGAGCCCGCCAGGGCGGCCAGGACGAAGAAAGCCTCCCCCGCCAGCGTCAGGATCACATGGATCGTGACCAGCGAGTGCTCCAGCTGGGGCGGCGCCTTGACGGACCCGCCGAGGCCGATGGAAGCGACGACCATCTGGAGAAACGCCACCGGGGCCACGAAGGCCCCCAGGACCCGGGTCTTCGTCCGGAACTGGAGGGCCAGGTATACGCCCGTCAGGATCCAGGCGGTCAGGGAATGGACGTCATGGACGCCCACCACCGGCACCCGCCCGATGGCCATGCACCGCAGGACCAGGGCGCCCGCGTGGATGATGAAGGCCGCCCCGAGGAGCCAGGTCGCAATCCGGGCCACGTGGACGCGCCGCACCAGGAGCGAGCCGACATAGCCCAGGGCGCTGAAAAGATAGGCGGCCAGGGCCGCCTTGAAGACCAGGATATCCATGAATTCAGGGCCTCGCGTCGATGTCTTCCCCGGTCAGTTCCCGGACCAGGGCCCGGACGCCCTCCCAGTCGCCGGCCCGGATCCGGTCCAGGACCTCCGACCGGACCACGGCCTCGAAGACGACCTTGTTCTCGGCGGCGGAACGCCCCCGGGCGGTCACCTTCCGGCGGAGCTCCGCCATGATCTCCAGGAGAACGGCGTATTCCGGCCCGAAACATTCCTCCAGGTCCTCCCGGACCCGCTTTGCCAGGGCAGGACTCCGGCCGCCGGTGGAGACGGCCACCATCAGGTCGCCCCTCTGGAGGATCGACGGCAGGATGAAGTCGCATCGATCCGGGTCGTCGACAATATTCACCAGGATGCCCCGGCGGCGGCACTCCAGGCTGACGGCATCGTTGACGTCCTCCCGGTCCGTCGCCCCGATGACCAGCATGGCCTCGCCCAGCTTTCCCGGTTCGTACTCGGAATCGACGTGTTCCACGATGCCGTCGCGAACCAGGCCGGCCAAATGATCCGTCAGCCGCCGGGAGAGGACGGCGACCCGGGCACCGCAGTCCAGCAGGCGTTCGACCTTGCGCTCCGCCACCTGCCCGCCCCCGACGACGACGCACCTTCTGCCGGCGATGTCCAGATTGACGGGATAGTAAACCATGGCACTCCCCTCCGGGGGCCGGGGCGCCCGGAAAGGCCCCGGCATGAACGCTGAGAAACCGCGTCGAGACGCTACCATGCCGGGTTTGAAAATTCAAGCTGCTTGAAATGTCATGGGAAACAGGTTATGAGAAGACATCTTACAAGAAAGGTTTCAGACATGCCGGAACGATCATCCAAGGGGGAGGGGAAGCACGAGCGGTGGCTGAAGGTGTCGCTCCTGAGCCCCCCGGAATTGTCGGACGCCCTGTCGAACTTCATGACGGAGCTCGGCGCCCAGGGAGTGTACCAGGAAGCCCCCGTGACGCAGGATGAAAACGAGGATTTCCCCAGCCTCTCTCCCGAGGAGACCATCTATGCCTTTCTCCCGGTGGATGTGCGGTCGGAAAACCGCATGGCCTCGCTGACGGCCTACCTGGAGAGCCTTGCCGAGATCTTTCCCGATCTGCCCGCCGTCCGCCTGAACAGCGAAACCATCGAGAACCCCGACTGGGGAGAGGCGTGGAAGAAGTATTTCAAGCCCCTCCGGGTGAGCCGCAGCATCGTCGTCAAGCCCACCTGGGAGCGCTATGCCTCCTCGGGCCGGGACATCGTCATCGACATCGATCCGGGCATGGCCTTCGGCACGGGCCAGCACCCGTCCACCCGCATGTGCCTGGAGGCCATTGAGGACCTGATGCTCCACGGCCGCCACGAAATGGCCTGGCACGTCCTGGACGTGGGAACGGGAACGGGCATCCTGGGGATCACCGCGGCCAAGATCGGCGCCGAGAAGGTCCTCTGCGTCGACGTCGACCGGAAGGCCGTCGAGATCGCCCGGGAGAACGTGGCCATCAACCAGGTCTCCGAGCGGGTGGCCGTCGTCAACCGCGACGTATCGACCATTCGGGACTCCTTCAACCTGATCGTGGCCAACCTGACGGCCAAGCTCCTCCTCAAGCTGCGCTCCCACCTGACGTCCCTCCTGGAAGACGGGGGGTGGCTCATCCTGTCGGGCATCCTGGAACAGCAGCGGGGCACCATCGAGGAGCACTTCATCACCGACCGGCTCATCGTCCAGCGGCTCGTGACGGAGAAGGAATGGATCTGCTTCGCCCTGAAAAAGGGAGGGGGCGGCGCGTGACCCGGCCGCGCATCTTCCTGGACTCCCTTCCGGAACCGGGGGAAACCCGGACCATCGATGAATCCCGGAGCCACTACCTGAAGAACGTCCTCCGCCTCAAGGAAGGGGAGGAAATCGTCCTCAGCGACGGCCGTGGCGTCGAGTGCGAGGCTCTCGTGTCATTCGTCGTCGCCGGCCCCGCCACGCTGAAGATCCTGAACCGCACCATTCGGAAAGCCCCGTCGGCCGCGATCGTCCTCGCCCAGTCCCTCCCGAAGGGGGACAAAATGGATGCAATCATCCGGCAGGTGGTGGAACTGGGCGTCGGCCGGATCATCCCCTACCGCTCGGCCCGGAGCGTCCCCCGGCTGTCCGCCGACAAGGGCGCGGCGCGGGTCGCCCGGTGGCAGCGGATCGCGGAGGAGTCGGCCCGCCAGACGGGCCGAGCCCACGTTCCGGAGGTCGATTCCATTCTCTCTTTCGACGAGCTGGTCCGGATCGGGTTGCCGGACGGCGCCTGCCGCCTCCTCTTCTGGGAGGAGGAAAAAGAGGCGGGATTCCGGGAGACCCTGCGGAGCCTCGGAGAAACCGCCTCGGCGTACTGCCTGATCGTCGGACCCGAGGGCGGGCTCACCGCCGAAGAGGTCCGCCAGGCCCGGGAGGCAGGATTCCGCTCCGTCAGCCTGGGAAGGAACGTCCTCAAGGTGGAGACGGCCGCTCCGGCTGTCGTGGCCATGCTGCAGTATGAGATCGGCGGGCTCGGCGGGGCCGCGGAAGAGGAAATTCCGGAGGAAAAGTCTTGAATTCCGTCATTCCCTACATCGGGTTCTGGAGGCGGGCGTTCGCCATGTCGATCGACTGGTTCATCCTCTCCACCATCGCCGCGTTCCTGTTCATCACGGGCGTGACGGCCCTCAACCTGTCCTGGATACAGGGGGGCCTCCCCTGGCCGGAGGACATCTTCGAGTCGGCTTCCACGTTCATGGCCCTGTACTCGCTGGCCCTCCTGTGCATGAACTGCTTCTACTTCACGTATTTTCACGGCATCACCGGGCAGACCCCCGGGAAGATGCTCTTCCGGATCCGGGTGGTCCGGCTGGACAGCGTGCCAATGACGCCGGGCATCGCCTTCCTCCGCTGGGCGGGCTATCACCTGTCGTCGATATTCCTGCTGGGTTTCCTCTGGGTGGCCCTGGATCCCCGCAAGCAGGGCTGGCACGACAAGATCGCCGGAACGGTCGTGATCGGCGAGCGCGGCGAGAGCCCCCAGATGGTCCTGCCTCTCGGCCCGGAAGCGGGATAAAAAGGGCTTGACAAGAAAAAGGAGATTTACTACAAAACGCATCCCCAAACGGGGGAGCAACCGATGCAAAAACGGGCCGGTAGCTCAGTCGGTAGAGCACCGGACTGAAAATCCGGGTGTCGGCAGTTCAATTCTGCCCTGGCCCACCATGACAAGAGGGGTCACAGATTTCGGTCTGTGACCCCTTTTTCTTTTCTGCTACTTGGATGCTTGACGAAACATTCCACGGCACATTGATAGTGAACGTGCAAGGGATATTGAGTAACTGAATTCTAAAGCTTGGATTGCAGAAAGATTAAGGTGTGGATCGGTTGATAAAGATTATGTCCTATGAATTCTCT
>CAYNEJ010000076.1:0-3943 GCA_964396205.1 uncultured Syntrophaceae bacterium
TCGAGCGGTTCGCTGCGGACTACGAACGGAACACGGGCCAGGTGGTTGCCCCGGAAAAGCCGGCTCCGAACGGCAGGAAGATTGCCGTCGTGGGGGCGGGTCCGTCGGGGCTGACCATTGCCGGAGACCTGGTGAAACTGGGCTACGAGGTCACCATTTATGAGGCCCTCCACAAGGCGGGCGGTGTCCTGGTGTATGGGATTCCCGAGTTCCGGCTGCCCAAGGCCATCGTGGAGGCGGAAGTGGACTACCTCCGCAGCCTGGGAGTCAAGATCGTCCTGAATGCCCTGGTCGGCCGGATCAAGACGGTGGACGAGCTCTTCGAGGAGGGCTACGACGCGGTCTATCTTGCCGTGGGTGCCGGCGCCCCCGTCTTCATGAACATCCCCGGGGAAAACATGAGCGGCATCTATTCGGCCAACGAGTACCTGACGCGCTCGAACCTCATGAAGGCCTATCGCTTTCCCGAGTACGACACCCCCATCGTCAGGGGAAAGAACGTGGCCGTCATCGGCGGCGGAAATGTGGCCATGGACTCCGTGAGAACAGCACTGCGCCTGGGGGCGGAGAACGCCTACATCATCTATCGGCGGAGCGAGACGGAGATGCCCGCCCGGATCGAGGAAGTCCACCACGCGAGGGATGAGGGCGTGCAGTTCAAGCTGCTGACGAATCCGGTCGAATATATCGGCGACAAGAATGGCTGGGTGACGGGGATTCGGTGCCTGCGCATGGAGCTGGGGGAGCCGGATGCCTCGGGAAGGAGAAGTCCCGTTCCCGTTCCCGGTTCCGAGTTCGTCATCGACGTCGATATGGTCGTCGTTGCTGTCGGGACCATGGCCAACCCCATCGTGCCGTCCACGACACCAGGTCTCGAGACGAACCGGTGGGGTTACATTGTAACGAAGGGAGAATCCGGGGAGACGACGCGCAAGGGCGTATATGCCGGCGGCGACATTGTGACGGGATCAGCCACGGTCATCCTGGCCATGGGGGCGGGCCGGAAGGCAGCCCAGGCAATCGATGCCTTTCTGTCAGGGAAATGATCCGGTGCTCACCGATGCGATCCGCTTTGCATCCCGGATATCGATGCAGGGCAGTCCCTGGTAATCAGGAGACATATCCTGACCGGGCGGAATGACCGGTCAGGCAGAGTTGCGTTGTTGAAAACCAAAAAAAAGCGCCTCCGTGAGGCGCTTTTTTTGTTGTGCCTTGTGTTTTCGCCTGATCAGTGATGCTCTTCCATGGCCCCCGCGATGTACATCATCGACAGAAGCATGAAGACGAGCGTCTGAATGAAGGAAATCAGAACCTTCAGGATGAGGATGGGCAGCGGAATCAAAAGCGGAACCAGGATCAGGAGAACGATGATCACGATATGTCCGCCTTCGATGTTGCCGAAGAGCCGCACCGACAGGGACAGGGGACGGGACAGGTGGCTGATGAGTTCGATGGGCAGCATCAGGGGGATCAGCCACCAGACCGGTCCGAGGAACTGCTTGAAGTATTTGAGGCCCTGAACCTGGACACCCACGACATGGGTCAGCACGAAAACGATGAGCGCCATGGCGATCGTCATGTTCAGGCTCGATGTGGGGGAAACGAACCCTGGAACAAGACCGAGGAGGTTCGAAACGAGAATGAAGAGCCCCAGCGTTGCGATCAGGGGAAAGAACCGTTTTCCCTGTTCCCCCATTGTATCGACGAGCAGGGATTCGAGGGCTCCAACAACAACCTCCATGACATTCTGAAAACGTCCCGGATAAACCGACAAACCGCGTGTGGCCAGAAATCCGCAGAGGGCCAGGAGCACCATGATCAGCCACGTGTGCGTGACATGGTCAGCAACGCCGGGAATGTGAAAAAACAGAAATTCGCCGTGCATGTTCTATAAAACCTCCTCAACGCGATTTTTTTTTGAGAATACCAGAACCGCTGTCAGTATGATGTTCATGACAACCACAGAGAGACCGACAAGCAGGCCGATGATATCCACAAGGGACTGACTGATCAGGATGTAAAGAACCACCGCCGTTACCGCCAGGCGCAGATAGTATTTAAGCAGAAGGGCGGATTTCGCCTTTCCAGAAAGATTTGAAAAGATCCTTCGCAGGTCCCGGTCCAGCCAGTGGAAATTGACAATGCTGATAAAACCACCCAGCAGGATCCCGTAGGTAAACGAAGCAGACAGCAACAGGGCGCTGATGATCAGGCAAACCCCCAGAACGAGCCAGTTGGTGATTTCAAGTCTTGCCTGGAGGGGGTCTTTTTCGATGCGGTTCACTTTTAATGTATCGGATGATGGGTTCCTCATCCGTTGCACTTCTCTGAATCATCAGGTAGATGTTCCGAAATCCGACGATCACGCCGATCGCCAGAAACAGGAACATGAAATAATTGTGGCCTGTGCCAAACTTCCGGTCCAGCCAGGCGCCGAAATAGAGTCCGCCGAAAATGGTCAGCACCATGGCGATTCCGATGGTGCTTGCATAGGCCAACTGTACCAGGGACTGCCTGTCTGATTTGTCCCATTTCATCGCGCCCCCTATCATGGCCACCGGGGAATGTCAATGAAAAAAAGGTCGAGAATTTGAACTGTTATTTCAAATTGATAGGTACCGGAAACGGGTGCCGGAAAGCCCTCTGGCGGCTCGTTTCGCCTTGCCTGCAATACTTCTGTATGATATTGGTGGCAGCGAGTCAACGCAGAACAAAAGCAAATAAAACTCGGTGCAAGCAAGACCCGTAGCGGGAGGTTATCGAGGATGACTCTTCTCATCGGCGGCGCCGTTGCGACTGTCTTTGGTCTCATCGGGATCATGTTCTGGGGGCACCAGTTTCTCGTCATCGTCCAGGGCGGGTTGCCGATTGCCCTGATCATGGGCGGCATTCTCGCCATGTACGTGGGATATGACGACATTCAGGACAAGATCCGGGAAGATCGCCACAAGCACGAAGAAAAGCTGGACAAGGCCCGCGAAGAGATCGAACTGGCCAAGGCAAAAGCAGAACAGTACAAGGAAGAAGTGGAGCGGCTGCGCCGCGAGGTGAGCGAACAGAACCAGTCCCGCACAAATAATGCTTGACAGCGAACAGCCGATCCCATAGGACTGGAACCCGATTTTTCGGATATTGAGGAACCTGTCGTGATATCGGACACAATGACCCGAGTATCCATAAGAATCCTTTTCGTCCCGCCTTATATGTATTGAAGCCTGCTTCTCGCCATCCGGCGGGAAAGCAGGCTTATTCCGGCTTCATCGTCTACCCTCCATCCCATCAATAAATAAGGTCCCGAAACGGGGAATCATGGTCTCATGATGTTTTACAACATCCGGGCACGATATTATTTCCGTTCGACATGTTGCGCTTACCGGTGGCCTGTCAGACTGCTCATCGAGCGGCCTGGCAGGCCTTTCGCGAGCGGAGACGGCAGCCGTTGCATGGATCCCGTGAATCCGGTATCCGTTCCCTTCGGCTGGCAACCAAACATTTCATCATCATCAGGAAGGAGATTCATCATGAATAAAATCATCCGGATCGCTTTGGCAGTCCTGTTGCTGGGCGTGGTTTCGGGCATTTCCGCCGCCTGGGCGGGACCAACCCAGTTGACGTACAGCATCTTTTTCCCGCCGAACCACGGCCAGAAGAAGGCGGCCGACACATGGGCCAAGGAAGTAGAGCGGCGTACGCAGGGCCAGGTGAAAATCCAGATCTTTGCCGGGGGATCCCTGACGCAGGCGGATCAGTGCTACGACGGCGTCGTCAAGGGAATCTCCGACATGTGCATGTCTGCCTTTGCATATACCCGCGGGCGCTTTCCGGTCATGGAGGCCCTTGACCTTCCTCTCGGGTACCCGAACGGCCGGACCGCCACGAGGGTGGCCAATGAATTTTATCAGAAGTTGAAGCCCGCAGAACTGAACCAGGTGAAGGTTCTCTA
>CAYNEJ010000076.1:3953-16612 GCA_964396205.1 uncultured Syntrophaceae bacterium
ACCGGGACTCCTGCACACGGTTAAACCGGTGCGGTCTCTTGAGGATTTGAAAGGTATGAAGATCCGCGCCACCGGTTTCAGCGCCAAGGTGATGAAGGCCCTGGGGGCCATCCCGGTGGCCATGCCCCAGGGATCGACCTATGAGTCCCTGCAGAAGGGTGTTGTAGAGGGGACGATCGGCCCCATCGAGGTCCTCAAAGGGTGGAAGCAGGCCGAGGTGATCAAGAACACGACGGAGTGCCGGGATGTCGGCTATACTACGGCAATGTTCGTCGTGATGAATCTTAAAAAGTGGAACTCCCTGCCGGTGAATGTCAGGAAGGCATTCGAAGATGTGAGCGCCCAGTGGATTGATGTACATGGCAAGTCCTGGGACGACACCGATGCCGAGGGCAGGGCGTACAGTCTCGGACTGGGAAACAAGATCATTCCACTGTCCAAGGCAGAGAGCCTCCGCTGGAGGAAAGCCGTCAATCCCGTCATCGACGAATACGTGAATACCGTGAAGGCGAGCGGGGTGTCGGGCAGGCAGGTGGTCCAGGAAGCGGAGACCATGATCAAGAAGGCGAGCCGTCCGGCAAAGAAGAAATAGCGGACCGCCTCGAATCGCGCGACAGAGGAGAGCGTCATGCCCTGGAAACGGAGATACCTGAAGACGATCGGTTACGCAAACTATGTTGCCTGTGCGGGCATTGTAACCATGATGGTCCTGACGTGCGCGGACGTCCTTCTTCGCCTTGTCCGGCATCCCATTCCCGGGACCTATGAAATCGTCGGTTTCCTGGGGACGGTCGTGACGGCCTTCGCCCTGGGGCAGACATCCGTCGATAAGGGGCACATCGCCGTGGAGTTCTTCACCTCCCGGCTGTCGGTCCGCTGGCAGCTCTACATCGACGGTCTGGAGGCCGCCGTCGGCACCGCCCTTTTCGGGCTTTTGGCTTGGCAGAGCGTCGTCTACGCCCGGGACCTGCAGGCCAGCGGCGAGGTGTCCCTGACCCTGGCCATGCCGATTTCGCCGTTTGCCTGGGGCATCGCCGCCGGCTGTGCTCTCCTCTGTTGCGTACTGATGGTCGATTTCATTCGTTTCATAAGAAGGGTGTTGTCGTGACGCCGATCACCTCCGGCATCGCCGGGTTCTTTCTGCTCGTTCTGCTGATGTTTCTCCGGATCCCCGTCGGGTTCACGATGGCTCTTGTGGGTTTCGTCGGTTTCGCGGTGCTCGTGTCCTGGGATGCGGCCCTGAACCTCATGGCCCGGGATTTCTTTTCCGTCTTCAGCTCCTACAACCTGACGGTCATCCCCCTGTTCGTGCTCATGGGCCAGGTGGCCTTTCACTCGGGGATCAGCGGACGCCTGTTCAACGCCGCCCACCTTTTCCTGGGGCATCTGCGGGGTGGATTGGCAATCGCCACCGTCGGCGCCTGCGCCGCGTTTTCGGCCATTTGCGGTTCCACGAGCGCCACGGCGGCGACCATGTCCTCCGTGGCCCTGCCGGAGATGAAAAAACGCGGGTACGACCCGGCCTTGGCAACCGGCGTGGTCGCGGCGGGGGGGAGCCTGGGCATCCTGATCCCGCCCAGCACGATCTTCATCATCTACGGGATCATGACGGAGCAGTCCATCGGAAAGCTCTTTCTGGCGGGCGTCGTGCCGGGGATCCTGCTCTCGCTCCTTTTCGTGCTGGCTGTTGTGATCTGGACGGCGTTAAGACCGGATCTCTGCCAGAAGGAAACCCGGGCTCCGTTTCGCGCCATGATCGCCTCACTGGCCGGCGTGATCGAAACGCTGGTCCTGTTTGTCATGGTCATGGGGGGGCTGTTCATCGGCATCTTCACTCCCACGGAAGCGGCCGGCATCGGCTCCCTGGGCACGATCCTCATTGCCGTTGCCGGAAGAAACATTTCATGGCGGAAATTTGTTCTGGCGCTCGAGGAGACCGCCCGGATTTCATGCATGATCATGGTCATCGTAGCGGGAGCCACGGTCTTCGGCCATTTTCTGGCGGTGACGACCATTCCGTCGGAAGTCGGCGGCTGGGTGGCCGGGCTTGCCCTGCCCGCCCCCCTGATCATGGGCCTCATCATCCTGACGTACCTCCTGCTGGGCTGCCTGATGGACTCCCTGGCCATGATCATGCTCACCATCCCCATCTTCTTTCCCGTGGTCATGACGCTTGGCTACGACCCGATCTGGTTCGGCGTCGTCATCGTCCTGATCACCGGCATGGGGGTCATTACGCCGCCGGTGGGCATCAACGTTTATGTCGTGGCCGGCGTGGCCAAGGATGTGCCCCTGCAGGTCATTTTCAGGGGGACGACGCGGTTTCTCCTGGCGCAACTGGTCATGGCGCTCCTGCTGATCCTGTTTCCATCCATCGCCCTGTGGCTTCCGGGCTTTACGCAATAATAAAAAACGGGGGGGCCTTTCGGACTCCCCCGTGCGTTTCCCGGACACCGTCATACCCATGGATCAGCTTGTCTCTCCACGCCGGATCAGAAGGTCTTCTTCTTGATCAGGCCCCGCTCTCTGCCGGCTTTTTCCAGTTCCTCCCGGAATTTCGGATGGGCGATCTTGATAAGTTCCTCCGCCCGCTCCGGTTCCGACCGCCCATACAGGTCCGCCGCCCCGTATTCCGTGACGACATAACCCGCGTAATGCCGCGGTACCGTGACCCGGGCGCCCCACGAAATGTAGGGGACGATTCTGGACACCGTGTCGTTGAGGGTCGTGGAAGGAACCAGGTTGATGGCCCGGCCGCCCTTGGACCAGAAGGCGCCGATTACGAAGTCCAGCTGGCCTCCTGTTCCCGTCCGCATCAGGTTCCCGACGGACTCGGAAACAATCTGCCCCGTCAGGTCCACCTCAATGGAGCCGTTGATGGCCACGATGTTTTCCTCCTGGGCGAGGATCGGGATGTAGTTTGCGTAGAGGGTCGGACGGTATTCAACCATGGGGTTGTTGGCCAGGAAGTCGTAGAGCTCCTTGTCCCCCATGGTGAAGGCCAGGATGATCTTGCCGTTGTTCACTTTCTTGTACTTGCAGGTGACGACTCCCTTCTCGACCAGTTTGTGGGTTCCCGCCGGGGCCATCTCCGTGTGGATGCCCATGTCCTTGAGCCCCGAGTGCTCCAGGAGTTTGCTGATCATGGCCGGAACAGCGCCGATGCCCACCTGGATGCAATCCCGGTCCCGAAGGAGCTTCACGACGTTTTCCGCCATCTTGATTTCCACGTCAGAGGGCGGTGGGGTGGGGACGGCAATGATGGGATTGGGATTTTCTACGAAGGCGGTGAAGCGGGAGACATGGAAGTTCGTCTGTCCGTAGGTCCGGGGCATGTTCTCGTTCACCTCGGCGATGATCCAGTCGGACTGATCCATGATCTGTTCGGTGTAGAATGTGTCCAGCCCGAGGTTCACGTAGCCGTGCTCGTCCGGGGGCGTGACCTGCAGGACGATGCCTCCGCGGCGGGGATAGGTCCGCTGGCGGTGCATGTTCTTGACGGAGATATCCGAGCTCTGGGCCGGCCAGAAGTTGGACCACTCCGTTTTGGCAAGCTCCTGGAGATGCGGTGTGCTGTAGAATCCGCAGACAAGCTTGAAGGTATCCCGGTATTCCGGTTTGAAGAGTTTGTAAGGCCTGAGAACGAGGGCGAAACAGTACTCCACGTCCTTGAGTTCGTCCTTGCGGTCTGCAATGGCGTCCATGATCAGCATGGACGGCTGCCCCAGAAGCAAGGGGGTCCAAAAACGGTCGCCGGATTGAACGATTTTTGCCGCTTCCTGCGCCGACATCAACCTGCTGTTGTAGATATCCTTCCAGCTCATGCGATCCCTCCTTTGCGGTTTCAGATGATCCTGTATGGATTGGTCTACATTGACGGACTGGACGCTTTCCCCTGGCCGGGCGGCTTGTTCCGTGAGGATCCGCTGCCTTTCTCCACCTCCTTCCCGAAGCAATTCATGTATGGCGGTTTATAATGGATGGAAACTGCTTTCTGATGCGAGACACAGAACGTGATTGATTTTCTTCATAGCACAGGTGGTTGCCGGCTGTCCAATTTCAGCCTGCGCGCCGTTCACACGGTGCTTCCCTTTCAGGCGGTTTTATAATAGGGGAAATAACATCTTTCCCATTCATCCGGAGGAGAACGATGGACTTTTTCTTCAACCCCAAGGGAATTGCCGTTGTCGGCGCCACCCCGAACCCGTCGAAGGGGGGCAATGCCATTCTGAAAAATCTCATCACCGGCTTTCGGGGAGTCATCTGTCCCGTCAATCCGAAATACGAGGAAATTGAGGGGATCCGGTGCTTCCCATCCCTTCGGGAGGTGCCCGATTCCGTGGACCTGGCGATCCTGTTCGTTCCGGCCCCGCAGGTTCTCACAGCCCTGGACGAGTGTGCCGGGAAGGGGATCCGGGGCGTCATCGTCGAGTCCGGAGGATTCGCCGAGACGGGTGCGAAAGGCCGGGAGTTGCAGGACCGCATGGTTGCCAGGGGGCGGGAACTGGGAATCCGGATCTGGGGTCCCAACTGCATGGGGCTCATCGATGCCGTTCGCAGGCATGCCTTTTCCTTCATGGATCCGAACGCCCTCCTCCGGGGTCTGGTTCCGGGAGACGTGTCCCTGGTCGTGCAGAGCGGTCTCCTCTCGGCGGGATTCCTGGTGGATCTCATGACTCACGGAGTCATGGGTATCAGCAAGGCCTGCTCCATCGGGAACAAGGCGGATGTGGATGAAAACGACTTGCTGGAATACCTGGCGGGAGATCCGGAGACAAGGGTGATCGGCCTGTACCTGGAGTCCTTTCGGGACGGCCGCCGGTTCATGGAGCTCTGCCGCTCGTGTCCCAAACCGGTCGTTGTGCTGAAGGGAGGGAGGAGCAATCGGGGCGCGAAGGCCGCCATGAGCCATACCGCCTCCCTGGCGGGAAACCATGCCGTCATCGCCGGTGCCCTGGCCCAGGCGGGAGTTACCGAGGCGAGGGACTTCAAGCAGTGGATGGATCTCTGCCGGTCCCTGGCCGCCGCTCCGCCGGCGGCTTCCGGGAAGGGGAGGATCGCCGTCCTCACGTTCAGCGGCGGGGCGGGGATTATGGCGGCGGATTTCTTCGAGGAC
The DNA here is from genome assembly GCA_964396205.1 of uncultured Syntrophaceae bacterium. GTDB lineage: Bacteria > Desulfobacterota > Syntrophia > Syntrophales > PHBD01 > PHBD01. The sequence goes on from CAYNEJ010000076.1 coordinate 9,070, forward strand.
GTCGGGCTGGAGGTGGCTGATCTGTCCGAAGAGACTACCGCCGCCGTGCAGGAGCTTTTCCCCTCCTGGATGCCCGTTGCCAACCCCGTGGATGTGTGGCCCGCCATGGAAAAGAGCATGGGAACCGGCGTGGACGTCTACGGCACGGCCTTGCGGTCCATCCTGGCCGACCCGGGCGTGGACGGCGTCCTGCTCCTGGCCTTTGTCGGCAACTTCCGCATCACCATGGATCTGGAAGACCTGGCCACCCGGTCGCGAAAGACGGGGAAGCCCGTCTTTCTGTGGCTCCTGGGAACCCGCGACCACGTTTCCGAGTTCCAGCAGCGGGCCCGCTCCCTGGGCGTGCTTGCGTTTCAGGAGCTGTATCGGGCCGTGGAGTGTCTCGAGGCCGTCTTAAGAAGGCGGCCCACCGCAACCGCGATTGCCCGGAAAGCCCCCTTGCCGGCGTCGGGCGGGCTCATGCCGGAAATCGAGAATCTGCTTCATGATGCCCGGGGAACCCTGGATGAGGAGCTTTCCAAAAGGATTCTCCGTGCCCGGGGGATTCCCGTCGTGGAAGAGGCCCGGGTCGCGAGTGAAGAAGCGTGCCTGAGGGAGGCGGAACGACTCGGTTATCCTGTGGTGCTCAAGGGACTCCAGCCCGGCTTGGTTCATAAGAGCGACGCCGGGCTGGTGCATCTCAACATCACCGATTCACGGGGAGTCCGCGATGCGTTCGGCATGATCCGGGATGGCCTCGCGAAAGGGGGAGAAATCCTTGTGCAGCGGCAGGTTCGGGGAAGCGGGGAACTGATCGCCGGGCTGATCCGTGACCCCCAGTTCGGTCCGTGCGTACTGTTCGGCCTCGGCGGTACGCTGACAGAAGTCCTTCGAGATACTGCCTTTGCCGTTGCCCCGTTGAGCATGGACGAGGCGCTCAGGCTTATCGGGCGGATCCGGGGACAGGCCCTCCTGGACGGCTATCGCGGCTCCCCTCCGGTGGACAGAGAACAGCTTGCTCGGATCCTGGTCGCCCTGGGAGACCTGGGCCTGTCGGTCCCGCAGATTCGCGAGATTGACATCAATCCGTTTCTGGTCACCGGGGATGGTCTCTGCGCGGTGGATGCCACAATCATCCTGGATTGAGGAAGCGAACCGGGAAGAGCGACGTCCTTGCGCCGGCCGTGGTCGTGAAACACCGATCCGGCCGGTTCACTTGATCTTTTCGATATCCTTGTTCTTGCCTAACACAACCAGGGCCTCGCCGTCCTTGATCACATAGCCGGCGGTGGGAACCATGGAAATCCGGTCCGCCAGGATGTCCCGCACCGCGATTACCTCGATGTGGTATTTGCCCCGGAGCTGCAACTCGCCGATGGATTTCCCGAGGAAGGTCGCTGGCGGTGCGATCTCGGAAATCATGTAATCATCGGAGAGGGGAAGGTAGTCCAGCACGTTGGGGGAACGGAGACCCTTGGCCAGTTTGGCGGCGACTTCCTTCTCGGGGATGACGACCTCGGTGGCGCCCACGCGCTCCAGGATCAGCTTGTGGTCCTCGCTGGGGGCTTTGACGATGATCGTCTTCACGCCAATCTGTTTCAGGTGAAGGGTGATAAGGGTGCTGGCGGCCAGGTCTTCCCCGAAGGAGATGATCGCCAGGTCCTCTTCCTGGATCCCGATCAGGTCCATGATTTCCCTGTCCGTCCCATCGGCCAGGACGGCCTTGGTGGCAAAATCGCGAATCCGCTGGACGGCGTCCCTGTTCTTGTCGACGGCAATAACCTCAAAGCCGTTTTCAAACAGTTCCTTCGCGATGTTGAAACCGAAAATGCCCAACCCGATCACGATGACCCGCTTCATCCCGATACCTCCCTATCCCACCATGACAGATTCTTCCGCATAGGTGATTCCCCGCTTCGTTCGGCTCCAGGAGAAGGCCAGCGTCAGGGGACCCACCCGCCCCGCGAACATCATGAAAACAATGGCCAGTTTCTGTAGATCGCTCAGTTTGGGCGTTATGCCCATGGACAGACCGACGGTCCCGAAGGCGGAGACCGTTTCGAATATGTACTCGACGAAGAAATGGCGGGTCAGGGCGGGGTCCTGTCCCGGATTCGATCCCACCAGCAGGAGAAAGGATGTGATCAGGCAAATCGAGAAGGCTGAGGCGAAGATGATCAGAATGGTCTTGCTCAGGATATCCGCCGGTATGGTTCGATTGTAGATGCTGACGGCGTCGAGACCTTTCATCCGGTTCCAGATCATCAGCATCAGCAAGGCGAAACTGGTTGTCTTGATCCCGCCGCCGGTCGACCCCGGGGAGGCGCCGATGAACATCAGGATCAGCATGATGAGGATCGTCCCGTTCGTCAGTTGCCCGATGCCCACGGTGTTGAATCCCGCCGTCCGGGGAGTGATGGACTGGAAAAAGGTGACCAGAAGCTGGGTGCCCACCGGCATGTCCTTCAGGGCATGGTTGAATTCGAACAGATAAAAAAATGCAGCCCCGGCGGCGATCAGGGCGAATGTCGTCAGGAGAACGACACGAGTGTGCACGGACAGGCGCGGCTGCCGCCCCCGGAATTTCGAGAAGATCTCGTACTGGACGATGAATCCGATCCCGCCCAGGAGGATGAGTCCCATGACCGTGATGTTTACCAGCCCGTCTCCCTGGTATCGGACCAGGCTGTCCGGGAAGAGGGTGTAACCGCAGTTGTTGAACGCCGAGACGGAGTGATACAGGGCCGAGTACAGGGCCTGCCCGGCGGGCTGCTCCCGGACGAAACGCAGGAAGAGCAGCACTGTCCCGGCGCCCTCGATCACGAATGTATACAGAAGCACGAACTTGACGATCGTTAAAAAATCCCGCCGCGGTGTATGGAGAAACGTGGATTGGATGATTTCCCGCCCCTTGAAGGGAACGCCCAGTCCGGCAATCCCGAGGAGAACGGTTGAGAAGGTGATGATGCCCAGCCCGCCGAGCTGAAACAGGATCAGGGTCACGATCTGTCCCGTGAAGGAGAGATCCCGGCCGATGTCGATGGTGGCGAGCCCCGTCACGCAGACTGCGGAGGCCGACATGAAGAGGGCGTCGATGAAGGGAATAGGGCCTTTCGCGGCGGAAACGGGATGCCACAGAAGGAGGGCACCCGTCAGGATCAGGAGTGCGAAGCTCAGGATGAACAGTCTCGCCGATGACAGGAGCCGGGAGAGAAACAGGGCCGGTTTGAAGGACATGGGTTGCGTTCCCTTCAGGAATCAGGAACCCGTTTCGAGTGCGTCCTTTTCACCCCGAAAGGCCAGGATGATCAGCAGGACGGCTCCCACCGTAATGGCGGAATCGGCCACATTGAAGGCAGGCCAGTGCACCGACCCTACGTAAAGATCCAGGAAATCGACGACTTCCCCGAAGCGAATCCGGTCTGACAGGTTTCCCAGCGCGCCGGACAGGATCAGGACCAGTGGGGTTCTCCAGGAGGCCTGGATGAACCGCGCCCTGATCAGGGAATAGAGGATCAGGCCGATCGCGAGGAGGGTCACCGCAATGAAAAATGCCAGACGGATATGCGACGAGACACCGGCCAGGAATCCGAAGGCCGCTCCGGGATTGCGAACATAGGTGATGCTGAACAGGCCGGGAATGACCGGTATGGATTCGTGGAGGTTCATGGTGGCGGTCACCCACGCCTTGGTGACCTGATCGGCTAGAACCACAAGAATGACGATCGCCAGAAAAGGCGCCTGTTTGCTGAGCGTACTCATATCCGGTGCCTTCGGCCTGCGAGAGGGGGCATTTCGATTCCCGGTGTCTCTATGGCAGGTTGCGCTGACAGCGTTCGCACAGGTCAGGATGCGAGGCGATCGTTCCTACCGTGTCGCTGTAGTTCCAGCAGCGCTGGCATTTGTTTCCCGTTGCCCGGATGACGCCAACCGCCAGGCCCTCGATTTCCTGGCTTTCGTATGGGTTCTCGATGGCGCTCCGCTCGCTTAGTTCGATCTGGGAAACGATCAGAAGCGACCGCAGATCCTCCAGGTGCGAAGCCAGGAGGGATTGAAGGGCTTCCGGCGGAGCGATCTTCACCCGCGCGTCGAGGGAATGACCGATCGTCTTTTCCTTTCTGGCCAGCTCCAGTGCCTTGGCGATTTCCCCCTTGACGGCGATCATGGATTTCCACTGCTCGCCCAACTCCGGTTTCAGGAGTACCGGATCCGCCTTCGGGAACTCCGTCAGATGTACGCTGGCGGCCTTCCCGTCCCAGGCCGGCAGGGTGGACCAGATCTCTTCCGAAGTAAAGGTCATGATGGGGGCCAGCAGGCGGGCCATGGCGTCGAGAATGATCGTAATGGCCGTCTGGGCGGAGCGACGCTCCCGGGATGCCGGTTTGGATGTGTAAAGACGGTCCTTCAACACATCCAGGTAAAGGGCACTCAGGTCCACCGTGCAGTAATTATGCAGCGTGTAGAAAGCGACATGAAACTGGAAGTTCTCGTAGGCATCCACGACCCGCTGCATGACCTCCTGAAGGCGGTGTAGGGCCCAGCGGTCCATTTCCTCCATGTCTTCAAAGGAGACGGTGTCTTTCCGGCGGTCAAAATCGAAGAGGTTGCCCAGGATGAACCGGCTCGTATTGCGGATTCTGCGGTAAGCCTCGACGAGACGCTTCAGAATTTCCTCCGAGATCCGGATGTCCATGGTGTAGTCCTCGGCGGCCACCCACAGGCGCAGGATCTCCGCACCGTATTTATCAATGATGTCCTGGGGATCGGCTACGTTGCCGACGGACTTGGACATTTTCTTTCCCTCTCCGTCCACGACGAATCCATGGGTCAGGACGTTCCGGTAGGGGGCCCGGTTCCTGCTTCCCACGGACTCCAGCAGGGAGGAATGGAACCAGCCCCGGTGCTGGTCGCTTCCTTCCAGGTACATGTCCGCGGGGGACCGATAGCCCGGCCAGGTTTCCAGAACGGCGGCGTGGCTGACTCCTGAGTCGAACCAGACATCCAGAATGTTGGTTTCCTTGCGGAATTCGGTTCCCTGGCAATGGGGGCAGGCGGTCCCGGGCGGCATCAGGTCCTTGGCCTCCCGCTCATACCAGACGTCGGCCCCGTACTGCTTGACGAGAGAGACGATGAAGTCCAGCATCTCCTGTGTCAGGAACTCGTTCTGGCAGGCCGTACAATAGAAAATCACGATGGGAACGCCCCAGAGGCGCTGGCGGGAGATGCACCAGTCCGGACGGTTTTCGACCATGCCGTAGATCCGGTCCCGTCCCCAGGAGGGAATCCAGCGTACCGTATCGATGGCCTCCAGGGCTTTCTTTCGCAGGTCGTTGCGCTCCATGGAGATGAACCACTGTTCCGTGGAGCGGAAAATGATGGGCTGCTTGCACCGCCAGCAATGCGGGTAGGAATGCTCGATGTCGACGAGGCCGAGGAGGGCTCCCTTTTCCTTGAGTTTTTCATTGACGGCGTCGTTGGCGTCGAAGACAAACTGGCCGGCAAAATCCTCCACATCGGGTGTGAACTTTCCATCCTCGTCCACCGGGGCATAATTCTCCAGGCCGTATTCCATCCCGATCTCGTAGTCTTCCTGGCCATGTCCCGGGGCGATGTGGACGCATCCGGTTCCCGCTTCCAGCGTGACGAAGGGGGCGAGGATGAGAAGGCTCTCGCGATCGATGAGGGGATGACGGCACTTGAGCCCTTCCATCACACGGCCGGGAAACTCGTCCAGAATCACGTAGGGCTTCCCCTGCCAGCCGAAGGCGTCAAGACAGTAATCCAGGAGGTCTTTGGCCAGGATCAGGACTTCTTCCTCCACCTTGACGGCGATGTAGATGAATTCTTCGTGAAAGGCGATGGCCAGATTGGCGGGAATCGTCCAGGGGGTGGTCGTCCAGATGACGACGCTGACCTTTTCACCCTTCAGGACGGGTCGAACCGCACCGATATCGGAAATCATCGGGAACTTGACATAGATGGAAGGGGTCGTGTGGTCGCCGTATTCCACTTCCGCCTCAGCAAGCGCCGTTTTGCAGGAGGCGCACCAATAGACGGGCTTTTTCCCCTTGTAGACGCTTCCTCCCAGCCAGAGTTTCCCAAACTCGGCAACAGTTACAGCCTCGTAGTCGTAGGTCATGGTGAGATAGGGGTTCGGCCAGTCGCCGAAGACTCCCAGCCGCTTGAATTGCTGCCGCTGGAGATCCACGAATTTCTCCGCGTAGGCGCGGCAGAACCGCCGCTTGTCGGCCTGGGACATGTCGTAGCGCTTTTCACCGAGCTCCTTGTCGACCTGGTGTTCGATGGGAAGGCCGTGGCAGTCCCAGCCGGGCAGATAGATGCTGTCGAATCCGGACATGTTCTTGGACTTGATGACCATGTCCTTGATGATCTTGTTGAGGGCGGTGCCGAGATGGATGTTCCCGTTTGCATACGGAGGGCCGTCGTGCAGAATGTATACAGGCCGCCCCTTGGAGACGTCGCGGATCCTGCCGTAGATATCCGTGTCATCCCAGGCGCGAAGCATTTCAGGCTCCCGCTTCGCCAGGTTGGCTTTCATCGGGAAATCCGTTTTCGGTAGGTTCAGGCTGCCCTTGTAGTCCATCATCCGCTCCTGTTTCAGCATTTTTATGTCCGATGAGGCCTACCATAGAAAGGCACGTATTATCAAGAATAAGAAAGAGCCCCCGGCGGTCGGCCGGGGGCTCTTTCTCAAAGATGGGACTGTTCGTTGCGGGCTTTTTTACATGCCCATGCCGGGATATCCACCGCCGCCGGGCATAGGGGGCATCATCGCACCCTTTTCTTCCGGCTTGTCCGCGATCATGCACTGCGTGGTCAGCATGAGAGAAGCCACGGATGCGGCGTTCTGCAGCGCGAACCGGGTCACTTTCGTCGGATCGATGACGCCGGCCTGAATCATGTCTTCAAACTTCTCATTGGCGGCGTTGAATCCAAAGGCGCCCTTCTTTTCCTTGACCTTCTCCACCACAATGGAGCCTTCCCATCCGGCGTTGGTGGCGATCATTTTCAAGGGTTCCTCCAGGGACCGCTTGACAATGTTGACACCGATCTGCTGGTCGCCGGTGAGCTTCAGCTTATCGAGAGCCAGGACGCAACGGACATAGGCCACACCACCGCCGGGGACGATTCCTTCTTCCACCGCTGCGCGTGTCGCATTCAGGGCGTCCTCGACACGGGCCTTCTTTTCCTTCATCTCCGTTTCCGTAGCGGCACCCACTCGGATTACGGCCACCCCGCCAACAAGCTTCGCCAGGCGTTCCTGAAGCTTTTCACGGTCGTAATCGGAGGTGGTCTCCTCGACCTGCGCGCGAATCTGCTTCACGCGGCCTTCCAGAGACTTGCGGTCTCCCGCCCCATCGATGACCGTGGTGTTGTCCTTGTCGATGATGATCTTCTTGGCCCGTCCGAGGTCCGCTACCTGGGCGTTCTCGAGCTTGGAGCCGAGGTCTTCGGAGAGCATCTTTCCGCCGGTGAGGATGGCGATGTCTTCGAGCATGGCCTTGCGGCGGTCGCCGAAGCCGGGTGCCTTTACCGCGGCCAC
>CAYNEJ010000077.1:0-16469 GCA_964396205.1 uncultured Syntrophaceae bacterium
CGGGCTTTCACCTCGAGCCTGAAGGTGTCATCCTGATCAATCCTTTTTGCTTTCCATCATCATGGCCTTGATCTCCCGTTTCAGGATCTTGCCGACGCCGCTGGTGGGAAGCTCATCCATGAATTCAATCCATTTCGGAATCTTGTACGACGCCACGTTTTCCTTGAGGTACTGAATGATCACGGCCTTCTGTGCGTCGGTTTTCTCGACGCCCGGCTTCAGGACGATCGCGGAGGCGACGCGCTCCGAACCGGGGCGCTCCGGGTCCGGAATCCCGACCGAGGCAGCCTGGGCGACGTCGGGATGCTTCACCAGCACCTCATCCAGCTCCCGGGTGAACACCTTGAACCCGGAAACGATCACCATGTCTTTCAGGCGGTCCACGATGAAAAAGTATCCGTCCTCGTCCATGACCGCGATGTCGCCGGTGTGGAGCCAGCCGTTCCGGATCGCTTGCGCGGTCTCCTCCGGTTTGTGGAAGTACTCTTTCATGAGCTGGGGGCCCCGGACGACGATCTCCCCGGGCTCGCCCTGCTTTACGGGCTGGCCGGTGCCCGGATCGATGAGCATGAATTCGGTGTCCGGAATCGGCATGCCGATGGAGCCCGCCTTTTTCACCCCATAGCGGGGATTGCAGCATGTCACCGGCGATGTCTCGGTCATCCCGTAGAGCTCGATGAAGTTTCCCTTTCCGATGATGGCCTCGAGATCCTCGATGCTTTCCTTCGGAAACGGCGCGGCGGCACTGAGGCACCACTTGAGGTTCGGCATGTCCAGGCGCTTGAACGCGGGATGCTTCATGAGCTCGTAAAAGACGGTGGGGACGTTCACGATGTAATGCGGTTGATAGGCCTTGATCGCCTCGATGATGAAATGAACGTCGCGCGGATTGGGGACGCATACCTGTGTGGTCCCGTGTGTCATGGAGAAACCGCCCAGGGCCAGCCCGGCAATGTGGAAAAGGGGGAAAGCCGAGAGGATCGTGTCTTCCGCCAGAATGTCCGTCCAGGCCAGGACCTGCTGCCGGTTGCACATGTAGCCCCGGTGGGTGAGGACGGCACCCTTGGCCGGGCCCGTCGTGCCGCCGGTGTACATGATGAAGATCGCGTCGTCGAAGCGCCGCTTCACATCGACGGGAGCGGAGGGCATTTCCCCGATGGCGTCCATGAATTTCAGCGTCTGTTTTCCCGCAAGAGGCTTGACTTCCGCGACGGGGATTTTTTTCAGGAGCTTTCCCAGGAATCGCTTCACACCCGGCAGGAAGTCGGCGATCTCGGAAACCACAACCGTTTCGGTGTCGATCCGGTCGGCGATCTCGGCGATTTTCCCGAAGAGCAGGTCGATCGTGAAGATCATTCTTGTTCCGGAGTCCTGGATCTGGTTGACCAGTTCACCCGGTGTCAGAAGCGGGCTCAGTCCGGTTGAGACGCACCCCGCCTTCTGGATGCCGATGATGCTGATGTAGTGGGCGGGGATGTTCGGCATATGCAGCCCCACGACATCGTCGGGCTTGAGCCCGCGCCGGATCAGGTACTGGGCGACCTGATTGGAAAGCAGGTCCAGCTTGCGGAAGGTCAGGCGCGCTCCCATGTAAATGATCGCCGCCTTGTCCGGATGGGCTTCGACGACTTCCCGGAACTTCTCGACATAGGTTTTCGTCTCGTAGTTCAGCTCTGGCGCCACATGCGAGTCGTAATTCCTCAACCAGCGCTTATCGGCTTGTAACTCGCTCATTTTTCACCCTCCCTTCCCGAGGTGGATTCAGGGATGCGCTTCTTTGCGGTTATGTGGTTATGGCCGCAGGTCCGGCGGTCTTGTCATGGTTCAGGACGTCTGCACCGGCGTTGGGGGAGAATCGGTAAGGAAGGTAATGACGATCGCTTTCCCGTCTGACGCACTGTGGATGATGAATGGGTGTTTACCAGGATCCGTCACTTCAGCCGGGGGACGTGTGCCCCTTCAGCGAAGGGCGAAGACGACGAACGTCGTTTGATTATTAAGGGTCAAACGGCCATAATGTCAAGCAATATCATAAGATAACGGTTCATGCCCTGTGCCGGGCCGCCGGTTGCCGGGAGATCTGCGGCAGCACCGCTTCGACTTCGTCGACAGCCTTGCACGCCCTTCGATTGACACGGCGGAGAGGCCTGATGTATGTCTTTCCTATGAAATGCCGATATCTACGGAGCCGCTCCCAATGAGCCCCGATCTTTCCCCGAACGGAAGCCCGCGCTCTTCGCCGCTTGCCCGCTGGCCATGGGCGGCGGGGGCGTTCGTCCTGGTGATCTTCCTGGTCCTGTTGGCCGTTCGGATGGACTGGATCCCCCGGGCCTTCAAGCCGGCCGGCATCCAGGCGGGGCAGGCGGGTGGACTGGTGGAGCGGGACCTCTGGATGAGCATCCTCCAAAACGGCCGGAAGATCGGCTACTCCCACCGTGTCACGGAGTCTTCTCCGGAGGGATGGAAGGTCCGGGAAGACGTGTCCATGCGGATCAATACCATGGGTTATCCCCAGAGCATCACCTTCCGTACGGCGGGAGATCTCCATCCTGACCTGACCCTGAAGTCCTTCACGTTCGATCTCCAGTCCAGCCTGTTCCGCTTTGCCGCCCGTGGTTCCGTAGAGGGGGACACCCTCGTCGTCACCTCCGGGATGCCGGGCGAGGAGAAAGGTGCGCGGTTTTCCCTCCAGTCGGCGCCACGCCTGTCGGCGGGAATCCTGGAGGCAGTCTGGGCGGCGAAGCTCGGAGAAGGCGAGAGCCGCACATACCAGGTCTTTGACCCGGTGGCGATGGGGCAGCGTCCCGTGACCGTGACGGCGCGCGACAGCGAGACCGTCGAGATCCAGGGGGCCAGACTCAGGGCCCGGAGGTTCGATGTCGACTTCATGGGAGCCCGCCAGACCGCCTGGATCGGGGAAAACGGGGACGTTCTGAAGGAGGCGGGGGGGCTCGGCATCACCCTGGAGCGGACCACGCGGGAAAGCGCCCTGGAAGGGCTGGCCTCGGGTGCCACGGCGGATCTGACCGAGGTGGCCTCTGTGGCGTCGAACATGACGCTGTCGGATCCCGCCGGTCTGAACCGGCTCCGGATCCGCTTGAGCGGGGCGAACGTGCCGAACCTCGCCCTGCGCGGGGACAGGCAGCGCTTTGAAGACGGCGTCGTCACGGTTACAAAGGAAACCCTTCTTCCGGACGGGAAGGGAGAGCGGGCTTTCGTTGTCAGGGGAGCCTATCTGGGGAGCAATCCCTTTATCCAGGCGGACGACCGGCAGATCGTGGCCCAGTCCAGGGAAATCGTGGACCCCGATGTCCCGGAACCGATCAAGGTACTCAAGATTGTCGACTGGGTTTTTCGGAATGTGGAGAAGAAGCCCGTCCTCTCCGTGCCGAACGCCCTGGAGACCCTCAGGAACCGCGTCGGGGACTGCAACGAGCACTCCGTCCTCGTGGCGGCTTTGGGGCGTGCCTCCGGCATCCCGACCGTGGTCGAGGCAGGGCTGGTGTACCAGAGGGGGCGATTTTATTATCATGCCTGGAACGCCTTTTACATCCGGGAACTGGAGAGATGGGTCACCGCCGACGCGGTGTTCAACCAGGTACCCGCGGACGTGACCCATATCCGCCTCGTCCGGGGCGATATGGATCGGCAGATGGACCTCCTGGGCCTGATCGGCCGGCTGCGCCTCGAGATCCTTTCGGCTTCGTAGGGAATCATGATTGAATTGAAACAGCTTTCCAAGCGTTACGGTCACACCCTGGCGGTGGACCGGCTCAATCTCTCGGTGCCGACGGGGGAGATCTTCGGCTTCATCGGGCCCAACGGGGCCGGCAAGACCACAACGATCCGCATGATGGGGGGTATTCTGGCCCCGACCGGCGGATCCGTGGAGATCGGGGGAGTCTCCATGGCGGAGGATCCCGTCCGGGCCAAGCGGGCCATCGGTTTCATTCCCGACCGGCCCTACCTTTATGAAAAGCTCACGGGGATGGAGTTCCTCCGCTTCTCCGCCGATCTCTACGGCGCAGCGGGAACCGGGTTCCGGCAGAAGGCCGGGGCGCTCCTGGAGCAGTTCTCCCTGGCCGACTGGGCCGACGAACTCGTGGAGGCATACTCCCACGGGATGAAGCAGCGGCTCATCATTGCCGCGGCGCTCCTCCACGATCCGCAGGTGCTGATCGTCGACGAGCCCATGGTCGGTCTTGACCCGGGAGGCATCAAGATGGTGAAAGACCTTTTCAGGGATCTTGCCGGTCGGGGCACCACCGTCTTCATGTCGACGCACACCCTCCAGGTGGCCGAGGACGTGTGCCACCGCATCGGCGTCATCCATCGGGGCCGCCTCATCGCCCTGGGGACGACGGGGGAGCTGCAGCGGACGGCCGGTGCCGAGGAGGGCGACCTGGAATCGGTTTTCCTTGTTTTGACGGCGGAGGAAGCGAAGTAATCCATGAATGCCGTCTGGTCCCTGCTCACGCCCCGGATCCTGTCCTTCCGCAACGGCGCTGTCGTGGATGCCCAACGTTACCGGATCCGCGCAGCCCTGTTCGGGTCCCTGGGCCTGCTTTTCTGGGCTGGAATTTTCGCTGTCTTTTACCGGGTTCTGAAATATTTCCGGGGCGCCGAGGGATTTGGAGACATCCTCGCGGCAAAGCTCCTTTCCATGGTGCTGGTGACGTTCTTTGCGATCCTTGTCTTCAGCGGCGTCATCACGAGCCTCTCCAAGCTGTACCTGAGCCGGGACCTCGTCCTCGTCCATGCCCTGCCGGTCCCGCCGTCGCGAATCTTCCTGTCCCGCTGGATCGAGAGCACCGCCGACAGCTCCTGGATGGTGGTCGTCTTCAGCCTGCCGGTGTTCCTCTCCTACGGGATCGTCTATGGGGCCGGTCCTTGGTTTTACGCAACCGCCGGCCTGTCGCTCCTGTCGATCTGCCTGATCGCATCGGGCATCAGCGCCCTGGCGGTCCTTGTGGCTGCCGTCGTTCTTCCGGCGGGGCGTCTGCGAACCGTGTTCCTGTTTCTCGCTGTGGTCATCACGCTGGGTCTGGTACTGGCCTTCCGGCTCATGCGGCCGGAGCGGCTGGTCAACCCCGAGCAGTTCCAGACGGTGATGGCCTACCTGAAATCCATGGAGACGCCGGGATCGCCCCTCCTGCCCACAACCTGGATGATGGACGCCATGATGGCCTCCCTGAAGGGCGCCTGGCGGGACTCCCTCTTTCACCAGGCCCTGTCCTGGAGCTGTGCGGCATCCTTCGTATTCGTCGCGACGGGACTTGCCGGCGTTCTGTATTTCCCCGGATTTTCGCGGGCCCAGACAGCGGCCGAGCGGCTGTTTCCAACCCGCTGGCTCCGGCCGGGGCGGCGGCCCGTCCTGCTCCGTTTCCTGCCGCCGCCGGTCCGGGCCCTGGCGTTCAAGGAGACCCGGAGCTTCTTCCGGGACCAGACCGCCTGGCCGCAACTGTTCATGATCGCGGCCCTCATCGCGGTGTATCTCTACAATTTCTCGGTCCTGCCCCTGGACAAGACGCCCATCCGCACGGTCTATCTCCAGAACCTGTTCTCCTTCCTGAACATGGGGCTGGCGTCTTTCGTGCTCACGGCCATTGCGTCCCGCTTCGTCTATCCCGCCGTGAGCATGGAGGCGGAGGCGTTCTGGATTGTCCGCGCCGCGCCGGTTTCGATCCGGACCTTTCTGTGGGTCAAGTTCTTCCTCTATTATGTGCCGCTCGTGATCCTGGCGGAGATCCTGATCGTCGTTTCCAACCTCCTCCTGGATGTCACCCCGTTCATGATGGGCCTGTCGACGGTCACCGTGTTCGCCATGGTTCCGGGTGTTGTCGCCCTGGCGGTGGGACTGGGGGCGGCCTACCCGGATTTCAAGTCGGAGAATCCAGCCCAGGCCGTCACCAGTTTCGGCGGTCTCCTGTTCATGATCTCCTGTGCCGGATTCATCGGCGTCGTCATCATCCTGGAAGCCGGGCCGGTGTACCAGGTCTTCATGGCGGGCTTGCGGGGGGGTGCGCTGTCGTTTCTCCAGTGGGGATGGCTTGTCGCCTCCTTTGCCGCTTCCATGGTCCTGTGCGTTCTCGCGGTCGTCCTCCCCATGCGGATGGGGGAGCGGCGCCTGCGGAATCTCGAATAGACATCTAAAAATGTTATGGGAGTATTGCCGATCGACTGTTCTGTCTGTTATAGTCCGTGCCGTTTGACGGGGGGGAACATACATGTACGTCCATTTCTGGGGAACACGCGGATCCCTGCCGGTCTCCATGACGGCGGAAGCGGTGCGCGGCAAGGTCCGCCGGGCCTTGCTGGAGAGTCGGAAACGCAAGCTCGGGACGGATCATGATGTGGAGGAGTTTTTGGAGACGCTGCCCTTCTCCATTCGGGGCACCTACGGCGGCAACACGTCCTGTGTAGAGATCGGGGGAGGAGAGGAGACCGTTCTCTGTGATGCCGGAACGGGGCTCCGGGACTTCGGCAATGCCTTTCTCAAGTCCGGTTGCGGCTCCGGAAACAGCCCCGCCGTCTTCCATCTCTTCATGACCCATTTTCACTGGGACCACATCCAGGGGTTTCCCTTCTTCGTTCCCGCCTATATTCCGGGGAACCGGATCATGATTTACGGAGTCCATCGGGATCTCAGGCGCTCCTTCATGCGCCAGCAGGAAGGCCCCTTCTTCCCGGTTCCGCTCTCGTCCATGAAGGGAGACATCCGGTTCGTCACGCTTAAGGAGGACAGGGAGTACGATATTGCCGGGCTCAAGGTCCGGGTGATCCTGCAGAATCACCCGGGGGAGTCCTACGGATACTCTTTCGGGAAGGACGGCAAAAGGATCGTCTTTTCCACGGATGCGGAGCACAAGGGAGAAAATGACCGGGGTGCAGACGGCATCGTTGAGTTTTTCCGCAATGCCGACCTCCTGATCTTCGATGCCCAGTACACCCTCCTGGACGCCATCGACACGAAGGAGAACTGGGGACACTCGAGCAACCTGACGGCCGTGGAACTGGCCGTCAGGGCCGGTGTGAAGCGGCTGTGCCTGTTCCACACGGAGCACAGCTACACCGACGAGATGATCGAGCAGTTTCACCACGACACGCGGGAATACCTGAAGATCCATGCCGGAAAGCACCCCCTGGAGATCCTGACGGCCTACGACGGCCTCTTCCTGAAGCTTTGAAGCAGCGCTTCGATCGTGCTCCGGTGTTTGGCGGCCCTTCCGTCTCCGATCATGAACGATGGACGCGAGACGGGCTCCCGGCGTTGCTTCAGATTCCCTTCTCTGGGTGACCCCTGTTTCTTTCCGGCAGGACGTTGCCCCCCCTGCTCCATCAGCCATTTTTTGTCGAGGCATGTACGCAACAGGCGGCTCCCGGATGGGCCGACCGGACTTCCTGCCCGGTGCCGGATCCGCACGGTCATCCTCAAGAGGATGTCATCGGGCCGTGATGCAGGCATGGAGTCCGTCGTACCGGAATTCATGGAGGAGGGCGAGAATGAAAGCGCCGACAAAGATCCGGACGGAACTGACGGAGATGCTGGGTATCGACTACCCCATCATCGGGGCGCCGATGTTTTTCGTCTCCTACGAGGAACTGGCCGCGGCGGTCTCCCTGGCCGGAGGGCTGGGCACGCTGCCGCTGCCCAATTTCCGGACCGTCGAAGCCCTGCGGCGGACCCTTGATGCGGTCCGACTTGCCACCGACCGGCCCATCGGAGTGAACATCCACCTGTCGGGCAAGTTTGCCTGGCGGGAGCAGCTGGCGGTCTGCCTGGATTACGGCGTCCGGTTTTTCCTGACGTCCCTCGGAGACCCCCAGCTCATCCTCGAAGCCGTCCATGGGAAGGGCGGTGTTGTTTTTGCCGACGTGGTCTCGCTCCGGCAGGCCGTCCGCGCCCGGGAAAAGGGCGTCGACGGCCTGGTGGCGGTGGGCTCCGCCGCGGGTGGACACGCCGGAACGACCCCAATCCTGATTCTCGTTCCTTATCTGAGAGCAAAAACCGGGCTGCCCGTTGTGGCCGCCGGCGGCATCAGCACGGGCGCCCAGATGGCGGCGGCCCTCGCCGCGGGGGCCTGCGGCGTCGTCGTGGGGACGCGGCTGATCGCCACCCCGGAGTCCCGGGCGTCCCAGACCTACAAGGAGGCGATTGTCCGGTCCGGTCCCGATGACATCGTCCTGAGTGACCGGATCACCGGAAACCCGGCCAACTGGCTGGCAGACAGCATTCGGGCCTTCGAGGAGCGGCCCGATCCCGCCTCGAAGCGCTGGCGGGATTTCTGGAGCGCCGGCCGAAGCGTGGCCCAAGTGGAGGAGATTCGGCCCGCCGGGGAGATCATCCGGGAGATGGCGGCGTCCTACGTTGAGACAGTCCGTCTCCTCGGTGCCACGCTTTCGGGAAGCCGCTGATTCCCGCGCCCCCGCGGAGTCTGGTTCTTCCGGGGCGCGGGGGCTGTCGCGTGAGGTTGCCGGCAGGGACGGGTTTCAAACCGGTCTCCTTTTCGGGTTTCTGATACGTTGAATAGGTTCTGCGTTCCCCCGAGGCCGGTATGCACAACATGCAGCCGGTCATGCGCAACATGTTGTGCATGACGAAGGCGCCAGTCCCCGCTATCCATTTCATTCCCTTAATATAATTAACAAATAAACCTTCCTGCCAATGGCACCGATCTTGCAAAATTCTTCTGCATGACCGCCCATCGGTCTTTACCGTTTCAATCGGGAGCGGGTTTGATGTCGCACCCACCAACAGGCAAATCCACGCAGAAAGGAGAACAGCTTTGGATACTTCTTACTTGGCCCTGGAAGGAAAGGTAGCTCTCGTGACAGGCGGGAGCCGCGGAATCGGCAAAGCCGTCGCCCTGGCCCTGGCCGATGCGGGGGCGGACGTGGCGGTCAGCGCCCGTAAACTGCCGGACCTGGAGATCGTGGCGGAGGAGATCCGCGCCAAGGGACGGCGCGCTCTGGCCGTTTCGGCCCATGTGCGGGAGATGGACGCCATCCGCAACATGGTGGACGCCGTCATGAAGGAATTCGGCCGGATCGACATCCTGGTGAACAACGCCGCCACGAATCCCGGAATGGGGCTCCTCGTGGACATGGAAGAGAAGATGTACGACCAGATCATGGTCACCAACCTCAAGGGCTACACCATGACGAGCATCCTGGTCGGCAAGATCATGCAGGGCCAGAAGAGCGGCAACATCATCAACATCTCCTCCGTGGGCGGCGTATCTCCGGATATCGGCCTCGGCCTCTACTGCATCAGCAAGGCCGGCATCAACATGCTGACCCGGGCGATGGCAAAGGAAATGGGACCCCACGGGATCCGCGTCAACTGTATCGCCCCCGGTGTCGTACAGACCAAGTTCAGCAAGGCCCTCTGGACGAACGAGCCCCTGCTGAAGCAGGAAATGGGGCATACGCCCCTCGGTCGGATCTCCCAGCCGGAAGAAGTGGGAAGGGTGGCCCTGTTCCTGGCGTCGGACGCCTCGTCCTACATGACAGGCCAGATCCTCGTGGCCGACGGCGGCGGCTCCATTTAGCGATGAAGACCATGTGCCCGGCCCCGCGGGTGAGACAATGGATCGGGGATCGGCCTTCGAGAGGGCCGACCAATTAAAGGAGGCAATTCAAAATGGGTTTGATGACAGCACAAGAGTACAGGGACAGTTTGAACGACGGCCGTATCGTCTATTACAAGGGCCGGAAGATCGAGAATGTGGCAACGGATCCCGATCTGATGGCCTGCGTCGAGACCGTCGCCGTCGACTACCTGATGGCCCACGATCCCAAATACAAGGACCTGGCCCTCGTCTATGACGAGGAACTGGGAGAGAACATCAGCCGCTACAACCACGTGCCGAAGAACGGGGAAGACCTGCTCAAGCATCTGGAGCTCATCATCAAGGCGACGGAGCTGGGCGACGGCTACATCCCCCTGGCCCACGACATCGGCGCCGACGCAATGAACGCAATCTCCATCACGGCGCGGACCATGGGCGATGCGGGGAAGGTCTACCTGGAGCGGATCGAAAACTACCGGACGTACCTGAAGAAGACCGACAAGTGCGTCGTCGCCGGCGTCACCGACGTGAAGGGCGACCGGAAACTCCGGCCCTCCGACGCGGGCCAGGCCCACCCGGACTTCCACGTCCGGGTCGTCGACAAGAACGACGAGGGCGTCATCGTCCGGGGCGCCAAGGTCCACATCACCGGGGCCGCCTACTGCAACGAGTTCTTCGTCATTCCCTGCCGGGCCATGAGCGGGCCGGAAGACGCCCCCTACGCGATCGCCTTCGCCATCCCGGCGAACACCAAGGGGATCCGCCAGATCGTCCGGCCTTTCCACGGGCGGATCAGCGATATGGAATTCCCCCTCGAGAGCCCGCTCCGCCGCATGCACACGGACTCCCTGATCATCTTCGACGATGTCCTCGTTCCCTGGGACCGGGTTTTCCTGTGCGGTGAGTGGAAAATGGCCGCCACGATGGTCTACAACTTCGCCCTGATGCACCGCCGCACGGGATGCGCCTACCGCATCCCGCTGAGCGAGCAGCTCCTGGGCGTCGCCGTGGCCATCGCGGATTACAACGGCGTGAGCGATGCCCCCCACGTCCGGGAGAAAATCACTGAACTGGTCATCTACCTGGAGACCCTCTCGGCCCTGTCCCGCTCGGCCTGCCTGGATTTCGTGGACCACGCGGGCATCCCGGTGCCGAATCCCATCACGACAAACATCGCCAAGTACCACTTCGCCCACAATTACCACAAGGTCTGCGAGATCATCCAGGACCTGGCCGGCGGCCTCCTCGTGACGGCACCGACCTACAGGGACTGGCAGAACCCGGAGACCCAGGCGGACATCAAGAAGTACCTGCAGGGCAAAGCCTCCGTCCCGACGGAAGACCGGCTGCGGATGTTCGACCTGATCCGCCGGATCACCTCCGCGGACCTCGAGACGATCTGCCTCCATGGCGAGGGGTCTCCCTTCGCCGAGCGGATGACGATCTTCATGGAGGCCAGGAAGATCATCGGCCGGTGCAAGGGTATCGCCGAAGTTCTGGCGGGCATCAAAAAGTGACCGGGCGGCGGACGGGGTCCCTTTCCCCCGCCCGCCGGGTCGCAACCATCACGGGAAACAGGACGTACGCCTCCGGAGGCGGGGCTCTCGAGCCCCGCTGGCCCGGAAGCGGAACGGAGAAGGAGCAGTCACTATGATCGGTATCGTGTCGTACGGGGGATACATCCCCCGCCTGCGGCTCAGCCGCAAGGTCATCGCCCAGAACATGGCGTGGTACTCGCCCGTCATTTTCGCCTATGCCCAGGGGGAAAAGGCCGTGGCCAACTGGGACGAGGACGCCCTCAGCATGGCCGTCAACGCTGCCTGCGACTGCCTGACCGGGCAGGAAAAAGCCGAAATTGACGGTGTCCACCTCGCCTCGACGACCCTTCCCTATGCGGACCGCCTGAACGCGGACATCCTGGCCACGGCCCTTCACCTCCGCGAAGCCGGGCTCGGAGCCGCCGACTTCACGGGCTGCCTCAAGGCGGGCACCACCGCCCTGATGTCCGCCCTGGACGCACTGGCGGCGGGCCGGAAGAAGTCCATCCTCGTGGCGGCGGGCGACCAGCGCCGGACCAAAATGGCCACGGCCCAGGAAATGCTTTACGGCGATGGGGCGGCGGCGCTTCTCCTCGGCAGCGACCGGGTGATCGCCGAATTCGAGAACAGTTACTCCGTCAGTTGCGACTTTGCGGACCACTACCGTGGGACCGGCAAGGAGTTCGACTATGCCTGGGAAGAGCGGTGGGCGCGGGAGCAGGGATTCGGAAAAATCATTCCCGAGGCGATCGGGGGCTTCCTGAAGAAGACGGGCACGGCCATTGGAGACTACGATAAAATCGTCTATCCCTGCTTTTTCGCTGCAACGCATGCGGGAATCGCCCGGCGGCTGAAAGCAGATCCGGCGAAGGTTCAGGACCCCATGCATGCCGTCTGCGGGGACACGGGAGCGGCCCATCCCCTCGTGCTGCTGCTGGCGGCCCTGGAGGAGGCGAAACCGGGCGACCGGATCCTCGTGGCCGGATTCGGCCAGGGGTGCGACGTTCTCTCGTTCCGGGTGACAGAGGAGATCCGGAGCCTGAAACCGCGCGCCGGCATCAGGGGCTCCCTGGCCAACCGGGCGGAGATGACCAACTACGCCAAGTACATCAAGTTCCGGGACCTCATCGAGGCGGATCTGGGCATCCGGGGTGAGGCCAATCCCAACGCATCCCTGACGATTCTCTGGCGGAACCGCACGAAGCTCCTCGGCCTCGTGGGCGGCAAGTGCCGGGCCTGCGGGACACCTCAGTACACCTTCACGCCGGTTTGCGTGAATCCCGACTGCCAGGCTGTCGGCCAGATGGATGACTACGAGTTTGCCGACAAGGCCGGCTCCGTCTTCATGTACACGGGAGACATGCTGGCCGCCTCCGTCGATCCGCCGGCCATTTACGGAATTGTAGACTTCGAGGGCGGGGGGCGGCTCCTGGCGGACTTCACGGACTGCACCCTGGACGCCATCCGCGTCGGACTTCCCGTCCGGATGTCCTTTCGCAGAAGGGTGAAGGACGACATGCGGGGTTTCACGGGATATTTCTGGAAGGTCGTGCCGCAAGCGACCGAAGCGAGGAGTTGAACCATGGCGACAGGAATTCGAGACAAGGTGGCCATCATCGGGATGGGCTGCTCCCGGTTCGGAGAGCGGTGGGACGCGGGTCCCGACGATCTGATGGTGGAGGCGTTCCAGGAGTGCATCGCCGACGCGGGCATTGAAAAGAAACAGATCCAGGCGGCCTGGTTCGGGTCCTGCCTGGACGAGGTAAACGTGGGCAAGAGCGCCCTTCCGCCCTCCATGGCGCTTCGCCTTCCCAATATCGGCGTGACGCGAACGGAAAATTACTGCGCCAGCGGGACGGAGGCCTTCCGGGGGGCCGTCTATGCCGTGGCTTCCGGCGCCTACGACATCTGCATGGCCATCGGCGTGGAAAAGTTGAAGGACATCGGCTACGCGGGCCTCCCCGATTTCGCTTCCGGCATGGGCATGACCAATGTCCAGTGGTTCCCGAACATGACCGCGCCGGGCTGTTTCGCCATGCTGGGCAGCAGCTACGCGGCCAAGTACGGCATCGACATGAAAGAGCTGAAGCGGGCGATGGCGCACGTGTCCGCCAAGAGCCACGCCAACGGGTCCCTGAATCCGAAGGCGCACCTCCGGAATCCCGTGACGGAGGAGATCATTCTGAAGTCGCCCATGGTGGCCTATCCCCTGGGACTGTTCGACTGCTGCGGCGTCTCCGACGGATCGGCCTGCGCCATTGTGGCCACGCCGGAAATTGCCCGGAGCCTGGGCAAAAAAGACTTCGTCGCCGTCAAGGCACTCCAGGTGAGCCTTTCGAACGGCGAGGAGATGTCCTACACGAACTGGGACGGTTCGGGCTTCGTCACCGCCGCCAAGGCCAGCGCCCAGGCATACCGGGAGGCGGGGATCAGGAATCCCCGGGAGGAGATCAGCATGATGGAGGTCCACGACTGTTTCTCCATCACGGAGCTCGTCACCATGGAGGACCTTCACATCTCCCCGCGGGGCCAGGCAACGAAGGACATCATGGACGGGTTCTACGACCTTTCCGGCAAGGTCCCCTGCCAGGTGGACGGCGGGCTCAAGTGCTTCGGCCATCCCATCGGTGCCTCGGGGCTCCGGATGATCTATGAGATGTATCTCCAGATCCACGGCCGTGCCGGGGAGCGGCAGCTCAAGGACCCGAAATTCGGCCTTACCCACAACCTGGGCGGCTTCCCGTTCATGAATGTCTGCAGCATCGCCATCGTGGGGAGGCAGGACGCCTGAGATCTCCGCCGCACCCTGAGCATGCGGCTGCGGCGGGATCAAGCGCAACGCGAAACAAGGAGGTAGCGCATGAGCAAGCTCAAAGGAAAGGTCGCCATCGTCGGGATCGGAGAAGTGCCGACGGGCCGGTTTCCCGAGACGGCGGCCATCTATCACGGCATGGCCTCGGCCAAGATGGCCATCAAGGATGCGGGGATCGACAAGGACGAGATCGATTATGTGATGCCGACGGGGGCCCTCTACAGCCCCGCCTTCAACACGGAGCTCGTCACCTGCCGCATTGCCGAGGAGCTGGGACTGAAGAACGTGAAGAAGAACTGCCAGGTCTTCGCCGGCGGCTCCAGCAGCACCTGCGCCCTCGAGATCGCGGCGGCCCTTATCTACAGCGGTTCCGCCTCGACGATCCTCTTTGTCCATGCGGATAAGCTGGGCACGGGAGTCACCGCCCAGGGTGCCATCGACCTCTTCTCCACGGCGGGCATCTCCGCCGAGTGGGAGGTCCCCTACGGCCAGCACTACTCCGCCGTCACGGCGCTCTCCACCATGCGCTACATGTACGAGACGGGCTGCACGGACGAGCACATGGCGGCGGTCTGCGTCTCCAACCGGAAGTGGGCGGAGCTGAATCCGAACGCCTTCTTCCGGAAGCCCCTCACAATCGAAGAGGTTGTCAAGTCAAAGATGCTCTCCACGCCGCTTCGAGCCAAGCAGTCCAACATGCTCTTCGACGGCGGCGCGGCCTTCATCGTGACCTCCGCCGAGCGGGCGCGGGAGGTCGTGGAGAAGCCGGTCTATCTCCTGGGGGAGGGTGGGGCGGTCACCCACTTCGTCTACTCCCAGGAGCCCGACGTGTCCCGGTTCGGGTGGGCCAAAGCAGGGAGGATGGCCTTCGAGGAGTCGGGACTCACCGTGGCGGACATGGATATTGCCGAAATCTACGACTCCTACCCCATCTTCCAGATCATCGGCTTCGAGGAGTTGGGATTCTGCAAAAGGGGCGAGGCGGGGGAAATGTTCCTCCGGGGCGAAACCTGGCCGGGCGGACGGATTCCCTGCACCACCAACGGCGGCATGCTGTCCCAGGGCCACACGGGAGCCGGCGGCGCCGTGGCCCTCCTCGTGGAGACGGTCCGGCAGCTCATGGGCAAGGCGGGGGAGCGCCAGGTGCCGAACGCCCGCTTCGCCGTGGAGACGGCCGTGGGAGGGACCTATATGGACGCCCAAGTGTCCATTCTCGGAACAGAGATCCCTTAGAGAGGAGGAACGACATGGAAGCACCGACGAAACCCGTACCCGTGGTGAACCCCTGGGCGAAGCCCTTCTGGGACGCCGCGAAGGAGGAGCGCTTCATCATCCAGAAGTGTGCGGATTGCGGAAAATATATCTTCTATCCGCGGATCGCCTGCCCCCACTGCTTTTCGGACAATGTGGAGTGGGTTCCCGCCTCGGGTCGGGCAACCGTTTACACCTACACCGTCGTCGAGAGCAATGCCCCCTCGGCCTTCATCGCCGACATGCCCTACGTCATCGCCGTGGTCCGGCTTGAGGAGGGCGGGGTGCAGATGCTGACCAACATCGTGGGCTGCAAGCCGGAGGAGGTCCACTGCGACATGCCCGTGGAGGTCGTTTTCGAGAAGCGGGGCGATGATTTCAAGCTGCCCAAGTTCCGCCCCGCGGCACAGTAAAAAAGGCGGTCCGGACAGGGAAAGGAGAAAGCCATGCCAGACAAATACTGGGAAGATTTCGATCCGGGGTTCCATTTCCAGACACCCTGCATCACCGTCACGGAGACCCACGTGGTGAACTGGGCGGGTCTCACCATGGATTTTTATCCCCTTCACACCGACGAGGTCTATGCCTCGAAGACGGTCTTCAAGGGGCGGATCGCCCACGGCCCGCTGATCTTCGGGCTCGCCGTGGGACTGGCGGCGCAGGCCAAAATCGAGGGCGGGGCCATGATTGCCTGGATGGGGACGGACAACATGCGCATGTTCGCCCCCGTGAAGCTGGGCGACACGATCACGGTCCACATCACCGTAAAGGACAAGAAGGAGACGGCCAAGCCAAGCCAGGGATTCCAGGTCTGGCACTACGAAGTCCGCAACCAGCGGGACGAGAAGGTCATGTCCCTCGATATGAACTTTCTCATGCACCGGCGACCCCAGGCAGGTTGAGGGGACGGGGAACCCGAGTGAAAAAGGAGACGGTGCGATGGATTTGAGCTTTTCGGAACAGCAGAACGCCCTCAGAAAGACCATCCGGGACTTCGTGGAGCGTGAAATGCCCCGGGAGTGGGTCCGGGCCTTCGACCGCCGGGACGAGTTTCCCCACGATCTCGTCCGGAAATTCTGCGCCCTGGACCTGGCGCGGATCAACATCCCGAAAGAATACGGCGGAAAGGGCGGTGACGTCCTGGACCTGATGATCCTCTTCGAGGAGATCTCCAAGCGGCTGGCAGTTCTATCCTGGTCCCTGGGAAACATTCTCCTCTACGGCAACGAGATCATCACCGTCAACGGCAGCGACGAGCAGAGGGCGAAGTACCTCCCGCGGCTGGCGAAGGGCGAG
>CAYNEJ010000078.1:0-16441 GCA_964396205.1 uncultured Syntrophaceae bacterium
GCCGATTTCCGCGACGATGCGGTAGACGTCGTCCATGGACCGGGCGAATCCGCTCCGGGGGACCCGGAGGCCGATCCGCTCCATGGCGTGGCGGAACTTTTCCCGGTCCTCCGCCTTGTGGATCACCTCCCGGGTGGCGCCGATCATCTCCACGCCGTACTGGTCGAGGACCCCCATGTCCGCCACGGCGACGGCCGTGTTCAGCCCCGTCTGTCCCCCCAGGGTGGGCAGGAGCGCGTCGGGCCGCTCCCGGGCGATGATCTTCTCCACCGCCTCCGGGGTGATGGGCTCGACATAGGTCCGGTCCGCCGTCTCCGGATCCGTCATGATCGTGGCGGGGTTGGAATTGATCAGGACGACCTCGTACCCTTCTTCCTTGAGGGCCTTGCACGCCTGGGTCCCCGAATAGTCGAACTCGCAGGCCTGGCTGATGATGATCGGACCCGAGCCGATGATCAGGATTTTCTTGATGTCGGTGCGCCTGGGCACGGTCACTCCCACTCGATGGTGCCGGGGGGCTTGGAGCTGATGTCGTAGACCACCCGGTTGACGCCCCGCACCTCGTTGATGATCCGGTTGGAAACCTTTCCCAGGAGGTCGTGGGGCAGACGCGCCCAGTCGGCCGTCATGGCGTCGTCACTGGTGACGGCCCGGAGGGCGAGGATGTTCTCGTAGGTCCGCTGGTCGCCCATGATGCCGACGCTCTTGACGGGCAGGAGGACCGTGAAGGACTGCCAGAGTTTCCGGTAGAGCCCGGCCGCCCGGATCTCCTCGAGGAAGATCACGTCGCACTTGCGCAGGACGGACAGGCGGCGCTCCGTCACCTCGCCGATGATGCGGATGGCCAGACCCGGGCCGGGGAAGGGCTGCCGCCAGATCATCTCCTCCGGGAGACCCAGCTCTTTTCCGAGGAGCCGGACCTCGTCCTTGAACAGGTGTTTCAGGGGCTCCACGAGCCGGAGCTTCATTCGCTTCGGGAGCCCGCCCACGTTGTGGTGGGACTTGATGACGGCGCTGGGGCCGCCGAAGACCGACCGCGATTCGATCAGGTCCGGGTAGAGGGTCCCCTGGGCGAGGAACGCGGCGCCCTTGATCCGGGCCGCTTCCCGATTGAAGACCTCGATGAAGGTCCGGCCGATCATCTTCCGCTTCCGCTCGGGGTCTTCCACTCCCTTGAGCTTTTTCAGGAATTCCCTTCCCGCGCGGACGAAGCGGAGCTTCATGCGGTAGTGGCTGCGGAAGACTTCCTGGACCCTCTCGGCTTCCCCGTGCCGGAGGACCCCGTTGTCCACGAAGACACAGGTGAGCTGTTCGCCGACGGCCTGGTGCAGGAGGACCGCCGCAACGGAGGAGTCCACGCCGCCGCTCAATCCCAGGATGATCTTCCCGTCGCCGACCTCCTCCCGGATCTCCGCGATGGTGTCCCGGGCGAAGCTCTTCATCGTCCAGGACCGCTTGCAATGGCAGACGTCGAAGAGAAAGCTGCCCAGCATCCGCTTGCCTTCCGGGGTGTGGACCACCTCGGGGTGGAACTGGAGGCCGTAGAAGCGCCGCTTCGGGTCCTCCGTAGCGGCGACCCGGGTGCTGGGTGTCGTGGCGGTGATGCGGAAACCCTTCGGCAGGCGGCCGATGGAATCGCCGTGGCTCATCCAGCAGCGGGAGTCCTGCTGAATGCCCGAGAAGATTCCTTCGGGTCTGATGATATGCAGTTCGGCAAATCCGTATTCGCGTTTGCTGGCCGGGATGACCTCGCCCCCCAGGGCGTCCGCCATGTACTGGAGGCCGTAGCAGATCCCCAGGACGGGGATGCCCAGCCGGAAGATCCCGGGATCCGCCTTCGGGCTGCCGGGTTCGTAGATGCTGGCGGGGCCGCCCGACAGGATGATCCCCTCCGGATTCAGTGCCCGGATTTTTTCGAGCGGGAGGTCCGGCGGCTCGATCTGGCAGTAGACGTGATGCTCCCGGACACGACGGGCGATGAGCTGGTTGTACTGGGATCCGAAATCGATGATCAGGATCATGGGGCGTTTCTCCTGGCGGTCATGGTTTCCACGAACCGGTCGAACAGGTAGGCCGAGTCGTGGGGTCCGGGTGCGGCCTCCGGATGGTACTGGACGCTGAAGGCCTGCCGGTCCTCGTAGGAGAGGCCTTCGGACGTGCGATCGTTGAGGTTGTCGTGGGTCGCCTCGCGGCGGCCGGCGAGGGACTCGGGAACCACGATGAAGCCATGATTCTGGGACGTGATCTCGATCCGTCCGGTGCCGTGGTTCTTGACGGGCTGGTTGATGCCGTGGTGTCCGAACTTCAGCTTGGCCGTCCGGCCGCCCGCCGCCTGGCCGAGGATCTGGTGGCCCAGGCAGATGCCGAAGACGGGGACGCGGCCGAGAACGAGGCGGGCCGCGTCAACGATGTACGGAAGGGCCGCCGGGTCTCCCGGACCGTTGGAAAAAAGGACGCCGTCGGGGTTCCAGGCAAGGATCTCCTCGCCCGTGACCGCCGCGGGGACGACGACGACCTGGCAGTCTCTTGCCTCCAGGTGACGGAGAATGTTGTATTTCACGCCGCAGTCCACGACGACGACCCGGCAGCGCTGCGGATCCCCGGGCAGGTCCGGGGGCAGCTCCTGCGGTCGTCCGTCCCGCCAGAGATAGGCCTCCCGGCAGCTCACTTCCCGGACCAGGTCCCGTCCCACGAGCCCGGGATGAGCCTTCACCCGTTCGATGAGAAGGGCCGTGTCGGAGGTCTCCGTCGTGAGGATGCCCTTCATGGCCCCGTCCAGGCGGAGGCGACGGGTCAAGGCCCGGGTGTCGATTCCCTCCACGCCGAGTCTGCCGTTCGCCTCCAGGAACTCCCGGAGAGACCGGTCGGCCCGCCAGTTGCTGGGCCGGTCCTGGTACTCCCGGACGACGAAGCCCTCCAGGTGGATCCCGGCGGACTCCATGTCCTCCGGATTGATGCCCGTGTTGCCCACGAGGGGATAGGTCATGGCGACGATCTGCCCCTTGTAGGACGGGTCCGTGAGGACTTCCTGGTAGCCCGTCATGCCGGTGTTGAAGACGATCTCGCCCATGACCTCGCCGCTGCCCGCAAAGGCGCGGCCGGGGAAGACGCTTCCGTCTTCCAGGACGAGAAGGGCAGGCCTCCGATGCCGCAGCAGCGACATGAAAAACACCTCAACCGTTAGTGAACGTTATTGTCCCGGGGCGGATTTCAGATCCGTGCCGGGCGAAAAACCAGGAAGGCGGGAAGGCGAAGCACGAACGGCGTCCTCCGCATTTCCCGCCCCCTCGTCAGGGATCCGGATCGGATGATCCACGTTTCAAATCCGCGAGCGTCCTTATCCTATCTTGCCCCTCCCTGCAACCGTGGGCAGCGGGGAAGACGTGTGCAGGCCCGTCCCCCCGCTGCGCGGGGCCGGTCAGCTGATGAAGAGCATCTCCCAGAATTTCGGCAGCGGCCAGAGCTCGTCGTCCACGATGCCCTCCAGCTCGTCGACGGATTCCCTCAGTTCGTTCATCCGGACCTTGACCTTGTCGCAGAGCATCTCCGCCTTTTTCTGCTCGTCGTGAATGGCCGACGCCTTCTCGATCCCCGCGAGGATCTCCTGGTTGCCGGCGTAAATCCGGTTTACCAGGGCCGCCAGCTTCTTCAGCAGGTCCTGCTGGGCGGCCAGGTCGGCGCCTTTGCCGAGAGCCTCCCGCGTGCGGAGGATCGTCTCCGCCAGCCGGTTCTGATAGGACGTCGCCGCCGGGATGATCTGGTTCAGGCAGATGTTCTGCAGGCACTTTGCCTCGATGCTCAGATCCTTGATGTACCGCTCGACACGGATCAGGTAGCGCGACTTGAGCTCTTCCCTGGAGAGAACCCTGTATTTTTCGAACAGGTCCAGAGCCTTCGGGGTGATCAGGGCCTTCAGGGCCACCGGCGTGGTCTTGTAATTCGGGAGTCCCCGTTTTGCCGCTTCCTTTTCCCAGGCCCGGGTGTAGTTGTCGCCGTTGAAGAGAATCGGTTTGATCTCTTTCATCTCCCTGCGGATCACTGCCAGGACGCACTGATTGATATTGGCGTTCTTCCCGCACTCGCCCTTGATTTTGTCAGCCAGGTAGTCGAGGCTTTCGGCGACGATCGTGTTGAGGACCGTGGCGGGGAACGAGATGGACTGGGCCGAACCGACGGCCCGGAATTCGAACTTGTTTCCCGTGAACGCAAAGGGGGACGTCCGGTTCCGGTCGGTGTTGTCCTTGCTCACGATCGGCAGCGAGGAGATGCCGAGGTTGATGATTTCCCTGTCGGAGGCCTTCGTCACTTTCCCGGCCTCGATGTCCTCGAGAATCTTCGTGAGCTGGTCGCCGAGGAAGATCGAGATGATGGCCGGCGGCGCCTCGTTGGCGCCCAGGCGGTGGTCGTTGGCGTAGGATCCCACGGAGGCTCGCAGGATGTCCGCATGTCGGTAGACGGCGCGGATGACGGCGATCAGGAAGACCAGGAACTGAATGTTGTCCTGCGGTGTCTGTCCGGGGTTCAACAGGTTGTTTCCCTTGTTGTCCGACAGCGACCAGTTCACATGCTTTCCGGACCCGTTGATTCCCGCGAAGGGCTTTTCATGGAGCAGGCAGGCCAGCCTGTGCTTTTTCGCCACCAGTTGCATCGTGTCCATGACGATCTGGTTGTGGTCGACGGCCAGGTTGGCCTCCTCGAAGACCGGCGCGAGTTCAAACTGGCTGGGTGCCACCTCGTTGTGCCGGGTCTTGGCGGGAACGCCCAGCTTGAAGAGCTCCTCCTCCATGTCGTGCATGTACGAGGCGACGCGCTCCTTGATGCTGCCGAAATACTGGTCCTCCAGCTCCTGTCCCTTGGGCGGAGGGGCGCCGACGACAGCCCGGCCTCCCATGACCAGGTCGGGTCGCTTGAAGAAAAAGTCCGAGTCGATCAGGAAGTACTCCTGCTCGGGACCCAGGGTGGCGAAGATGCCTCTCACACTTTTGCCGCCCAGGAGAGACAGGATGTTCAGGGCGCTCTTGCTGACGGCCCGGTTCGACCGCAGCAGGGGGGTTTTCTTGTCGAGGGCCTGGCCGGTGTAGGAGATGAAGGCCGTCGGGATGCACAGGGTCGTCGAGATTCCGTTTCGCCGGATGAAAGCAGGGGAGGACATGTCCCATGCCGTGTATCCCCTGGCCTCGAAGGTTGCCCGAATGCCGCCGCTGGGGAAGCTCGAGGCGTCCGGCTCCCCCTGGACCAGCTGCTTGCCGGAAAAGCGCTCGATGACGGAGCTGGGACCGGTCACGTCGATGAAGGCGTCATGCTTCTCCGCCGTGATCCCCGTCATGGGCTGGAACCAGTGGGCGAAATGGGTCGCCCCCTTCTCGATGGCCCACTTCGCCATGGCGTGGGCCACCGTGTTGGCCGTCTCGATATCGAGGATGGTGTTTTCGTGGATGGCGTCGATGATCTTGTCGTAGGCATCGCCTGGCAGCTTGCCCTTCATGACCCGGATGTTGAAGGTGTCCTCTCCGTAATATTCCGATACGGGGCCGGACTTCTCCTTCTCCACCGTGTAACTTCTTTCAACTGCGGTAATCGGGCATGTCTTTTTCATAATTCCTCCATATCTCCTGATCCTGTTTATTATTCGATAGGGGCGTTCTCTGCAAGCTCCCAGATGCCGCAGGGACACGCGTCGGCACAGAACCCGCAGCCGATGCAGCGGTCCCCGTCGACCGTATATTCGTAGGCGTCTCCTTCGAGGCTCCGTCGTGAAATCGCCTGGCCCGGGCAGAGGGTCTCGCAGAGGCCGCAGTCCCGGCAGGCGCCGCAGGACGCACATGCGGCGGAGCAGCTTTCCAGGTCTCCCGCGGTTGCGATCCGCGGGTCGTAGTATTCCAGGTGCACGCGAGAGGTCGAAATGGCGGGCAGCCGGTCGTAGTCCTCCTGCCGGCCCCGGAGCAGGTCGTCGATGGCCCGGGCGGCGATCCTGCCGGCCCCGATGGCCTCCGTCAGGAGACCCGGCCTCACGGCGTCGCCGATGGCGAAGACCTGGGGGTCGGAGCTCTGGTAACGCTCGTTGACGGCCACGAACCCCCTGTCCAGGACGATGTCCTCGGGAAGGAACGCGAGGTCCGGCGCGTCGCCGACGGCCATGATGACCGTATCCGCCGGCAGGACTTCACCGTCGGCCAGCTCCACACCCTTCTCCTTGACGGCCTTCGTCGCCCGCGGCCAGAGAAAGCGTGCCCCCGCGGCCTCGGCATCCCGGCGCTCCGGCCCGAAGGAGGCGGGCTCCTGGATGTCCACCAGGGTGATCTCCCGGGCTCCGAGCCGGCTGGCCTCCGCCGCGGCATCGCATCCGACATTGCCGGCGCCGATGATGACCACGCGCTCACCCACGGAGGCGCGCCCTTCCTTGCTGTCCCGCAGGAAATCCAGGGCGGTCAGGGCCCGTTCCTTGCCCGGAACGGGAATTTTGCGGGGCTTCTGGGCGCCCGGGGCGATGACCACGATGTCGTGCCTGCCCTTGAGGGCTCGAAAAGACTCCTTCGTGAGCGGTTTCTTCAGATGGGTCGCGGGGATCTGTTCCTGCACGCGCTCGATTTCCCGGGCCACCACGTCGTCGGGAATCCGCGTCCGGGGAATCGTGGCGGTGATCTTTCCGCCCAGCCGCTTTTCCCGCTCGTAGATGACCGGCGAATGGCCCATCATCCAGAGCTGCCAGGCCGCGGAGAGTCCCGCCGGACCGCCGCCGATGACGGCAACGGTCTTTCCCGTCGAGGGGGCGGGGGACGGCGTTTTTGCCTCCAGGGAGGCCTTTCCCAGGAGGGCCACGTCCAGGGCCGGCAGTCTGGCCGCCTGCCGTGTGCAGCCCTGGATGCAGAGGTTGGGGCAGAGATGCCCGCAGACGGTTGCCGGGAAAGGCGTACAGGTCAATGCCAGGTCCACGGCCTCCGCCATCCGGCCCTTCCGGATCAGGGCCCACCGCTTCTGCACGGGAATGCCCGTCGGGCAGGAGGCCTGGCAGGGAGGCAGATGCTTTTCATTTTCCCAGCGGGGAACCCAGCGGCGAAGGTCGCCGGTGGGGATGACGTCGATGGCCGTCCGGGGAATGTCCGTCAGGTCCCCGATCAGTCCGCCGGTCCCCAGCTCCCGGTCCCAGCTGTCCCTGACGAACTGC
The DNA here is from genome assembly GCA_964396205.1 of uncultured Syntrophaceae bacterium. Lineage (GTDB taxonomy): Bacteria > Desulfobacterota > Syntrophia > Syntrophales > PHBD01 > PHBD01. The sequence goes on from CAYNEJ010000078.1 coordinate 7,166, forward strand.
GCCATGGTCCGGACCGGTGTGCCCGCCCTTTCAAAGGGCTTGCGGGCCGCGAGGAGATGCCACTCCGAGCGGTCCGATATCAGGACCGGGTAGAGCTCCGTCCGGCCGATCGTCTTGAGGAAGGAGAGGAGGTTGTCGAGGAGCCACTGCCAATCCTCGTCATCGGGATCGCTCAGCCGGGCGTCCTGCTCGCTGTAGCCCCGATGGGGACCGCGGAAGAAGATCCGGCCGCTCACCATGCCGACGCAGGGGCGGTAGCCGAGGGTGTTCTCGATCCGGGTCGTGCCGTGGCCGCAGATGACGGCGGTTCCTCCCGCCATGAATTCGGCGAAGGAGTCTCCCGCGCTTCCCAGGACCCACAGTTCGGGTGCCGCGAAGCGGGGGTTGTGCTTTGTCATGGTCATGCCGCGGGCGCCGATGTCTCCGGCGATGTAGATCTTTCCCTGGGCCATGGCGTTGCCCGCCCCGTTGGTGGCATGGCCCCGCACAATGATGATTGCTCCCGCGTTCAGCCAGCCGACATCGTCCGAGACGGGGCCGAAGACATCGATCGTCGTGTTGGGGGAGCCCATGGACCCCACCCGCTGGCCCGACGAGCCGAGAACGCGGATCATGATCTCGTCCCCGCCGCCTTTCCAAAGGCGGCCGCCGATGCCGTGCTGGCCGTAGGCATGGACCTCGATGCACCGGTGCCCGTTCTGGACGGCCTTCTGCAGGTTCGCCTCCAGGTCCCGGGAATCCACCCGTACGCCCTGGATCACGCCGGGAAGGACAATGGTCGGTTTGTACAGCATGGATGCTCCCTCTCCCTACAGGACGTGGTTGATCCGGAGCCGCTCGGCCGCTGCCGCGTCGGCGATGCCCAGGGCGTCGGACATGCCGATCGGCAGGGATGTCGAGCGCCCCAGGGGGGCCACGATCTTTTTCAGCTCCGTGTCGAAGCTCAAGAACGTGTCCACCACCCGCTGGGCGACCCGCTCCGGGTCCAGGCGCCGGTAAAGGCGCGGATCCTGGGAGGTGATGCCCTTGGGGCAGAGGCCGATGTTGCAGATGTTGCAGCGGTCCGTCTCGGAGCCGAGGCAGCCCGCTGCGGCCTGCATGATGTATTTGCCGATCTGGACGCCGCTGGCCCCCAGCATGATGAGGGCGGCGGCGTTGGCGGCGAGGTTGCCGTTCTTGCCGATGCCGCCCCCGGCGAACAGCGGGATTTCGTTCTGTTTTCCCACTTTCACCAGGTTCAGGTAGGCATCCCGGATGTTGCTGGCGATGGGGTGGCCCATGGCGTTCATGGAGACATTGTAGGCGGCTCCGGTGCCTCCGTCCTCCCCGTCCATGGCGAGGCCCCCCGCGTAGGGATTCCGGGTCAGGTTGTTCAGGACGGCCAGCGTGGTGCTCGTGGCGGAGATCTTGGGATAGACGGGGACCCGGAATCCCCAGGCCATGGCCATGGACTGGGTCATCTTGGCCACGGACTCCTCGATGGAGTATTTCGTCTGGTGGGTCGGCGGGCTCGGAAGGCTCACCCCGGGGGGAACGCCCCGGATGGCGGCGATCAGCCGGTTCACCTTGTACCACATCAGGAGGCCGCCGTCGCCGGGCTTCGCTCCCTGACCGTATTTGATCTCGATGGCGCAGGGGTCTTCCTTCATCTCCGGCAGGGCATGGATGATCTCGTCCCACCCGAAATAGCCGCTGGCGATCTGCAGGATGACGTATTTCAGGAACCGGGAGCGCAGGAGCCTCGGGGGGCAGCCCCCTTCGCCCGTGCACATGCGGACGGGCATGCCCAGCTCCTCGTTCAGGTAGGCCACCCCCATCTGGAGGCCTTCCCACATGTTCGGCGAGAGGGCCCCGAAGGACATGCTGCCGATGATGAGGGGGTAGATCTCCCGCACGGGGGGAATCCAGCCGTTCTCCCGGGTGGTCCGGACCAGTTCCTCCGGGGGCAGGATCCGGCCCAGGAGGGTGCGCAGCTCGAAGTCGTGGCGTCCGGCATCCAGCGCCGGGTCCGTCAGCATGGAGATGCGGATGAACTTGATCTCGTCCAGCAGGCTCCGCGGATCGTTCCGCCGTCCGCCGCGCCGCCGGGGGACGCCGCCCGCGTTATTGTGGAAGCGGAGCTTGTCGGGCTCGCCGCTCCGGACCGGCCGGATGGCCCCGTTGGGACAGACCAGGTCGCACATGCCGCAGCCGATGCAAGCGAAGGCGGGATCGGTTTTCTGGCGGATGCCGTGATAGACGCCGAACACGTTCCCCGGTTTCTCCGCCAGGCCCAGATCGACCTGGACGACCCGCTTCCGGTGCACCCCCAGCTCGATGGCCCGGACGGGACAGACCGCCGTGCACCGCCCGCAGAGCGTGCATCTCTCCCTGCTCCAGGCGATCTGCCAGGGGAGATCGGTCCGGCTCAGGGTGGAGGGCGTTATCGTTCCCATTGATTCCATCGAATCACCTCCTCCCGGCCGGGCGGGATCATGACCGTGTCGTATTTCATGGGCTGAATGTCGATGCTCTTGTTCCGGGCGGGAATCGCCGCATCGAGGCCGCAGACCTCCGAGGAGAAGGCGAACAGGCCCGGACTGCCGCCCACGATGCCGGGACGAAGCTTTTTGCTGTCCTGGACCAGGAAGACGGTTTTGTCGGGAAGGCAACCGATCACGCAGTTGGGGCCGTCGATGATGAGGGGACGGCAGGCCTGTTTGATCTGTTTCAATTTTGTGCCGTTCGGGTGGTTCCCAAGCTCCCCGTCTTTCAGGGGGGTGATGATGTGCTTGTACAGGTCGAGCCCGAGGCCGAGATTCTTCTGGGTATAATGGAGGATGTGGGTGAACACCTCCGAGTCGGACTGGTATCCCGTGTATCCGGCGTAATTCCGGGAGGTCAGGAACTCCCGGATGGGCACGAAGGCCGTGTTCTCGCCGTTGGTCATCGTCGCGTATCCCTGGATGAAGAATGGATGGCAGGCGTAGATGTTGATGGCGTAATTGGTGTTCTGCCGCCCCTGGGCCAGAATCACCCGGGCCTGGAGCTCCTCGTGGTCGAGTCCCAGGTAGGCTGCCAGCTCCATCGGGTCGCCCACTTCCTTGATCATGATCACGTCGGGCCAGAAGCTGAACACCAGCATGGAGCCGTCTGCCTCTCCCATCTGGCGGAGGCGGAGGCGGGTCAGCATCAGCCGGTGCTCCCGCTCCTCCTGCGTCAGGGTGAGCCAGTCCGGCGGATAGTCATAGGCGCGAATGACATAATTGTCCCGTTTCGGCGTCCCGGGCGGCGGAATCTGGGCCGGCCGGATGGAGAGCTTGTACTTGACGGTGAAATCAAGGTCCATCAGGTACCGGTCCAGGGTGCGAAGCCCTTCGTTGGAAAAGATGCCCGAGAGAATGGGGGAGCCCCGGAAGCGCTCGAAACTGCCCCCCAGGTCCGTCAGGAACAGTCCCATGCCGGAGCCGTCGTGCCCTTCCTTCATGACGTTCAGGGCATGGACGGCCGTCATGGGCGAGAGAGGCTCACGGCTGGTGACGGCGAACAGGCGGCACATGGCAGATCCTTTCTTTATCGGTTCAACCCGCGGGGGGCCGAACGGCTCCTGCTGAAAAGCGAAAATTGTGCCATGATGCGTTCCATGCAGCATTCGCGGCTGCCCGGCGATTCCACGCGAATCGACCCCCGTTGGGCCGACGAGGGGAGACACAAAATTGTGCTTTCTGAAGGCCGGAAAATACAAAATTGTTGTTCCGGCTTCGATTCTTCATCGGTCACGCGATCTCCTGGAGCCCCTTGCCCGGTCCGGAGGCTCCCCTGCCTTTCTGCCTGTATTTCCGGTGATCGATGCCCAGCTTCTGAATCTTGTACTGGATGATTCGTTTGGTGGTTCCCAGGAGCCGGGCCGCCTGGCTCTGGTTTCCCCGGGTTTCCTTCAGGGCGTCGATGATGAGCGTCCGTTCCTGGGCCTCGATGACGGAGCTGAGCCGTCCCGAGTCCTTCTTTTCACCGGGTCGGCTCTTGACCTGCAGGGAAGGAGGAAGATGAATCATTTCCACGGAGTCTCCTTCCGCCAGCAGGACCGCGCGCTCGATGCAGTTCTCCAGTTCCCGGACATTGCCCGGCCAGGGGTGAGCCAGGAAGGCCTCGACCACCGCCGTGGAGATCCGTTTTACCGGTTTCCCCAGTTCCTGCGAATACTTGAGCACGAAGTGATCCGCCAGGAGGATGATGTCGTTGCCCCGCTCCCGGAGCGGCGGCAGGTAGATGGGGAAGACGCTGAGCCGGTAGTAGAGGTCGGACCGGAACTGACCGCCGGTGATGCATTCATCCAGCAGGCGATTGGTGGCCGCGACGACCCGGGCATTTGTGTGGATGAGCCGGGATGAGCCAAGGGGCTGGAACTGCTTCTCCTGAAGCACCCGAAGCAGCTTGGCCTGGGCGGCGGCGGAGAGCTCCGAGACCTCGTCGAGAAAGATGGTTCCGTTGTTGGCCTCCTCGAAACGTCCCCGGCGCTGGCGAAGCGCCCCGGTGAACGCCCCCTTCTCGTGGCCGAACAGCTCGCTTTCCATGAGGGTATCGGGAATGGCGGCGCAGTTCACCTGGACCAGGGGACCCTTGCCGTGGGGGCTGTTCATGTGGATCGCCCGGGCCACCAGCTCCTTTCCGGTCCCCGTCTCTCCCAGGATCAGGACCGTCGTGCCCGAATCGGCGACGTGGCTGACAAGCCCGAAAACCTCCTGCATTCCCTTGGAATGACCAATGAAATCGACGGATGGCGACCGTCCCTGGTTGATGATCCGGCGAAGCCGGCGGTTTTCTTCTTCCAGTGCCAGGATGTGCACCGCCTTGGCGATCAGTTCCGCCACGGCGGTGAGCATGGAGAGTTCGCGATCCAGGTCGATCACGGAGCCGGCGCCCTTGTCGGCCGACAGGATGCCCACGACCCGGTTGTCGTACATGATGGGGACGCACAGAAAGGCCATCTCATCCCGGTTCAGGTGGCGCCTGGCTCCCGTCCGGTCGAGAAACAGGGCCTCCTTGCCCAGGTTGGGAATCGCCATGGGGCGGCCCGTCTGGGCCACCTTGCCGGTGATCCCCTCCCCCACACGGTAGGTGATCTCCAGGCCATCGAGGTTGATGCCGTGGGCGACGTCCAGCCACGCCTCGCCGGTGTCCCGGTCGAGGAGCGAGATCATGCCGCGCTCCATCCCCAGCCGGACATTCATCTCGTTGAGGACGCGCTCGAGCTGGTCCCGCAATTCCCACGGCTGGGCCAGGATCTTGGCGATGGCATGGAGGGCCGCCAGTTCTTCGAAGCTGTGAATGCTCACAAGGTTCCTCCGGGTTGTTTCCGGCCCGCTCAGGCAGGCTCTTGATGAACAAAAATGAACAAGAAGTGTGCCAACGAGCAATATTTATACATTTTCGTTAAAGAGGGCAATGGGAGAAAAAGATCCTTTCTGGTATGAAACTTGAAAAGACATTCTTCGGGAATTCAGAAAGGGGGATCGACATCGATGGTATCCTTTTCCCGGGTCTCGACCGGCATCGAGGGGCTGGACGGCATCCTGAACTATCTTCAGACGGGCGACAACGTGGTGCTCCAGGTGGACGACGTGGAGGACTACCGGGCCTTTGTCCTTCCTTTTGTCAAGACCGCACTGGAGAACGGCGAGCGGGTCGTCTACATGCGTTTCGCCCGCCATGCTCCGCTCCTGGAGGCCACCGGCCAGGTGACGATCTACAAGCTCAACGCCGACATGGGGTTCGAGTCCTTCTCCACCCAGGTCCACAACATCATCCGCCAGGAGGGCCGGGACGTCTTCTACGTCTTCGATTGCCTCTCGGATCTCCTGCACGCCTGGGCCACGGACCTGATGATCGGGAACTTTTTCGTCATCACCTGCCCGTACCTCTTCGAATTGAACACGGTCGCCTATTTCGCCATTCTCCGGAGCCGCCATTCCTTCAAGACCGTCGCCCGGATCCGGGAGACAACCCAGGTGCTCCTGGACATTTACAACTACCAGGGAAAGCTCTGCGTCCATCCCCTCAAGGCCTGGAACCGCTATTCGCCCACCATGTTCCTTCCCCATATCCAGACCGACGGGCGCTTCACGCCGATCATGAACAGCGTGGACGCCACAAACCTCTTCTCCTTCCTGGCCCACAAGGGAACCGTCGGTGCCGAGCGGAACCTGGACTACTGGGACCGCATCTTCATGCAGGCCCGGGAGCTTGCCCTGGATCCCGGGGCAGGGGAGGCGAGGCACGGCATGGTCGACCAGCTCTCCCGGGTCCTCATCGGCCGGGAAAAGCGAATCCTGTCGCTGGCGAAGGATTTTTTCACCCTGGAAGACCTGCTGGAGATCGAGGAGCGCCTGATCGGCACGGGATTCATCGGCGGGAAGTCCGTCGGCATGCTCCTGGCCCGGAACATCCTCCGCAAGGACGGGTCCTACAACTGGGATGCCCGGCTGGAGCGCCACGACTCCTTTTATATCGGTTCCGACGTTTTCTATTCCTACATCGTCCAGAACGGCTGGTGGAAGCTTCTCATGGCCCAGAAGACCAAGGAAGGATACTTCGATTGCGCCGGTGAGCTTCGGAATGTCATGCTCCGGGGGATTTTCCCGGAGGAGGTGCGGGAGCAGTTCCAGCTGATGCTCGAGTACTTCGGCCAGTCTCCCATCATCGTCCGCTCCAGCAGCCTCCTGGAGGATGCCTTCGGCAACGCCTTTGCCGGCAAGTATGAAAGTTATTTCTGCGCCAACCAGGGAACGCCGGAGCAGCGCTACGAGCACTTCGAGGAGGCGGTGCGACGCATCTTCGCCAGCACCATGAACGTCGACGCCCTGACCTACCGGCTCCAGCGGGGCCTGGATCAAATGGACGAGCAGATGGCCCTCCTCGTCCAGCGCGTGTCCGGATCCTACCGGAAGCACTATTTTTTCCCGGAGCTGGCCGGGGTCGGGCTTTCCCATAACACCTTCGTGTGGAAACAGGGCCTGGATCCCAAGGCCGGAATGCTCCGGCTGGTCCTGGGATTGGGAACCCGGGCGGTCAACCGGGTGGAGAACGATTATCCGCGGATCGTGGCCCTTGACGATCCCCTGCTGAAGGCCCATTCGGGCCTCGACGACGCCCGGCGCTTCTCCCAGCACGAGGTGGACGCCCTCAACCTGGAAGAAAACCGCTTTCAGTCGCTGCCGCTGGAGCAGGTGGTTCGTGAGGAACTGGACGCGCGGCTGGAGCTGGTCGGCACCCGGGACATGGAGGCCGCGGACCGCCTGCGGGCCCTGGGCAGGCCGGAGACGGACAGCTGGGTGCTTACGTTCGATGAACTCCTCGCGACGACGGACTTTCCCGATACCATGTCGCGGATGCTCAAGACCCTGGAGCAGGTTTATGCGTACCCGGTGGACATCGAGTTCACGGCCAACTTCAGCGCCCAGGGAAACCTGCAGGTCAACCTCCTGCAATGCCGGCCGTTCCAGACGCGGGGGCAGACGGCCCGGGTGGAGATCCCGGCGCGGGTCCGCAAGGACCGGATGCTTCTCCGCCAGGAGGGCAACTTCATGGGCGGAAGCGTCTCGCAGCCCATTTCGCATGTGATCTTCGTCGATCCGCAGGGCTATACAAAATTGTCCCTTTCGGAAAAATACGACGTGGCGCGCATCATCGGCCGGCTCAACAAACTCGTGGAGAACCGCGAGGAGAGACCCACGGCCCTCCTGGGACCGGGCCGCTGGGGAACGACGACGCCGGCCATGGGGGTTCCCGTGACCTTCTCGGAGATCAACAACATCACCGTCATCGCCGAAATCGCCTACCGGGACGGAAGCCTGATCCCCGATCTTTCCTTTGGAACCCATTTCTTCCAGGATCTCGTGGAGATGGAGATTTTCTACATGGCCATCTATCCCGAGAAGGAGAATGTCTTCTTCCATGCGGCCTGGCTGGAAGCCTTTCCGAACCGCCTGGCGGAGCTGTCTCCCCGCGACGAGGCCTACGGAGGAGTGGTCCGGGTGTACGATGTCCGGGAGCGGCAGCTCAGGCTCCTCTCCGACGTGGTGACTCAGAAGCTCATCTGCTTCGCGGCATCCTGAAGAGGGCTTCGGCCGCTCCCCCGCGAACGGCGGGTTCGGGACCGGGGGGCGGCGGGTTCGGAAAAAAAGACAGCCGCGGAGCGATCCGCGGCTGTCTTTCATGAAAGGGCTTCTTCGAGGCCCTTTTTTCTTTACACCACACCGTAGGCCAGCATGGCCCGGGCCACCTTGGTGAAACCGGCGATGTTGGCGCCTGTCACGTAGTCGCCCTTCCGGCCGTAAGCCTCGGCGGTCTCCACGCAGGCCTTGTGAATGCTCTTCATGATGATGAGGAGGCGCTGGTCAACCTCTTCCCGGGTCCAGGAGAGCTTCAGGCTGTTCTGGCTCATCTCGAGTCCCGAGGTGGCGACACCACCCGCATTGGCGGCCTTGCCGGGCCCGTAGAGGATGTTGTTTTCCTGGAAGATCTTCACGGCATCCGGAGTCGAGGGCATGTTCGCCCCTTCGGCCACGCAGGCGCAGCCGTTCTTCACCAGGGCGGCGGCATGGGAGGCGTCCAGCTCGTTCTGGGTGGCGCAGGGCAGGGCGATGTCCACCTTGATCCCCTGATCCCGGATCACGTCCCACACGCTGGCTCCCTCGACACAGCAGGTGTTGTACTTGTCGGCGTACTCCTTGATGCGGCCGCGCTTGACGTTCTTGAGCTCCATGACGAAGCTGCACTTGTTCTGGTCGATTCCCGTCTCATCCACGATGGTTGCGCTGGAGTCGCACAGTGTGATGACCTTGCCGCCCAGCTGGTTGACCTTCTCCACGGCGTACTGGGCGACGTTCCCGGCGCCGCTGATGGCGACGGTCTTGCCCTTGAAGTCGAGGCCGCGGGTGGCCAGCATCTCCGCCGCGAAATACGTGGTGCCGTAGCCGGTGGCCTCGGGGCGGACCAGGCTGCCGCCGTACTCCAGGGCCTTGCCGGTGAGGACGCCGGTGTGCTCGTTCCGGATCTTCTTGTAGTATCCGAAGAGGTATCCGATCTCCCGGCCGCCGACGCCGATATCCCCGGCGGGGACGTCCGTTTCCGCACCGATGAACCGGAAGAGCTCCCGCATGAAAGCCTGGCAGAACCGCATGACCTCGCCGTCCGACTTGCCCTTGGGGTCGAAGTCCGAACCACCCTTGCCGCCGCCCATGGGCAGGGTGGTCAGGGAGTTCTTGAACACCTGCTCGAAGGCCAGGAACTTCAGCA
>CAYNEJ010000079.1:0-3834 GCA_964396205.1 uncultured Syntrophaceae bacterium
CCCGGACTTCCTGGCCCTCCCGCTCCGCCGGGAACATGGCCGGGAACCCCTTCCCGCTTGCATAGAGCACTCCCGCAGCCTTGGCCCGCATGCCCGCCCGGTGGTCGCACCAGTGTTGCAGGATGTGGTGCCGGACTTCTCCTTCCATCAGGGTGCCGTATACGAAGAGCATGTCGATGTACCATGGGGGCTCCTTGCCGTGGGAGACCGGCCGGAGCATGCGGTCGGTGAATCCGTACGCCGCGAGCCCCTCCTTGACGATGCCGACGTACTCCGCCGTGGGCTTGACGAATCCCCCCTCCGTCAGGGTGGTGTCCACCTGGTACGTGACGGCGGAATGCTCGCGCCCGTCCTCCGTCAGGGCGACGACGTCGAGATGCCTGTAATCCCTGGGGGCGCTGACCCTCCGGTCCAGGATCTTCCAGCCCTCGGGCGTCATGTGGTATAAGACGCCCGGGGTGGCTTGGCCGAGCCGATGGCGGATGTTGAGGGAACCGCCCGCCCGGACGGGAGAGGGGAGGTTGAAAACGACCTGTGTGTCCGGCAGGTAGGCCCGGGAGAAGACCGGTCCCAGCGGATAGGGCTGGTTGTTTTCCCGGCACCATTGGCGGACATCCGCCTCGCTCATGTTCGTACCGTACGAAAAGTAAAAAGTGTCTTGCCCGGGTTCCATGTGCTTCCCCCTGTTGAAGGGCTCCCGCCCATGATGGTGCGGCAATATAGCACAAGGCAAAACGGATTGGAAATGACTTCCCTTCGCGGAGGTGGCGGGCGTGGCGGCGGGCGGTGTTGTGAAGCTGATTGTCGACGGGAACCTCGGGAAACTCGCCCGATGGCTGCGGGCCCTGGGATGTGACACGGTCTGCCATGAGGGCCGGGCGGACCGTTCTCTGCTTCAGAGGGCGCTGCTGGAAGGGCGGATTGCGGTCACGAAAAGCCGGACCCTGGCGGCGCGGCCGTTTCGGGGACGGCTGGTCCTGATCACGGCGGACCGGTGGGAGGATCAGCTTGCGGAGGCGGCCTCCGTCCTGGGGCTGTCCTTCGATGCCCGCGTCGTCCTGGGGCGCTGCCTGGACTGCAATGAGACCCTGTCGGAAGTGGAAAAGAGCGCCGTGGAAGGTCTCGTTCCCGCCTATGTTTTCGGATCACAGGAGAACTTCCGGAGGTGCGGGCGCTGCGGACGGATCTACTGGGCCGGAAGCCACGCGGAGAGGATGCTCCGGATCATGCGGAGCCGCATTCCGTCTCGTCTCCCTTGATCTTTTCCACGGCGTGGGGGATGGCCGGCAGGAGCACCTCGAGATTTTCCCGGGCGCCCCGGGGGCTTCCGGGGAGGTTGACGATCAGCGAGGCGCCCCGGATGCCGACGACGGCGCGGGAGATCATGGCGTGGGGGGTCTTCGCGGCACTGGCCCGGCGCATGGCCTCCGCCATGCCGGGGATCTCCTTGTGGATCACCGCGAGGGTCGCATCCGGTGTCACGTCGCGGGGGCTGACCCCCGTCCCGCCGGTCGTGACGATCAGGTCCAGCTTTTCCTCGTCGGCGAAGCGGATCAGAACCTCCCGGATCGGCTCTGTCTCGTCGGGCACCATGGCCGTTCGCTCGATCCGGCAGTCGATCCCCTCCAGCAGGCGGGCCACCTCGGGTCCGCTCAAGTCCTCCCGGGCACCCCGGGATCCGCGGTCGCTGACCGTGATGACGCCGGCCCGGATGGTCATTTTTCCGCCGCTTCCTTTTCCTTCTTCGCCTCGGCGATCACCTTCTCGGCGATCTGCGCCGGAACTTCCTCGTAGTGAGAATACTCGTAGGTGAAGGTTCCCCGGCCGCTCGTCATGGACCGGAGGTCCGGGGCATACTTCAGGATCTCCGCGAGAGGCACGCTGGCCTTGACGATCTGGTTCGAGCCCTTCGATTCCATGCCGAGGACACGGCCCCGGCGGGAGTTCAGGTCGCCGATGATGTCGCCCATGTATTCGTCCGGAATCTCGATGTCGATGTTGACGATGGGCTCCAGCAGGGTCGGCTGGCACTCGAGGACGGCCTTCTTGAACCCCATGGACCCGGCGATCTTGAAGGCCATTTCCGACGAGTCCACCGTGTGGTACGAACCGTCCACGAGGGCGACCTTCAAATCCACCGTCGGATAGCCTGCCAGGACGCCTTCCTCCATGGCCTCCACGATGCCCTTTTCCACTGCGGGCCGATACTGCTGGGGCACGACGCCTCCGACGATCTTGTCGGCGAACTCAAAGCCCCCGCCCCGCGGAAGGGGCTCCACGTCCAGCCAGACGTCGCCGAACTGGCCGCGTCCGCCGGACTGCTTCTTGTATCGTCCCTGGATGCCCATTCTGGCCTTCTTGATCGTTTCCTTGTAGGGCACCTTCGGGGTCTTGAGGTTCACTTCCACGCCGAACTTCCGCTTCATCTTCTCGACGGTGACCTCGATATGGACCTGGCCGGTCCCGGAGAGGATCATCTCCTTGGTCTGCTCGTCCCGGCGGTAGGTCAGGGTCGGGTCTTCCTCGATGAGCCGGTTGATGGACGACACGATCTTTTCCTCGTCGCCGCGGGATTTCGGCTCGATGGCAAAGGACATGACCGCTGCCGGCGTCGGAATGCGCGTCAGCAGGATCGGGGCTTTCTCAAAGCAGAGGGTGTCTCCCGTGAGGGTCTCCTTGAGCTTGGCGACGGCGGCGATGTCGCCCGGCACGAGGGCATCCTCGGCGGGCTTCTGGGTCTTGCCCTCCAGGAAGAAGATGTTTCCGAACCGCTCCGTGCTCTTGCGGGTCGGATTGAAGAACGTGGCATCGGAGGTCACCGTGCCCGAGTAGACGCGGAAAATGGTCACCCGGCCTGCGTAGGGATCGGCGATGGTCTTGAATACTCGGGCCGCGAAGGGAGCCGCCGGGTCCGGCATCCTCTCCTCCGGTTCATCCTTTCCGGGTTTCGTGCCCGTCACGGCACCGCGATCGACGGGGGAGGGGAACAGGCGGACCATCAGGTCCATCACGAGAGAGGAGCCGATGTTCTTGAGGGCGGATGTGCAGACGACCGGGATCAGGGAGCCGGAGAGCACGCCCTTTCGCAGCCCCTGCTGGAGATCTTCCGCGCCGAGTTCACCCGATTCCAGGTATTTGTCCATGAGGGTCTCGTCCGTCTCGGCGATGTCTTCCACCATCGTACCCCGGAGTTTCTCCACCTGGGCGGCCATGTCGGCGGGCACGTCCGCGGGCTTGCAGGTCCCTTTCCCTTCGTCGAACAGGAAGGCCTTTCCCGCCACCAGGTCCACGACCCCCTTGAAGGAAGCCTCCGTGCCGATGGGCAGCATCAGGGGGGTGATCTTCCGGTCGAGTTTCGCGCCGATGCTCTCGACGGCCTTCCCGAAATCCGCCCGCTCGCGGTCCATCCGGTTGATGACGACGATCCGGGGCAGAGCGTTGAGGTCGGCGTTTTCCCAGACCTTGATTGTCTGGAACTCGACGCCGCTGACGGCGTCGACGACCACGAGGGCCGCGTCCGCGTGGGCCAGGCAGCTCACCATGTCATAGGCAAAATTGGAGTCTCCCGGGGAGTCGAGCAGGTTCACTTTGTGCTTGTCCCACTCGAAGAAATTCACCGCGGTGTTGATGGAACTGCGCCGTTTGTGCTCCTCCGGCTCGAAGTCCATCGATGAGCTTCCGTCGTCCACTCGGCCGAGGCGCTCCGTCTTGCCGGATACGAAGAGGAACGACTCGCACAGCGTCGTCTTTCCCGTTCCCCCGTGTCCCGCAACGGCAACGTTCCTCAAGGCTTGCGACTCATATTTTGCCATGGTTTCTCCTTTCAGATTCAAT
>CAYNEJ010000079.1:3844-16402 GCA_964396205.1 uncultured Syntrophaceae bacterium
CTGTCCGAAGACCCTGGTGTTTAGCCAAGATCGGCGCGCCAAGTCAAGACAATTTTCGGCGGCGGGCGGGCAGGGGAACCGTGACAATTCGGGCGTATGGCCTGAGGAAGCGGGCGGAAAAAAAAGGACCCCTCCGGCGGCGTCAGACCGGCAGGGGCCCTGTCGTTCGGGCCGGTTCTGATGTGGAGCGCCCGGTGCGCTCCTTTCCCGCCGTCTCCGGCGGGGGGAGATCCCTGGAAAGCTGGGTCCATGGACCCGGTGTCAGGAAATGGTCCGCTTCACCTCTTCGAGGACGCCTTCGACGAGGCCGCGGATTTCCCGGAGGCGCGCTTCCGTTGCCGCCTCGAAGCGCAGGACCAGGACCGGCTGGGTGTTGGAGGCCCGGATGAGGCCCCACCCGTCGGGGAAGGGGATCCGCACGCCGTCGATGTCGATGATCTTGTGCGTCTCGGCGAAGCGGGCCTTCACCTCCTCGACGACCCGGAACTTCGATTCGTCGGAGCAGTCCACGCGGATCTCCGGCGTGGAGAAGGTCTTCGGCACGTCCGCCAGAATGGCGCTCAGGGGAACAGCGGAGGAGGAGACGATCTCCAGGAGGCGGGCTGCCGCGTAAATGGCGTCGTCATACCCGAAGTAACGGTCCGCAAAGAACAGATGGCCGCTCATCTCGCCGGCCAGGACCGCTTTTTCCTCCTTCATCTTCCCCTTGATCAGGGAGTGGCCGGCCTTCCACATGATGGGCCGCCCGCCGTGCCGGGCAATGTCGTCGTAAAGGTTCTGCGAGCACTTCACCTCGCCGATGATGGCCGCCCCCGGTCGCTCCTTGAGAATGAAACGGGCGAAAAGGAGCAGGAGCTCGTCGCCCCAGAGAACGCGCCCGTCGTCGGTGACGGCCCCGATGCGGTCGGCGTCCCCGTCGAAGGCGATGCCGAGGTCGGCGCCTTCTTTTTTCACCAGGGCGATCAGGTCCTTCAGGTTTTCCGGCACCGTCGGATCGGGGAAATGGTTCGGGAATCGCCCGTCGGGCTCGCAGTAGATGTCGGTGACGCGGCATCCCAGCCGGCGGAACAGGGGCAGGGCGAAAAGGCCGCCGACCCCGTTTCCCCCGTCGACGACCACGGAGATTCCTTTCCGGACCTTCACGTTCCCGAAGATGTGATCCTCGTAGGCGCTCGAGACGTCCCTGTCCGTCGCGCGGCCCTCTCCCACTTCATAGCGGGCCTTTTCCATGATGCGGCGCAGCTCCTGGATGTCGTCCCCGTAGATCGTGTCGGGTCCGACGCAGATCTTGAAGCCGTTGAACTCCGGCGGGTTGTGGCTCCCCGTCACCATGACGCCGCCGTCCGTTTCCAGGTGGCGGATGGAGTAGTACAGGATGGGCGTCGCACAAAGGCCCACATCGATGACGTCGATGCCTGTGCTCAGAAGTCCCCGGGCCATCTCCCCGGCATAGGATTCGGAGCTGAGCCGGCAGTCCCTGCCCAGGGTCATGGTCCGGACTCCCCGCTGCCGTGCGAAGGTCCCGACGGCCTGCCCGAGTTCCCGGACGAAAGAGGGATTCAGGTCCCGGTCGACCAGCCCCCTGACATCATATTCCCGAAATACCTCCGGATTCATGTTTTCTCCTTGCTGAATCAGTGTGTTGTGGCCGGCGCCGCCCCGTTGCTCCAGGCTGCGGGGAAGCGAGCGAAGAACCTTGAAAATACGAGCTTCTACGTTGAAAGGAGGCTTTCTGTCAAGGGGCATTTCGAGCCCGTTTGGTCTTGACAACGGCAGGTGAATCCATTAGCGTAGCGCCCCTAAACCGTACCCGCTGGAGTGCATCATGATCGGTGTTCTGATTACAACCCATGGCGACCTCGGCAAGGAATTGATCAAGGCCGCAGAAATGATCAAAGGTCCCATGAAGGGTGTCCTTCATATTCCCATCGACCAGAGCAAGGGCGTCGAAGAGATCAAGAAGGAAATCAGCACCGCCATCAAGAAACTCGACCAGGGCAAGGGGGTCCTCATCATGACGGACCTCTTCGGCGGCACGCCTTCCAATATTTCGCTATCCTTCATGAAAGACGGGAAGGTGGAGGTCGTCACCGGCGTCAACCTGCCGATGATGCTGAAGCTCGCCGATGTCCGCTCGACCATGAGCCTGAAGGATTTCTCCTGCTTCATCAAGGATTACGGGAGAAACAACATCTCGCTGGCCAGCGAGATCCTCAACAGGAAGGTCAGCACGTGACAGGTTTCCGGACATGGAAATCGCCCTGGTAAGAATCGACAACCGCCTGGTCCACGGCCAGATCATCGAGGCATGGGTTCCCTATGCCAGGGCCAACTGCATCATCGTCGTGGACGACCACGTGGCGAGCGACTTCTTCCGGGAGACCGTCATCAAGATGTCCGTCCCCCGGGACATTGAAACCCTGATCAGCAGCGTCGATGAATTTCCCGAGAACATCAAGGGCATCGGGCAAAAAAACCGCAAGGCCATCGTTCTGTTCTCTTCCGTGAAGGACGCCCTGCGGGCGTACCGGGGCGGGTTTCATTTCGAGCGCCTGAACATCGGGAATATCCACAACGAAGAATGCATCCAGCAGTGCGCACCCTCGGTCCTGCTGGGAGAAGAGGATATCTCCGCCATCCGGGAACTCGCACAGGAGGGCGTCCAGGTGGATGTCCGCCGCGTTCCGCGCGAGAAACCCATCGGCATCCGGGATATCCTCGGCGACGAGACCCGCTAGCGCCGCCTTTTTCGATCCGTCTGATGCCCGCCGGAGGGACCCGTGCATTGGAAAATCCTTGTCATTGCCGCAGCCGGAGGGTTGATGTGCCTGGACCGTGTCGTACTCCAGGCCATGATCTCCCGCCCCGTCGTGGCGGGTACCCTTACGGGCTGGATGCTGGGGGACCCGGCGACGGGACTGCTCGTGGGGGCGCTGATGGAGCTGTTCTGGATCGACCACCTGCCCATCGGAACCTATATCCCCCCCAATGAAACCATTGTGACCATCCTTACCGTTTCCGCCGTCGTCCTGAACAGCGTTGGTCCGGCCGGCGGCGTTTCGCGGGAGGCCGTCGCCCTTTCCCTCCTCCTGTTTCTGCCCGTGGCCCACCTGGCCCAGAAGGGGGAGCATGTTCTCGTGATTCTGAACGAGCGGCTGGCCCGGCAGGCCGTGGCAGCCGGGGAGGAAGGGGACCTGAAGGCCGTCTCCCGGCTGCACATGCGGGCCCTGGGGCGCTACTGGCTGCTGTCGGCAGGGCTGCTTTTCGTCCTCCTGGCAGCGGGTGTTCCCCTGCTGGGCTGGCTCCTGGCGAATCTTTCCCACCCGGTTCGCACGGCCCTGCAGTTCACCTATTTCCTGTTTCCCGTCGTGGGAATCGCCGCCGCCCTGAAGGCATTTTCGCAGAAGCGGGCGCTCCAGGTGTTCTGCGGCATGTACCTGGTGGCCGTTCTCTTCCTGGAACTGCTCCAGGGGGCCTGACCCGGAGTCCCGGATGGATGCGCCCATCGAGATTGCAACGGCGGCGGAAGCGAACCTGGAGGAGATTCTGGCCATCGAGCGGGTCTCCTTCCCGACGCCCTGGTCCCGGGAGCTTTTCCTGCGGGAGCTGGGCCTGGCCATTTCCAGAAACCTGGTGGCTCGCGGAACGGAAGGGGCGACTGCCCCGGTGTGCGGCTACATGTTCTTCTGGTTTGTCGCCGGCGAGGGTCAGCTCCAGCGGATCGCCGTCCGGCGGGACCTGCGGCGCGCCGGCATCGCCGACCGCCTGATGAAGGGGATGCTGGAAGCATGCGGGCGCGAGGGCATAACGCGCGTCACGCTGGAGGTGAGAAGAGGAAACGAGGCGGCCATCATGCTCTACCGGAAATGGGGATTCCGGCGGACCGGAATCCGGCGCGGCTATTATCCCGAAACCGGCGAGGACGCCGTGCTCATGGAGTGGGACGCACCCTGAAAGGGGCTTCGCCCGGATTTGGCATTGCATTTGCCGATTCCTTGTGAGAAAAGGAATGAGCCTTTCAAGCATTCAGGATCGTTCAAGAAATCGAATTCAGGAAAAATGACTGACCGGACCCGACAGGAAGCGGATCGATATGTGGAGGGAGCCGTGCTGTCGAACCGGGAGACGGCGACAGGCCATTTTCACATGGTCCTGGGGCTGCCCGGTTCCTTCGCCGACCCGGTTCCCGGGCAGTTCGTCATGGTGCGGATACCCGGACGGACGGATCCGCTCCTGGCGCGGCCTCTCAGCATCTACGGCTTCACGCGGCAGGCGGGCGGGGTCCGGCTGGAGCTTCTTTACCGGGTGGCCGGGAAGGGCACGGCCCTCCTGTCGGAGCTGCCGGCGGAACGGGTGCTGCGGGTCCTTGGCCCCCTGGGGCGCGGATTCCGTGTCAGCCCGGACGTGCGGACCGTCGTCCTCGTGGCCGGCGGCATCGGTATTGCGCCCCTGACCTTCCTGGCGGCGCATTACCGGGAGCTTCCCGCCGCGGCGGAGGGAAGGGAAATCGTCTGCTACGCCGGCGCCCGCTGCTCCGAGGCCCTGGTCGGCCTGGAGCGGATGGAGGCTCTGTGCTCGCGGGTCGCCGTCACCACGGACGATGGAACCTGTGGTGCCTGCGGGATCGTGACGGATCCCCTGGGCCTGGATCTTCCATCGTTCCGGCCGGAGGAAACGGCTGTTTATGCCTGTGGTCCCCGGCCGATGCTGTCGTGCCTGGCGGGTATGCTCCGGGAATCGCCTGTTCCCTGCCAGGTCTCCGTGGAGGAGCGGATGGCCTGCGGGCTTGGCGCCTGCCTGGGATGCGCCGTGGCCGTCCGGCAGCGGGACAACTCCTTTTCCTACGCGAGGGTCTGCAGGGAAGGCCCGGTCTTCGACATCCATGAACTCGACTGGTGATCATAACGCTCCGTCTCTTGCCGTTTCACTCGGCGGCCTGACCCTGAAAAATCCGGTCATGCCCGCGTCGGGTACCTTCGGCTACGGGGAGGAATACGCCCCGTTCGCAGACCTGAACCGACTCGGAGCCGTCGTCACCAAGGGCATCTCCCTCCAGCCCCGGGCCGGCAATCCTCCGCCCCGGATCATGGAGACCCCCGCGGGGATGCTCAACGCTGTGGGCCTGCAGAACGTGGGCGTCCGGGCGTTCCTCTCGGAAAAGCTTCCCTACCTCAGGCAGTTCGACGTCCCGGTGATCGTCAACATCTTCGGGGAGGCCGTCGACGAGTATGCCGCCGTGGCGGAGGCCCTGGGCCGGGCCGGCGGCGTCCACGCCCTGGAGGTGAACATCTCCTGCCCCAACGTGAAGAAAGGCGGGATTGCCTTCGGTGCGCGGCCGGAGTCGGCGGCGGAGGTGACGGCGGCGGTCCGGGGAAGCACGGACCTGCCGGTGATCGTGAAGCTCACCCCCAACGTCACGGACATCGTCGAGATCGCCCTCGCCGTCGAAGCCGCCGGCGCCCATGCCCTGTCGCTCATCAACACGCTCCTGGGCCTGTCCATCGACGTGGAGCGGCGCGTCCCCCATCTCGCAAACATCACCGGCGGGCTCTCCGGCCCGGCCGTGCGGCCCGTGGCGGTGCGCATGGTCTGGCAGGTCGCCCGCCGCGTGAAGGTTCCCGTCATCGGCGTCGGCGGCATCGTCGACCCGGCGAGTGCCCTGGAATTCCTGATCGCCGGGGCCTCGGCCGTCCAGGTGGGGACGGGGCAGTTCCTGAATCCCCGGACGACACTGGATGTCATGGAAGGGATCGAATCCTATCTGCAACGGCACGGCATGACCGACATTCGGGATCTCATCGGCTCGCTCCGGTGCGATCCCGCATGATCAGGAGAACGGGATGAAGAGAATGTTCCTGATCGTCGCAATCCTGCTTCCGGCGGCGACCCTGCCGGTATACACCTCGTCGGCGAAGCCCGCCGGGCCGTGGGCCGGGGCGGGATGCTGCGAGGCCCCGGCGACCCTGAGGACGAACCGCTGAGCGAAAGGAGGCCGGCCATGGGCAGGGCGGAAACCATCTGGGACGGGATCTGGCTCGTGGGGGGACCGGACATCTCCCGGTCCGACGACGCCACCGTCTTCGTCATCGATTTCCACGGGGAGCTGGTCATGATCGACTCCGGGGCCGGCGGCAGCTCCCGGGTGCTCCAGCGGAACATCGAGGAGGCGGGCCTGGACCCGAAGGCCATTTCCACCCTCATCCTCACCCACTGCCACATCGACCACATCGGGTCGGCGCCCTTCTTCCGGGACCGGTTCGGATGCCGGATCCTCATCCATGAACTGGACGCGGAGGCGCTGGAGACGGGCGATCCCGTCCGGACGGCGGCCAACTGGTACGAGACGGACTTCCCGCCCACCCGGGCGGACCGGCGCCTCAAGGGAGAAGAGGAGATCCTGGCCTTCGGCGGCGAGGAGCTTCACTGCCTCCACACGCCGGGCCACACGCCCGGCTCCATCGTGCTCTGGCTCGACCGGAACGGCAAGAGGGTTCTCTTCGGGCAGGACATCCACGGACCCTTCATGTCGGCCTTCCGCTCCAACATCAACGACTGGCGGGCCTCCATGAGGAAGATCCTGGCCCTGGAGCCGGACATCCTCTGCGAGGGGCACTTCGGGATCTTCGAGCCGAAGGAGCAGGCCGCCGCCTACATCCACCGCTACCTGCGCATGAACGGCTGACGCGGAGGCTCCCGTGAAGACACTGAAACAGTTCGAAAAGGCCACGGTTTACGCCCTCATCGGCATGATGGCCCTGACGGTCTTCCTGGCAACCGTCGAGGTGGCCTGGCTCCTGGTCCGGGATATTTTCAGTCCACCCCTTTTCCTCCTGGAGATCGACGAACTCCTGGAGATCTTCGGCATGTTTCTCCTGGTTCTCATCGGGCTGGAGCTCATCCACACCCTCAAAAGTTACCTCTCCGCCGAACCGGTCCACCTGGAAGTCGTCCTGATGCTGGCGATCATTGCGGTGGCCCGGAAGGTGATCGTTCTGGACGTGAAGGAGGCCTCCGGCATGACCCTGGTCGGGATCGCCGCCATCGTCCTCGCCCTGTCCATCGGGTACTATCTCGTGACCTGCGGGGTGAAGCAGCGGATGGCCGCCTGCGCCGCTGCAAGGGAAGCCGGAAAGCCGGAAGACGGCGCATGAAAGGGTCTTGCGTCAATCAATCGGTTTCCGGACCAGTTCGAGGAAGCGGTCGACCAGGTAGGGATTGAAGGATGTTCCCTTCTCGTTGGTGAGGATCTTCTCGATTTTTTCCTGGGGCATCGGGTCACGGTAGGGCCGGGCTGTCCGGAGGGCGTCGAAGACGTCGGCGATGGAGATCATCTGGCTGACGATGTTCGTCTGCCAGTTCTGTTTCAGCCGGGGATACCCGGTCCCGTCGAACTTGATGTGGTGCTCCATGGCGGCCAGGACCGCAAGGTTGGTCACTCCCTTGATTTTCATCAGGTACATGGCCCCCTTGATGGTGTGGTTCTCCATGACCGCCCTTTCCTCCGTCGTCAGGCTCCCCGGCTTCATCAGGATCTCTTCCGGCGTGGTGATCTTGCCGATATCGTGCAGGGTGGCGGCGACGCCGATGTTCTTCAGGTGAGGGGACTTGAACCCCACGTATTCCGCGAGATACATGGTCAGGATCCCCACGTTCGCCGTATGGGTGAACGTGTACTCGTCGTTGGACTTGAGCTCCGAGAGGAGCTTCAGCGGATTCACCTCCTTGCGGAGCCCATCCATGAAATTGACGACCATGTCGTCCACCCGCTCCATGTCCAGGTTGCTTCCTTTGGCGATGCTTCGATAGATGTTGCGAATGAGCTGGTCCGGCGTCTCGATCTCCAGGTCGGCGAATTCGTCAAGATCCAGTTCGGACGAGACGATGCCGGTGCCGTCGTCGACCTCGTCCTTTTCCTTGTCGGTTTCTTTCAGTTTGATCTTTCCGATGCGGATCTGGGGCATGGAGTGAATGGACACGGCCTCCGGATCCGAGAGGTTGCGCACGAACTTCTCCAGCTGGGATAGCGGGAGTCCCCGGCGAAAGGTGATCCGCTCAACGGACCGCTTCTTGAGAATGCGGATGAGCGAGCTCTCCGTTGCTCCCGCGAGCATGAGCGGGCGGTTGTCCACGGTGAGATGCTCCCCCAGGAGGAGGATCGTGGTGTCCAGCCGGATGCTCATCAGGTGTTTCAGCTGCTCGTGGGCATCCTGGATATGGTTGAGCACCAGGGGGTGGTCCGAGGGATAGATGCCGGCGTTCTGGATGGCCGCCGTCAACTGCGTGACGGCGTCGCTGATCGATTCCTGGTACGTCGCCATGGGTTATTCCCTCCAATGTCCGGCGGCACGCGCCGCCCGCCGGTTTTCGGGCCGGTGCCCGGTCTTTCTCAAGAGGCCGCGGGGAGAAGCTCCCGGATGAGGCGCTTCATGCGGCCCAGCCTTCGGGGCGAGAAGCTCCAGCGCTGTTTTGCGAGCTTCAGCAGGTGCGGGGTCACCGCGGGGTCGCCGGCTGCGGCGATTTCCCGGATGATCTGCTCGTTGTGGACGGCGTCTTCCTCCCGGATCACAAATGTCTTCACCAGCGCCAGCATGTCGTCGATCAGATCCCAGAGCCGATGACGGCTGATGAGGCTCATCACCTCCAGCTTTTCTTCCCAGTTATCTCTTTTGATGCCGTCCCGCAAGAGGTCAAGCGCCAGGGGGTCCTTGAACTGCAGGAGCGTCGCCATGACCTCTCTCTTCACGTCCCAGCCGCCCTGGTCGTACAGCTCCTTCAGCTCCGAGGCGACATTGTAGTGAGCCGTGTCCCGGACGAATGTCAGCAGGCGCGATATCCCGATGGAGTCCTGTCCGCGGAGCCTCCGATAGGCCTCTTCGGCGGCGGGCGTTCCGTATCCGTTGAGAATGTTCAGGAAGAAAGGCGTGGGGGCAAAGGAAGGATCGAGGTACAGGTCGAAAAGCCAGGACAGGCTCTGTTCTCCGCAGGCCTTCAGAAAGGCTCCCACGTCTTCCGATTCCGATTGCCCCGCACCGGCCTGCAGAAACGGTGCCACGAGGGGCATCATCTGGCGACTGGCGAAGGCATTGACGGCCCAGAGCGCCCTCTGGCGAATCGGTTCTGATGGTTTTGTCCGGGAATGGGAGCGCAGGGTTTCCAGCACGTCGGTCAGGAGGGAGAACCGTCCCGCCTTCACGAGCCCCATGGCGGAACTCACCAGGTGCTGGCTCATCAGCCGATATTCGTCGTCGGAGATCTCCTCATCCATCATGACGAGGCTGAAATAGGTGATGCGATACTGGATCTCTTCGTCCTGGAGGGTTTGCAGGTATTCATGGAGCGGAAACACGTCCTCCCGGGATTCAACCTCGGGTGGTGTCTCGGCGGCATCCCGGAGCAAGTTCTCGTATTCCTGGGGCACATACTTTTCGTAGTTCTCCCGCTTGATCAGGTCCCGGACGCTCCCCACCGTAAAGTCCTCTTCGGGGGCGGCGCCTCCGGCCGCCATCTCCTGCCGGTGAACCGTCGTCATCTTCTGCATCAGGAGAATCAGGGTGGGAGAAATCCGGTTCTTCCGCTCCTGGTTGAGCTGGATGATCTGCTGGAAGACCTCCCGGGGAAAACACTTGAGGTTTTCGAGCTCGAGCACCGCCTCCGGCTGCAGGCAGACCTGGCGCTCCAGGGCGTCCAGGAGCTGCGATCGCAGTTGGGGGGTCAGGCTCTTGAGCATATCGCTGATGCTTGCCAGGGCCTCGAACCGGTTTGCCGAGCCGATGTTTCCGTGGCGAATGTCCAGGAAGTACTCGCGGACGAGGTTCTCGTAACTGTCGACGGCACCTTGCCACAGGTCCGGCCGGTCGTTCAGGGCCCGCGCCTGGAATGACGGATCCAGGAACGGCGAGAGGGACGGATTGGCGATCGTCATCGAGAGTTCCTTGGAGCGCGCCAGGAAATCGAGCCAGAAATCTCCTTTCTTCCCGTCCTTGTTCTCCGGGGTGGAGAAGATCTCCCGTTCATCGGTGATCTGGTAGTCGTCCGCGTCCAGGGACCTGACCCGGATCCCCGTGATCCCCTCCTGGGCGACGGCCCGGCTCACCGGTCCCTTCATCCAGACATCCGACGGCCTCTGGGAGAGAAACTGGAGGAACTTGACTATCTCGATTTTTTTCACACCGGCCAGCAGGACGAACGAGACCAGGCGGAACGAGCCGATCGTCCGGATAAATTCACGCACGGACGAGTTGTTCGGGTCGAGCGGAATCTCCCCCCATGCCATCATTGGACCGTCAATGACAAAGGTGAGATCCGTCCTGCCCAGGAGCGATTTTTGGACGAGGTCATAAGCCTGGTCCGTGGCCTCCTGGATCCTTGCATGGCCGGGGGGGTACATGCTGAGGCTGATCCGGAGCAGGTTCAGCGCGGTGATCAGGGCGGTGAGGCGCTGCGAGACCATGAGCGCGGTTTCGGGTGCGGGACGCCCCGGGCCGGGCCTGCTGTTCTTTTCTGGTATGCTCGTGCCGTTCATGATGGACCAGCATTTACGCGAGAATCATGAAGATAGTCAAGTTTCCTTTTAATTCCGATGTTTCAGACGGGGAATCCGGCAGGACGGCATGGAGCGGATACGCGTTCCTCAATATTGCGACGGGGCTGCATCCCATGGGGCCGTTTATGCGGAGGAAGCAAGCCCTTGGGTTACGGGCGGGTGCACCGGTCCTTCTCCCGGTAGCCCTCCAGGAGCAGCGTGCAGATGTTTTGAATCCGCCTGCCGGTGTGCTCTCTCAGGTGAAACTCGCAGAAGGGGCAGACGCTGACCACCGATTCCGCGCCGGTCTTTTCGATCTCCTCCCGGCGCTTAAGGGCCAGGGCCTTCGCCTCTTCGGGAAACGCCGCGCGGACGCCGCCTCCGGAGCCGCAGCACCACGCTGGGATCTCCACGAGCTCCGCCGCCTGCCGGATCAGCGCCCGCGGCTCTTCCCGGATTCCCTGGCCGCGGAGCAGGTGGCAGGGATCGTGGTATGTCACCGTAACAGGCAGACGGGCCGGCGGCTCGATTCCCTGGCGCACCAGGAGCTGGGTGATGTCCAGGACCTCGAAGGGCGTGTCGTAATCGTTTTTCAGCGTGGTCCCGCAGCCGGCGCAGATGGTGACGACCGCGTCGACGCCAAGCTTTGCAAAGATCCCGACGTTCTTTTCCTTCAGGTCCGCCACCAGGTCCGTCTGCCCCGTCCGGATCAGCGGCGAGCCGCAGCAGACCTGGTCCTTCGGTATGACCACCCGGATGCCGTTCCGCCGCATGACCTCCACAGCGTCGAAGGCGGTCTCGGGCATCACCAGGTCGTACAGGCAGCCCGTGAAGAGGGCGACGGTGCAGCGGGCGGCGGTCTCCGGCTCGACGACGGCGGGGATGCGATCGAGGAAACGGGGACCCGGGAGCTGGATGCTCCGGCCGGTCTCCCGGACGAGCCGGGCGAATTCGAGGTGCTTGGGAAACGTGAAGCCCCGCTCGACGGCCAGGGCGCGAAGCTTCTCGATCGCCAGGGCGGGGGTCGCGATTGACTCGGGGCAGGCGATCCGGCAGGCCTGGCAGGAGGTGCAGTGGAAAAGCCCGGCCTCCACGGCCTCGGGGATGCGGTCCCCGGCATCGCGGGGATCGAGGGCGAGGCGCATCTGCTGCCGCATGGCCGTCGGTCCGGCGAATTCCGCCACGTCCAGCATCGGGCAGACGGAGACGCAGGAGAAGCACTGGATGCAGTGGCGGAGCGACTTGATGGCTTCGGTCTCCGCCCGGGTCGGCGGGTCTGCCTCCCCGCGGGGCGCGCAGGAGGTGACGGATTCCAGGAGCGGCGCCAGACCCGTGACGAGGTCCTTTACCACGGGCAGCCGGAGCGGCTCCACGACCATGCCGTCGGTCGCCTCCTCCTTGCAGGCCAGGACGGGCCGGCCGTTCACCCGGACGGCGCAGCTTCCGCACTGTCCCACGTTGCAGGAGCGGCGGTAGGAGAGGGTCGGGTCGATCTCGTCGCGGGCGGCCTGGAGCGCGTGGATGACCCGCGCGCCCTCGTTGATCTCCACGGTGTAGGATTCGAGCCGCGGGCGCTCGTCCAACTCCGGGTCGAACCGGGAGATCGTGAGGCGGATGGTCTTCACGGCCGGTCCCTCCTCTCGATCCCCTCCCGGGACAGCGAAAGGAAGGTGTGTCCGAAGGGCGACCGCTCTTCGTTCCGCGGGGGGGCGGCGTCCGTTCTCATGTGCGCTCCCCGGGTTTCCCTCCTCAGGAGGGCGGCCCGGCAGACGAGCTTGGCCGTCGTGCAGGCGTTCCGGACGGAACAGCAGTCGGCCAGGTTCCGGGGCGTCGCGGCCCGGAGCCGCTCCCGGGAAAGCCGATCGATCTCCAGGAGCGCCTTCTGCAGGCCGGCCTCATTCCGGAAGATCCGGGCGCCTTCCCTCATGATTTCGTGGAGCTTCTTGAGCAAGGTGTAAGGATTCGCGTCGCCCGTCCGGAAGGCCTCCAGCCTTCTCCTCTGGTCGTCCACCTGCTTCTCCGGGATGGAGGAGGCC
>CAYNEJ010000080.1:0-15979 GCA_964396205.1 uncultured Syntrophaceae bacterium
GTCTTGATGATCTTGGAGGTCTCCTCGCTCGCGGCGGTGATCTCCCGCATGGAGCCGGTCAGGTGCTCCATGGAGTCGTTGGCCTTCTTCACGACGGAGTTGGCCTGCTTCATGAGGGCGTCCGCCTGGGAGGCGCTGCCGGCGTTCTGCCTGGTCATGGAGGACATCTTTTCCAGGGAGGAGGAGGTCTCCTGCAGGGAAGAGGCCTGGTCGTTCGCTCCTTCCGCCAGATGCTGTGCCGTCGCCGACACCTGTGCCGATGCCGATGCCACCTGGTCCGACGAGTCGGTCAGTCCGGCGGTGGCCCGATTGATGGGACGGGTGATCGAGCGGATCAGGAAAAAGCTGGCGGCGATCATGATTGCACCGATGATCAGGAGCGCGAGGAAATTATACATGAGAATCCCGCTCAGCACGCGGCTCATCAGGTCGAGATCCTTGCCGATGAAGAACATGCCGACGGTCTTGCCGTCCACATTCTTGATGGGCCAATAGGCCGTGTGGAAGTTCTTGTTCAGGATCCTGTTCTTGTCGAGGAATTGTCCCGATTTCTGAAGCACGGCCTCCAGCACCCGGGGATTGTCCATCTTCGTTCCCACGGCCCGCTTGCCGTCTCTCATGATTGTCGTCGCAATCCGGGTGTCGCCCTGGAAAATCGTCGACTCCACGCCGAAGCGCGTCTTGATCCCGTCCACAAAAGCGTTCGTCGAGAGGTCGAATCCCGTCGTCACCGACCCGATGACCCGTCCCCCCTGAAGGACGGGATGTCCGGCCCGCAGGGAAAACTTGACCACGGCTCCCGGCTCGACACCGGTGGACGCTTTTCCGGAAAGGGCGTTTTTGACATTCACCTGGTCTGTGATCCTGTCGCCGCTCTTGTCGGAGTGTCCCCGACCAATCACGACGCCATCCCTGTCCGCCACGGTGACAAAGGCAACACCGAGGTTGTCCATGGCGCTCTTCCCGAGTTTCCGGACGGTCTCTCCATCCCTTCTTTCAACGGCCGCAATCAGGTCGGGATGGGATGCCAGGTTGGCCGCGGCACCCGCTGCCAGTCCCTGTTGTTCCTCCACGTGTCTCTGTACGATGTGTGACATGGCCTTGGTTTCCGTCTGTCCCTGGTCGTCCAGTCCTGAACTGAACAGCAGATAGGACGTTGTAAAGACCGCACCTCCGGCAAGAAGGATGGTCAGGGCCACCAGGCCCAGGATTTTTCCCGATAAAGTGATTTTCATAAACGTCGCCCTCCCGGCGAATGGATATTGGTTGCATGTGGATGCAGCGCCCGTCTTAAAGCAAGAGACATGCCGTTCAGGGGGTCTGCGAGGGAAGCTTTTGCTGATCGGGGCCGGAGCGCCAGGGAGCCGGGAAGAGCCGGAGGCGTGCCGATCGGCGGGGGGATGGAAGCCGCTAATGTGAGTGTGCGGGCTGCACCGTTTGTCGCGGGGACGAAAGGGGAGTCGCCGCTCGGATCATCTTGTCGGGAATTTGACGTTCAACTGACCGGCGCATCCATTTTTTGACGATTCATAGTTGCAGTGAAAACGGGTGGATCGCAATGCGTGCTGACCGGAACCTGTGAATGGACGAGGAGCCTCGTGCCGGTTCGGGAGATGCGGGCCGTGCCTCGACTGCGGAGATCCCGCGCATCTCGTGGCGGCCCGAAAGATCCCTCGATCAGATGGCCAGGAAGAACTCCAGCGGGCGGGCGGAACCGGTTCGGACGGCTGCTGCGGTGACGGCTTTCGCAACCTCCTCCTGGACCTTGCGGTTGAAAACGCCGGGGATGATGTGATCTTCGCTCAGCTCCCGCGGGGCGACGGATTGGGCGATGGCGTCCGCCGCCGCCAGGAGCATCTCCCGGCTGATGAACCGGGCCCGGGAGTCCAGGACCCCCCGAAAGAGCCCGGGGAAGCAGAGGACGTTGTTCACCTGGTTCGGGTAGTCCGACCGGCCGGTGGCGATGATCCGGGCGTACTTGTGGATCGCCTCCGGCGCCACCTCCGGCACCGGGTTGGCCAGGGCGAAGACGACCGGGTCTTTCCCCATGTGTTTCACCGCCGAGGGCGGGAGGATGTTTCCCTGGGAGACGCCGATGAAGACGTCGGCCCCTTCCATGGCGTGCCGGAGGTTCCCTTTCCGCCGCTCCGGGTTGGTGAGGGAGGCGATCTCCTCCTTCACCGGGTTCATGTTTTCCTTTCGGCCCCGGTACAGGGCGCCGGAGCGGTCGCAGCCGACGATGCTCCCCGCCCCCGCCGCCAGGAGCAGGCGCGTCGTGGCAATGCCGGCGGCGCCGAGGCCGTTGACGACGATCCGGATGTCCTCCAGGCGCTTCCCGACGATTTTCAGGGCGTTGAGGAGACCCGCCAGGATGACCACCGCCGTTCCATGCTGGTCGTCGTGAAAGACGGGGATGTCCAGTTCCTTCCTCAGGCGCTCCTCGATCTCGAAGCAGCGGGGCGCCGAGATGTCCTCCAGGTTGATGCCGCCGAATCCCGGGGCGATCCACTTCACCGCCCGGACGATCTCCTCCGGGTCTTTTGTATCCAGGCAGATCGGGAAGGCATCCACCCCCCCGAACTCCTTGAAAAGCAGGGCCTTTCCCTCCATGACCGGCAGGGCCGCCCGGGGGCCGATGTCGCCGAGGCCGAGCACCGCGGTGCCGTCGGTCACGACGGCCACCATGTTTTTCTTCATCGTCAGGTCGAAGACCCGGTCCGGCTCCTCGTGGATGGCCATCGACACCCGGGCCACCCCGGGTGTGTAGGCCATGCTCAGGTCCGCCCTCGTTTTCAGGGGGAGCTTGCTTTGGATTTCGATCTTACCCCCCGCGTGGAGCATGAACGTCCGGTCCGTCACATGGAGGAGGCGGATCTCCCGGACTTTCCGGACGGCCGTCGTGACCCGGTCCAGCATCTCCGTGTCCGCGGCGTTCACGACGACATCCCGGATGATTGCGTCGTCACGGAAACCGGCGATGTCCACCGAGCCGATGTTTCCCCCGGCCCGGCCGATGGCCGCGAGGACGCGGGCCAGCATGCCGGGACGGTTCGGGATCTCGAGGCGGAGGAGGATGCTGTAGCTGGGGCTGGTTGTCCGGATCATGATTCACCTCCGAGGGGGCGGATGGCCCGGGATGAGGAGGCTGCCGGGGCGGCGGGTGTCTGCCCGCCGCTCCCTGGTCGTGGCGTGGAAGGTTCTGTCGGAGACCCCCGGGGGAACAACGGATCCCCCGGAGAGCAAAATGCGATTCGTCTTTCAGTGCTTGAAATGCCGCCGGCCGGTGAAGATCATGGCCATGCCGTGCTCGTCCGCCGCCTGGATAGCCTCCTCGTCCCGAACCGATCCGCCTGGCTGGACGATGGCGGTGACGCCCGCCTCCGCCGCCAGGTCCACGCCGTCGCGGAACGGAAAGAAGGCGTCCGAGCCGAGAACGGTTCCCTTTGTCGGCAGGAGAGCCTTCATCCGGGCGATCTTGACGGAGTCCACCCGGCTCATCTGCCCGGCGCCGACGCCCACGAGCTGGTCCTTCGTGGCCAGGACGATGGCGTTCGACTTGACGTGCTTCACCACCCTCCAGGCGAAGTCCAAAGCCTGGTACTCCTCCTCCGTGGGGGCGCGCTTCGTGACCACCTTCGCCTGCCGGAGGTCGAAGGCGTCGGTATCCCGTTCCTGCAGGAGGAGACCCCCGACAACGCGGCGGAAGTCGAAACCTGGGGAACCCGCGCCGGCGGCGGGGATCTCCAGGAGGCGGACATTTTTCCTGGGCTGGAGGATCTCCAGGGCCTTGGGGTCGAACCCCGGGGCGATGATCACTTCCAGGAAGATCTTCGCCAGCTCCTCCGCGGTCTTCGGGTCCACCGGGCGGTTCAGGGCCACGATGCCCCCGTAAGCCGACACGGGATCCGTCTTCAGGGCCTTCAGGTAGGCCTCCGTGAGTTCTCCGCCGGACGTGGCGGCGCCGCAGGGATTGGCGTGCTTGATGACGATCGCCGCGGGGCGGTCGAAATCGGAGACCATCTGCCAGGCCGCATCGGCATCCATGATGTTGTTGTACGACAGCTCCTTGCCCTGAAGCTGTCGGGACGTCGCCACGGCGGGGAAAGCCGCCGCCGGCTCGCGGTAGAAGGCGGCCTTCTGGTGCGGGTTCTCTCCGTACCGGAGGCCCTGGGCCAGCTGGAACTGGACGGTATAGGTGTCCGGGAATTCCTTCGGTTCGCCCTCCGGGAGGACCCGGCCGAGGTAGTTCGAAATCGCGGCGTCATACCGGGCCGTGAGCTGGAAGGTCTTCAGGGCCAGCCGGTAGTTGGTGGCCTCGGAAATCTTCCCGCCGGTATCCTTCATCTCCTGAAGGATCAGGGCGTAGTCCGCCGGGTCCGTGACGACGGTGACGAACCGCCAGTTCTTGGCTGCCGCCCGGAGCATCGTGGGGCCGCCGATGTCGATGTTCTCGACGGCTTCCTCGAGGGTGCAGCCGGGGCGTGCGACGGTGTCTTCGAAGCGGTAGAGGTTGATGACGACCATGTCGATCAGGTCGATCCCGTGCTCCCGGGTCGCCGCGAGGTGCTCCGCATTGTCCCGGAGGGCCAGGAGGCCGCCGTGGATTTTCGGGTGGAGGGTCTTGAGCCGCCCGTCCATCATCTCCGGGAAGCCGGTATAGTCGGAGACGTCCACCACGTTAAGTCCGCTCTTGCGGAGCTGGGCGGCGGTGCCGCCGGTGGACAGGATCTCCACACCCGAGGCGGCAAGTCCCTTCGCGAAATCCACGATTCCCCCCTTGTCGGTCACGCTGACAAGGGCTCTTCTGATCACATTGGCTGTCATGAGGGTTCTCCTGTCTTTCCTTCCTGAAAAATGAAGGGGACTACCGCCCCCTGATTTGCTTCATGCGGGCGACGCGGCGGTTGATGAGATCCGCCGTGCCGATGTCGGGCCGGTGATCCACGGGCCCCTTGACGGCGCCGGCGGCGCATTCCGCCACCGCTTCCGCCCCGGCCAGGGTCGAGGCGATGCCGACGACTCCAATGGCCCGGGAGGTGCTCATGTAGAGGCCGTCAGGCCGCTGGTCAACGGAGGAGAAGTAAAGGCGGGCGGCTCCCGCATCGCCCACGGTGATCCTCGCTCCCGTGGAGGAGGCGTCGGGGTGATCCTTCGGGAGGCCGTATCCCTTCGGGACGATATACTTGCACACCGTCGCCTTCTGCTCGAAGCAGACGGGGAACCGGTCCAGGCTTCCCTCGATGATGGCCCGGCACAGCTCCGCGAAGTCCGACTTCAGGAGGGGAAGGATGTTCATGGCCTCCGGGTCCCCCATCCGCGCGTTGTACTCGAGGAGCTTCACACCGCTTCTCGTGACGATGAAGCCGCCGTACATGATGCCCTTGTACAGGGAGCCCGTCTCCAGGGCGATCGCCTCCGCGACCTGCCGGGTGATTGCCAGGCCGTCCGCCACATCCCGCTCCGTCAGGAACGGCAGCAGGTGATCCTCGCAGGAGTAGGATCCCATGCCTCCCGTGTTGGGGCCCCGATCGTCGACAAAGCGCCGCTTGTGGTCCTGCACGGCCGGCGTGGCGACAACGGTCTTCCCGTCGCAGAAGCACTGCAGGGAAAATTCCTCTCCCTCCAGTTTGTCCTCGACGATCACCGATGGGTGTTCCTCAAGGATCTGACGGCAGTAGCCGAGAGCCTCTTCCCGGGTCTGGAAGTGATCCCCCTGGACCAGGACGCCCTTGCCGCCCGTGAGACCATCGGGTTTGATGACGATGCCGTCCAGTTCGGACAGGAAAGGCTCCAGGCCATCCGGGGACGTGAAGACCCGGTACCGGGGATTCCCGGGAATGCGGTACTTTTCCACCAGATCCCGGGTGAAGGACTTGGAGGTCTCCAGCCGCGCCAAGTCTTTCGTCGGTCCCACGGCCGGCACACCCGCCTCCTGAAGGGCGTCCACGACCCCTTCGTTGAGCGGATCCTCCGGTCCGACGAGGGCGAAATCGACCTTGTGCGCCCGGGCAAAGGCAGTGATTGATTTCAGGTCGCTGTAGCTTCCGAGGCGGATGTCCTGCGAGAGGGAGGCGATTCCGGGGTTATTGGCCTTCATGTAGGTATAAAGGCGGGGGCGGGTGGCCGACCGGACGAGGGTCTCGGCCATGGCGTGCTCCCGCGCGCCATTTCCGATCAACAGAACGCTGGACATGTCTTTCCTCCCTTGGGACGCTACGGATGGCATCGAACGGATGGCGGATCCCCGAGGGGGCCAACTCCGCAGGATAGGTCTGCACCTTTATCGAAAAAACGGCGGTCCGTCAAACAAATCCCTCCGGCGGCCCGGAGGGAAATCCGTTTGTTCTTTCCGGTTCGAATCTGATACATTTCCCGACATGATAACCGCTGAATCTCCGGCATGGGAAGAGAAGCCTTGGAAAACCTGATTGTCTTCAAGCTGGGCCTGATTGCCTTTCTGTTCTTTCTCTCGGCGCTCCTGTCCTGTTCCGAGGCGGCCCTGTTTTCGCTGACCCCCCTGCATCTCCATAAGATGGCCCGGGAGCAGACCCCTTTTCTCCGTTCCGTCCAGGGACTCTTGTGGGACCGCCGCCGGCTCCTGGTGACGATCATTTTCAGCAACGAGTCGGTCAACATCGGTGTTTCCGTCCTTGCCACCTCCATTTTCGTGAGCCTTTTCGGGGCGGAGATGGGATGGCTGTCCATCGCGGTGACGATCCCGATTGTCCTGATCGTTTGTGAAGCCGTGCCGAAGACCCTGGGCATGACGAATCCCATCCGCTATTCTTCCCTGGTTTCCCCGGTCCTGTCGCTTGTCTCGGTTCTCGTCCGCCCTTTTGTGCGGCTGCTGGAGGCCATATCCCGGGGGGTCGTCATCCGGTTTGCCGGCCGGGAATCGGGGCGGCGCTCCGCTCTGACGGAAGACGAATTCAAGACCCTGATCGATGCGGGGCGCCAGGAAGGCGCCCTGGAGGAGACGCAGCGGACCCTCATCCACGGGATATTCGAGATGGAGGACCTGCCGGTCTCGGAACTGATGGTGCCCAGGGTGGACATCTTCTGTCTCCCCTCCTCCATGCGCATCGGAGAGATGAAACAGGAGGTGATCCGGGCGCGGCATTCGCGGATTCCCGTTTACGGGCGGGACCGGGACGATATCCGGGGATTGCTCCTGGCGGCGGATCTCCTGAAAATTCCGGAAGGAGAGGAAAAGGCCTCCTCCATCGAGGGCTATCTCAGGAAAGTGTACTTCGTCCCCGAGTGCAAGACGGCGGGAAGGCTGCTGCGCGAGTTCCGGAAGCGGCGCCAGCAGACCGCCGTCGTGGTGGATGAATACGGCGGCGTGTCCGGCCTCATCACCCTGGAGGATATCCTGGAGCACCTTTTCCGGGACGTCTACGACGAGCACGGCATCCGGAAGGATCTCTGGGAGAATGTTGGGGAGAACGTCTGGGTCGTCTCGGGACGGTTGGAGACGGAGGACCTGAACGAGCTTCTCGGCCTGTCCCTGTCGCCGGAGGAATTCGACACGGTGGGCGGTTTCGTCCTGCACCTCTTCGGGAAGCTTCCCCAGCGGGGGGAAGCGGTCTCCTACGGCGGCTACCGCTTCCTCGTGGTGAAAGTGGGACCGTCCCGGATCCTCAGCATCTGGGTCACCCGGGAAGCACCGGAAACAAAGGAAGATCATGTCGTTTGAACAGGCCATCATCCTGGCTGTCATCGCGGTGTGCGCACTCCTGCAGGGATTGTTCTCGGGTGGGGAAATCGCCCTGGTATCGTCAGATATTCACCGGCTTCGCCAGCGGGCGCGGAGGGGTTCCCGGGCCGCCGGGGTGGCCATGGAACTGCGCGAAAAGCCGCACCTTTTTCTGTCCATGGCTCCCATCGGAACGAACCTCTGCGAGATCACGGCGAGCACCGGCGCCACCCTGCTTTTCATCTCTCTTTTCGGCCCTTCTCTCGGGGAATGGCTGGCCGTGGGGATCATGATCCCGGTACTCCTGGTGATCGCGGAGATCATCCCCAAGAGCATCTGCCAGGCCCGTCCCGAGAAAGCCGCGGAACGCCTGTCCTGGTTTCTCCGCGGGGCCTCCTGGGTCCTGGCGCCCTTTGTCTTCGTCGTCTCACGGGTGACACTGCGGGTCGTTCTTTCGCTGACGGGGAAGAAGGACCTTACCTATTCCCCTTACATCACCCGGGACGCCCTGGTTTCCCTGATCAGCAGCGGGTCCGAGGGAGAAACGGACATTCTCAGGTCCGAGAAAGACATGGTCAGGCGGGTGTTCGAATTTTCCGAGACCACGGCCGGCGAAATCATGGTCCCCCTCTCGGCCATGACGGCCCTGCCGGTGACGGCGACCGTGGAGGAAGCCGCCCGGCTGGTCATGGAGCAGGGATTTCTCCGGATTCCGGTTTATCGCGACCAGGTCCTGAATATCATTGGAATTCTCGACACATTTGATCTGCTGGCCTGTATTCGGCCGGACGGAAGCAGTCCGGGTGAGTCCCCTGGATTCGTCGATGCTTGCCTGAAAACGGACGTGTTTTACGTTCCGGATACCGCGCAGGCGAAGGAACTGCTCCTGGAGATGAAGGCCCGGGGGGAGCGCATGGCCGTCGTGGTGGATGAATACGGCGGAGCGGTCGGTGTCGTAAGCCTGGAGGATATCCTGGAGGAGGTCGTGGGAGAAATCCATGACGAGTACGACTCCGGAGAGAGGCTGGTCAGGCGTCTGGGGCCCGGCAGCTATCTGTTCAATGCCCGGGTCAGCATCGAGAGGATCCGGACCCTCCTGCCGGTTGAATTCCCGGAGGGAGATTATGAGACACTGGGAGGATTTCTCCTTGCCCGGATGGGAAGGATTCCGAAAAGGCGGGACACGTATACCATCGGTCCCGTGATATTCACTGTGGAGGATGCCGGAGAACGGGCCGTGCGGGAGGTAATGGTCCAGTTCCCGCCGGATCTGGAGCGGCTGACCAGCGATTCAGGAGGCGGTTTGTGATGAGCGGGAAGGAAGTCATCAAGGGGAAAAGGGAGGAACTGCTTTGCCTTATCCTGGCGGCGGGGAAGGGAACCCGCATGAAATCGGATCTGGCCAAGGTGCTCCATGCTCTCAACGGCAGACCGCTCCTTTCCTATGTCGTCGAGGTGGCCAGAAGGATCGGTGCGGAGAGGACGGTGATCATCGTCGGACACCAGGCGGACCAGGTCCGGAAAAGCGTTCGGGGAGATGACCTGTCTTTCGTGGAGCAGAGGGAGCAGCTCGGGACGGGCCATGCCGTCCGGATGGCCCGGGAACACTTCCGGAACTGGAAGGGGCCCATCCTGATCCTGTGCGGCGATGTTCCCCTGTTGACCCCGACGACCCTGGAAGCGCTTCTCCTGGAGCACCGGACATGCGGCGCCGCCGTGACCGTCCTGACGACCGTGCTGGACGACCCCGGGAATTACGGGCGGGTTATCAAGGGGGACGACGGCGAGGTTCTGCGGATTGTCGAGGCCCGGGACGCCGGCGAAGAGGAAAAGCGGGTCCGGGAGATCAATGCAGGAATATACTGCGTCGGGGGGAGCTTCCTGGCAGAGGCGGTCGGGGAAATACGGAATGACAATGCCCAGAAGGAATATTATCTGACGGATATCGTGGAGATCGCCCGCCTGAAGGGATTGCGGGTGCGATCGCTGGTGGCGGCATTTTCACCGGAGGTGATGGGCATCAATACGCCGGAGGATCTTGGGGAAGCGGAACGCATTGTCCGGTCCGGCTTTCTCGGTCCAAGCACCTCATGAATGCGCCGGGTCCCCTGAATGTCGGGTCGCTCGCCATCCACAGCCGGGAGTGGATGGCCCCGATGGCCGGGATTTCGAACCTTCCTTTTCGCCTGATCGCCCGTTCCTGCGGCTGCGGGATGGCTTTCACGGAAATGGTGAGCGCCAACGGCCTGATCCGGGCTACGCGGAAGACCCTGCATTATCTCGACTCCACGCCTGAAGACCGTCCCCTGGGCGTTCAGATCTTCGGCTCCGATCCGGAGATGATGGCCCGGGCGGCCCGGATTGTCACGGAGGCCGGTGCGGACCTGGTGGACATCAATCTGGGGTGTCCCGTGAAGAAGGTGGTCAAGTCCGGCGCCGGGGCGGCCCTGATGAAGGATCCCGGCCGCGTGGCGGCCATCCTCAGGGAAGTCCGGAAGGCAACGCCTCTGCCCCTGACTGTGAAGATCCGGGCAGGCTGGAACAACCGGTCCGTCAACGCGTTGGAAATCGCCGGCATTGCGGAAGATTGTGGAGTTGACGCCATCACGGTTCATCCACGGACCGCAATCCAGGGATATGGCGGCACCGCCGACTGGAGCCTCATTGCACGGGTCAGGGAAGCGATAACGATTCCCGTCATCGGCAACGGAGACATCAGGCGTCCCGCGGATGCCTTGAGCATGATGCGCCGGACGGGGTGCGATGCCGTCATGATCGGTCGGGGGTGCCTTGGAAACCCCTGGATATTCGGAGGTATCTCCTTCCTGCAGGGAGAGGGGCGGGATCCCGTCCCTCCGGATCCGGAAGAAAAAATGCGGATGATTATCCGTCACCTGGATCTCGAGATCGCAGCGATGGGGGAGCATGCGGGGATTCGTTCTTTCCGCAAGCATGCGCTCTGGTACACCAAGGGAGACAGGGGGGGGGCGCAGATCCGGAATCTGGCCGGTCGACTCACGGAAAAGCGTGAACTTCTGGAGCTTCTCCGGTCGTTCTACGCCTTGGAAAGGGAAAGTCCGCCTTGACTTTTCAGGGGTTTGTTGACATACTCGCCGCCAAAACGAGCAGCTCCGGCCATCCTGAAAACCCGATGGCTGGTGAGGAATGGGGGGGACCGGTGGAACTGACCAGTTTCGAGGAACTGGACAAGAAGATCCGGATTGTTATCAGCGAATACGCGCTGTTAAAAAAGCAATACGGGGAACTGGAGGAACAACTCAGGAAAAAGTCGCTGGATTTGGAGGAAGCACAGAACCATATCAGGGGGCTCACGGAAGAGAGGGATTTCATACGCACGAAGGTGGATTCGCTTCTTGAACTGCTCGGGGACATTCCGCTCCGCCAGTAGCCATTCAAGGGGCAGGATTTGAAGAATCGATTTCAAATCAAGATACTGGGTCAAGAGTTTTCAGTTACCAGCGATGATGGGGAGGATCATGTAACGCGCGTGGTCGCTCTGGTGAACGACCGGATCGACCAGATCGGCAGCCGGTCGCCCAAGATGCCGGCCCTCCACATCGCCATCCTGGCCGCGCTGAATATTGCCGACGAATACGTGAAACTTGAAGAAAGCAGCGAAGATTTCTCGATAAGCCTGAAAGAGCGGTCGGAAAAACTGATTTCACTGATCGACGAGGTTGCTTAGAAGCAAGAAACAGATATCCCCCTTCCCCTGCTGAGACAGCGGCCGGAGTGCCGGCCCGTCTCCCGTTCCCGGGGTTCCTGATCCCGGGGATCTTCCGCTTGCCCTGTCGTTCCCACCGGTTTCCCGGGAGAGATGGCGTTCCTCCCGGACCTGACGGGAAAGACGTCTTCTCCCGATCCGGATATTTCTCCAGATTCCTTTTTGTCCCGTTTGTTGCGTTGCCCCCGGCGGGGAGGGCCCCGGTCCTCTGTCGCTGGAGTATCCATATACAGGAGGTGAAGTTGTCGTGAACGGCATATCCATATTCATCATCGCAGCGTCGATTGTTCTGGGAGGCGGTGTCGGCCTTGTGCTGACCTTTGCCCTTTCCAGGAAGCGGATGAAGGCATCCGAGAGTCTGTCCGCGCGGATCGTGGAAGAGGCCAAGAAAGAGGCGGAGACCTTAAAAAAGGAGGGGATCCTGCAGGCCAGGGAAACCCTCGTCAAGGCAAAGGCCGAGTCCGAGCGGGAGGGGAAGGAACGCAGGCAGGAGCTCGACGCCATCGAGCGGAAGATCCGTGCCAAGGAAGATCATGTCGACAAGCGCTCCGATGCGTTGGCCCAGAAAGAAGGCCAGATAGAAAGCAGAGAGAAATCGCTTGTATCGAAAGAAAACCAGATCCAGGAGAAGACGGACAAACTGAGCCGGATGATCGAGGAAGAGCGGCAAAAGCTCGAACAGATCGCCGGGATTTCGTCGGAGGAGGCCAAGGAGCAACTGGTCCAGACCATGGAATCGGAGGCCAAACGCGATGCGGCGCTCCTGATCCGGAAAGTGGAGGAAGAGGCGCGACGCAATGCCGAGAAGGCCTCCCGGGAAATCATGACGTATGCCATGCAGCGCTACGCCAGTGATTTTGTGGCAGAAAGCACGGTGTCGGTAGTCAATCTTCCCAATGATGAAATGAAGGGCCGCATAATCGGTCGGGAGGGGCGGAATATCCGGGCCATCGAAGCGGCTACGGGAATCGACTTGATCGTCGACGACACCCCGGAGGCCGTCGTTCTTTCGAGTTTTGATCCGATCCGTCGCGAGGTTGCCCGCATCTCTCTGGAGCGCCTCATCACCGACGGCCGGATCCACCCGGGGCGGATTGAAGAGATTGTGAAAAAAGCCACCCAGGAAGTGGACAAGGTGGTGCAGGAAACGGGGGAACGCGTTTCCTTCGATGCGGGGGTCCACGACCTGCATCCTGAAATCATCACCCTCCTGGGAAGTCTGAAGTACCGGACGAGCTTCTCCCAGAATGTCCTTCAGCATTCCGTCGAAGTGGCTTATCTGACGGGCATGATGGCTGCGGAGCTGAAAATGAACGTCAAGGAGGCCAAGCGGGCGGGATTGCTCCATGACATCGGGAAGGCCATCGATCACAAGGTGGAAGGCACCCATGCCGCCATCGGAGCCGATTATGCCAGGCGGTTTGGCGAATCACCGAGCATTGTGCAGGCCATCGCGACCCATCACGACGACAGCCGGACGACGACCCTGCTGGGGGCCCTGGTCCAGGTGGCGGATTCCCTGTCGGCAGCCCGACCCGGTGCCCGGCGGGAGATGCTGGAGACGTACGTCAAGCGTCTCGATGAGCTGGAGGGCATCGCCAATTCGTTCAGCGGCGTGGACAGGTGTTTCGCCATCCAGGCAGGCCGTGAGATCCGCATCCTGGTGGAGAACGAAAAGATCTCCGACAATGACGCGGTCATGCTCTGCCGTGACATCGTCAAGAAAATCGAAAAGGACCTGACCTATCCCGGGCAGATCAAGGTGACGGTCATCCGGGAGACCCGCGTCTCGGATTACGCAAGGTAACGGTGGTCCATGAGAATCCTGTTCATCGGGGACATCGTCGGCAAACCGGGCCGCCGGGCCGTCCGGGAGCTTCTCCCGCAGCTCATGGTCGAGCGATCGGTGGATTTTGTGATTGCCAACTGCGAGAATGCCGCTGCCGGCTTCGGTGTCACCCGGGAGGTGGTGGAGGATCTGTACGGGTACCGAGTCGATGTTCTCACGTCAGGAAATCACGTATGGGACAAGAGAGAGGTTCTTGATTTTATTGATGATTACGAGACGCTGCTGCGTCCGGCCAATTATCCGGAAGGGGTGCCCGGTCGCGGATCTGTCGTGATGCCCATCGCCGGCGGTGCATATGTCGGTGTCCTGAACCTCCTGGGCAGGGTTTTCATGCCTGCCGTCGATTGTCCCTTTCGGACGGCGGAACGGGAGATCGAGAAAATCAAGCGCAAGACACCGCTTGTCATTGTCGACTTCCATGCCGAGGCGACCTCGGAAAAACAGGCCCTGGGCTGGTTCCTCGACGGCAAGGTGACGGCGGTGATCGGGACCCATACCCATGTGCAGACGGCAGATGAGGAAATCAGGCCCGGCGGTACGGCTTACATAACCGATGCAGGGATGACAGGTCCTTTCGATTCTGTCATCGGAACCCGGAA
This sequence comes from uncultured Syntrophaceae bacterium, assembly GCA_964396205.1. Lineage (GTDB taxonomy): Bacteria > Desulfobacterota > Syntrophia > Syntrophales > PHBD01 > PHBD01. Next base: position 13,890 of record CAYNEJ010000080.1, read on the forward strand.
AGAGGCGATCCTGGAGCGTTTTCTTCATCAGGTTCCGAACAAATTCGATGTGGCCAAGAGAGATGTCCGGCTCCAGGGTGTGATTGTCGAGGCGGATGTGAATACCGGGCGGGCCCTGAAGATCGAGAGAGTCAGCATTCACCTGGAAGGCTGAGACGGTTGGGAGTCAGAGCATGATCAATGTCTACGATGTGTTCCGGGAGCGGGGTTTTCTGGAGCAGGTGACGGATGAAGGGCAGGTGAGGGAGCTTCTCGGCGGCGGTCCCATTGCCGGCTACATTGGATTTGACCCCACGGCGACGAGCCTGCATGTGGGAAGTCTTGTGCCTATCATGGCCCTGGTTCATCTACAGCGCTGTGGTCATCGGCCCATTGCTCTTGTGGGTGGAGGGACGGGGCTCATCGGAGACCCAAGCGGAAAAACGGAGATGCGCAAGGTCCTCACTCGTGAAGAAATCGACTTCAACGCGGGCTGCCTGCGGACGCAGCTCTCGCGGTACCTTGATTTTGGGGAAGGGAAAGCTCTCCTGGTCAACAACGCGGACTGGCTGACGGAACTGAACTACATTGCGTTCCTCCGGGACATCGGCCGCCACTTCAGCGTTAACAAGATGCTGGCGGCGGAGAGCTACCGGCTCCGCCTGGAGAAGGGGCTAAGCTTCATCGAATTCAATTATATGCTGCTGCAGGCATACGATTTCCTTTATCTTTTTAAGAGTCTCGGCTGTAAGATGCAGTTTGGAGGCAACGACCAGTGGGGAAACATGCTGGCCGGTGTGGACCTGATCCGCCGTGTTGAAGGCCGTCAGGCGCACAGCCTCACATTTCCGCTTATGACGACTGCGCAGGGGCACAAGATGGGAAAGACGGAGAAGGGGACCGTCTGGCTTGACGGCACCCTGACGTCTCCCTACGAGTACTTCCAGTACTGGATGAATGCGGACGACGCAGACGTTGCGCGCTTCCTCGCGCTCTTCACCTTCCTGCCCATGGAGGAAGTGCGGCAGGCCGATACCCTGTCCGACGCTCAACTCAATATGGCCAAGGCCGTACTGGCCTTCGAGGCCACAAAGATCACTCACAGCTCGGAAGAGGCTGTAGCGGCGTGGAATGCATCTGCCGCCGCATTCCGCCTCAAGCCGGTCGACCCAGCTCTCTTCCCGTCCAGTACAATCCCGCGGACGGCTCCCGGGATGGACTTGGCGGCCATTCCCACGATGGGAAAGGACCGCGCGGCCCTGGAGACCGGAATCAGCGCCTTTGATCTCTTTCACGAGGCGGGACTCTGTGCCTCCAAGGGCGAAGCCAAGCGCGTCCTGTCCCAGGGCGGCGGATATGTGAATGATCGGCCCGTTCGTTCTCCAGAGGAGAAGATCGGACTCGGCGACGCGAACGAACGTGGCGAAATCAGACTCAGAAAAGGGAAAAAAAGCTATGCGGTCATCCGAATTCTTTCTTCATAGCAACTTTTCTCTTGACTCCACGGAAGGGGGAGCGTAGTATCCCACTTCTGTTCGCGGGAAAGGTTGTTGAAGGACTTCCGGTTTTTTCAAGCGTCCGGTACCTGTCGGACTCAAGAAGTGATCGCTTGAACCGTTCTTCAAATTCCAGATGCACTCTGCGATTTCGGCCGTTTCGATGGCTGAAAAAATTTTTAAAAAGTTCTTGACAGGAAACAGTCTCTGAAGTAAATAGCGTGGCTCGTTTCCAGTTCGTTCTTTCACAATTGAATAGTGGGGTAATTGATTTGCGGGTTCTCTGCTTTGAGAAAAAACAGGGGAGAGCAATCTCCCTATAAGGATTCAAACTGGAGAGTTTGATCCTGGCTCAGAACTAACGCTGGCGGCGTGCCTAACACATGCAAGTCGAACGAGAAAGGGTCCTTCGGGACCTGAGTAGAGTGGCGCACGGGTGAGTAACGCGTGGGTAATCTACCCTTCAGTTGGGAATAACTCATCGAAAGGTGGGCTAATACCGAATAATACTGCATGACTTCTGTTGTGTAGTCAAAGATGGCCTCTGCTTGCAAGCTATCGCTGAAGGATGAGTCCGCGTACCATTAGCTAGTTGGTAGGGTAATGGCCTACCAA
>CAYNEJ010000081.1:0-15966 GCA_964396205.1 uncultured Syntrophaceae bacterium
CGGCGCCGTTGCAATCACCGCCTTCGCCAAACAGGAAGAAGTGCGCACCCGCCAGCGAAACCTGCAACTGCGGTTGGACATCGAAAAAGCCAACGAAGACCTGAAAGAGCTGGACAATACCAAAATGAGGTTTTTCTCCAACGTCAGCCACGAGCTTCGCACACCGCTGACGCTGATCCTCGGTCCCCTGGAGACGATCATGCAGGGGAGGCAACACCCTGAGCTGCACCCCCAGCTGAAAGCCATGGAGACCAATGCGCGCCGCCTGCTGCGACAGGTCAATGCCTTGCTCGATTTTGCCAAGCTCGATGCCGGCAAGCTGGAATTCACTTACGAGCGCGGCAACCTGGGCGAAATTCTCCGGGGGCTGGCAATGGCAGCCAGGCCGCATCTGCAGAATCAGGGAGTCGACCTGGTGCTGGAAGGGCTGGATGGAATCCCGGACACCATCCTGGACGTGGACAAAGTGGAGACCATGGCGGCCAATCTGCTCTCCAACGCGATCAAATTTACACCCGGAGGCGGGAGGATCACGATCCGGGCTGCGCAAGAGGATGATATCGTCTGGACGGAAATCGAGGATACGGGCATCGGCATTCCGGAAGACAAGCTCGAAACGATCTTTGAGCGGTTCCACCAGGTGGATGATGCCCTGAACAGGTCTCAGGAAGGAACCGGACTGGGTCTGGCCATGGTCAGGCAGCTGGCAAAGATCCATGCAGGCAAGGTCACGGTCCGGTCGGAGCTCGGAAAGGGATCGACCTTCCGTCTTGAGCTGCCCAAACGGCCCGATTCCAAATTGCTGGAGCGACGCAGGATCATCGGCCGGAGGCGGGAGGACCAGATATCCTACGCCCGGACGGTTGCCCTGATCAGCGGCACCGGCGGGGAGAAATCCAGAAGCCACACGGAAACGCTCCTGTCGGATGTCAAGGGATCGCGGTTCAAGGACAGCCAGGATGCCATGGAGAGAATCCGGCACACGGCTCCCCCGGATGCCCAGAAAGTGCTGGTGATTGACGACAATGAAGACCTGCGCTTCTTTATTGCCGACAGCCTGGCCGGCGAATATCGGATTGAAATGGCGCAGGACGGAGTGGAGGGCCTTGATGTGGCGCGGCGGTGGATGCCGGACCTGATCGTCTCGGACATCATGATGCCCCGGATGGACGGTTACGAATTCACGCGCCGGATCCGCAGCGATCCTTCCCTTGCCCAGATCCCGGTCATCCTGGCCACCGCCAAGAGCGGCGGCGAGGCCGTTGTGGAGGGCCTGGAGGTGGGTGCCAACGACTACCTGGCCAAGCCTTTTGAGGTCCGCGAACTGCGGGCGAGGGTCGCGGCGCACCTCCGTACACGACGCCTGGAACGGAACCTGGGTGAGCGGGAAAGCCGGCTTGCCGCGATCGGACAGATGACCAGCGCCATCGTCCACGACCTCAAGAATCCGCTGTCCGCCATCATCGGATTTGCGGAAATCGCCAGGCAGGACATTATGGCGGGGCAGCAGGCCGAAATGGTGACCCAGGACCTGGAACCCGTGATCAGCGAGGCCAACCGCCTGAGCCGCATGGTTGCCGAGGTGCTCGATTTCGCCCGCGGCAGTTCATCGGATCTGAACATGATGCCCACCGAAATCCCGGCCTATATCGAGATGATCTGTCCGCCGCTGATGCAGAAACTGGCATCCATGGGCATCGAAATGAACGTCCGGCACGAATCGGGGCCCGACCTGCTGGTCAATATCGACAATGACAGGATGCTGAGGGTGATCGAGAACCTGATCCAGAACGCCCAGGAAGCGATCTGGGCGGGGGATCAGAACACGCAGGGCAAGCACATCTGGATAACGACCCGTGGCGACGACCGATCCGTCATCGTGAGGATTGCGGACGATGGACCGGGGATTGCTCCGGAGATGCTGCCCATCCTCTTTGATGCCTTCGCCACCGGGAAAAAGCGGTCGGGAACGGGCCTGGGACTCGCCACCGTCCGCAATCTCGTCATTGCCCATGGCGGCGAGATCACGGTGGAGCCCCGGTGTGCGGAAGGGGGCGCCGCCTTCGTACTCAAATTTCCAAGAGTAACCCGCAATGGGCAGTGACGGTCGGAGCACTCCGATTCCTTGCCCCGAGCGATGCCATACGGAAGGGAGAAACATGGAACGGACCAGACACATTCTCGTCATCGAAGACAACGTCATGAGCAGCCGTTTGCTCACGACGATCCTGACCCGGCTCGGATACACGACGGACACTGCTTTCGACGGCGTCAGCGGTCTGGAGAAAGTCGCGTCGTCACCGCCGGACCTGATCCTCCTGGATCTCGACCTTCCGAGGATGGACGGATACCAGGTCGCCCAACGGCTGAAGCAGTCGGACAGAACCAAGATCATCCCGATTGTCGTGGTTTCCTCCTTTTCCGAGGTGGAAAACCGGATCAAGGCCCTCGAGGCGGGAGCGGATGATTTCCTTTCCAAGCCCATTGACCAGATTGAGCTGCGCGTGCGGGTTCAGTCGCTGCTGAAGGTCAAGGACTACAACGATCACATGGTTCATTACCAGAAGACTCTGGAGGAGGAAGTCAACAGGCGGACGCAGCAGCTTCGACAGGCTTTTGAAGAATTGACAACCGCAACGGAGAAGATCAGGCAGGCCTCGCTCGATACCACGGTTCGTCTTTCCCAGGCCGCCGAATACAAGGACGAGGAGACCGGAAGCCACATCAAGCGGATGGGATACTACACCACGGCCATTGCGAAGGCCATGGCCCTTCCACCCCAGGACATCGAGGCGATCCTCCATGCCGCGCCGATGCACGATATCGGAAAGATCGGCATTCCGGACCGGATTTTGCTGAAATCGGGACCGCTGAATGAGCAGGAATGGGAAATCATGAAGCAGCATACCGTAATCGGGAGCAACATCCTGTCCCGCTCGGATTCCCACGTGATCCAGATGGCCGAACAGATTGCCCTGTCGCACCACGAGAAATGGGATGGGTCGGGGTACCCGAAAGGACTGAAGGGCTCGAGCATTCCCGTCTGGGGACGAATCTCCGCGATCGCCGATGTGTTCGATGCCCTGACCACCCGGCGACCCTACAAGAAAGCCCTGTCGGTTGAACATTCGCTGGACATTTTGAAGGAAGGCAGGGGGATTCACTTTGATCCGGACATTCATGACGTCTTCTTCTCCATCGAGGAAGAAATCCTGTCGATCCGCAACAGGTACGATGATCCCGTAACCCCGAAGAACATCGTGACCCCTTTGTTCTGATGGCCCTTCACGGAAACATGCACCGGATCCCGATTTGTTTCGTTTCTCTTGGGATGTCCCAGAAGAGAATCCGTCACTTCCGGGAAGAGAAGAAAGGGAAGTGGGTCATGCCGGACGGCGGCCACACGGGTTGGATCCCTGCCCGGAAGCTGATTGCCGTCGGTCTGATCCTGCTGCTGTCCCTGGGAGCGTTGGCCGGCTGTGGGGTCCGGAAGGGGATGGACTATCGGGAGCGACCCGCAGTCAAGGCGGCAAAACCGGTGCGGAGGGAACTGGCCCGGATGGGATTCACCATTCAGGCCGGGGCGTTCGCCCGCGTGGAAAACGCCGTCCGCCTGACGGAGAAGCTCCGTCGCCAGGGTCTTGATGCGACGTATTTTAAAGACCGGGAAGGGCTCTACAAGGTCCGCTTCGGGAATTTCTCCACCCGGGAAGCGGCCGGCGGTCGGGCGGAATCGCTGAAACGCTCGGGAGTGATCGAGGTATTCTACATCGTTGCCCCTGGAGATTATGCCGTCGCCAGAAGGCAGGCCCTTGGGGATGCCTACCTGCGGGATGAACTGGTGAAAACGGCATCCAGCTACATCGGGGTGCCCTATCTCTGGGGGGGGACCTCATCGGAGTCGGGATTCGATTGCAGCGGGCTCGCCATGACGGTCTACCAGCTCAACGGATTGGATCTTCCCCGGTCCTCCCGGGAGCAATTCGAAGGCGGAGCGGCCGTGGCGCTGGATGAGCTTCAGAAGGGAGACCTTGTTTTCTTCGCCACCTCCGGGAGCGGCCGGGTGTCCCATGTGGGAATCTATGCCGGTGCGGGTGTCTTCATCCACGCCCCCGGCAAAGGGAAAACGATCGGCCGCGAATCCATGGCCAGGGATTATTACCGGAAGCGGTTTCTCGGCGGCCGGACGTATCTGTAGTACCATCACAATGGGACAGATTCGGATGCCGGTGTGCCGGGTGCAGCGTTTCCCGGGAAGCCGGAAATGGCAAAAGGATCGCCGGGGAGATCGCCGGCGGGAAATTTCCCGTTGACAGGGCGGGCGAATTCCATCATAGGCTCACCGGTGTCCGGAACGGTTTCCAGGTCCGGGAAAAGAAAAAAGAGGAAAATGTCATGCTGGAACTGAAAAACATTGTCTTTTCCGTGGAGGACGGCCCCGGTGAAAACGGGGGGAATGGTGGTGTCCGCCGCATCATCGACGGGATCGGCTACACTTTCCAGAAGGGGAAATTTTACGCCATCACCGGTCCCAACGGGAGCGGGAAAACCACGCTGGCGAAGCTCATCATGGGCATCAATCCCGTCACGGACGGATCCATCCTGTTTCAGGGGGAGGACATCACCGGCCATTCCATCACGGAGCGTGCAAAGGCCGGGATATCCTACAGCTTCCAGCAGCCGGCCCGGTTCAAGGGAATCACCTTCCGGGACCTCCTGTCCATCGCCTCCGGCACGGACGAGGAAATCCAGCTTCTGGCCCTGCTCCGGCGTGTGGGCATCTGCTCCCTGTCGTTCCTGGACAAGCCGGTGGACTCCAAGCTGTCCGGCGGGGAAATCAAGAAGATCGAGCTGGCCACAACGATCGCCCGGAACCCGAAGGTGGCCATCTACGACGAGCCCGACACGGGAATCGACCTGTGGACCATCGGGCCCATGGTGAATCTGCTCAAGCGGGAGCAGACGGAGCACGGGACGACCACGCTGGTGGTGAGCCACAACCGGGCCTTCCTGGAGGTCGCCGACGTGGTTCTCATCATCAACGGCGGCCGCTTCGCCTACGAGGGCGACCTGAAAGGGGCCCTTCCCCTCCTGAGCGACATGAGCATATGTAACTACAAGGCATGCGTGAGAATCGACGATGTTGGATGCTTTCGATAAAGACCTGCTGAAGACAGTGGCGGACCTGGAGGGGCTTCCGAAGGGGGCCTACAACATCCGGAAGAACGGGCGACTTCTGGCCCGGGAGGTGTCCGCCAACATCCAGATCGAGAGCCTCGAGGGCAACCGGGGCATCATCGTCACCATCAAGCCCGGAACGGTGAACGAATCGGTTCATATCCCCGTGATCCTGAGCCAGGCCGGTCTGAACGACGTGGTCTACAACCGCTTCATCATCGGGGAGAAGTCCGATGTGACGATCATCGCCGGCTGCGGTATCCACTGCGGCGGGCTTGAACCCGAGGGCCACGAGGGGCTCCACGAGTTCCAGGTGGGGCGGAAGGCGAAGGTCCGCTATGTGGAGAAGCATTACGCCACCGGACCCGGCCGGGGAAAGCGATCCCTCAACCCGTCCACCCGGGTGGTCCTGGCGGAGGGCGCCCAGGCGGAAATGGAGCTGACCCAGATCGGCGGCGTCGACGAGGCGAACCGACTCAACGAGGCCGTGCTGGGGCCCGGCAGCATGCTCCTGGTGACCGAGCGGGTCATGACCGAGGGAAGCCAGCGGGCCGTCTCACGGAACTCCCTGGTCCTGGAGGGGGATGACAGCCGGGCCAACCTGGTGTCGCGGTCCGTCATCAAGGACAACTCGGTCCAGGACTTTTTCGCCACTCTGGAGGCCCGTGCCCGGTGCTTCGGCCACATCGAATGCGATGCCATTCTCATCGGGAACGGCCGGAACGAGACCATTCCATCTCTCAAGGCCTTTCACCCGGAGGCGGAGCTGACCCACGAGGCCTCCATCGGCAAGATCGCCAACGACCAGCTCATGAAGCTCATGAGCCTGGGGTTGAGTTACGATGAGGCCGTCAACCGGATCATCCAGGGCTTCCTGCGCTGATCCGCCGCTCGCCGGTTCCGGCGGCAATATGAAAGGACGATCCATGGCTTTCGAAAATCTCCTGGTCACAGGAGGGTGCGGATTCATCGGTAGCAACTTCATCCGGTTTCTCCTGGACCGCGAGGATTTTTCCGGCCGCATCGTCAATGTCGACAAGCTCACCTATGCGGGCAACCCGGAGAATCTGGCGGGGGTCGCGGAGCGATACCCCGGGCGCTATGTCTTCGAGCACGGCGATGTCTGCGACGCCGTGCGCCTGGAGGCTCTCTTCGACCGGTACGGCATCGATGCCGTCTGCCATTTCGCCGCCGAGTCCCACGTGGACCGGTCCATCCGCCGTCCCGAGAGCTTCATCCACACGAACATCCTGGGGACCTTCCAGCTCCTGGAGCGGGCCAAGGCCCGGGGGAATGCCTTCCGGCTCTTTCATCACGTGAGCACCGACGAGGTCTACGGAAGCCTTGGCACGACAGGGCTCTTCACCGAGGAGATGCCCTACCGTCCCAACAGCCCCTACTCGGCCTCAAAGGCCGCGTCGGACCACCTGGTTCGGGCCTATTCGGAGACATTCGGCCTCCCCGCGACGATCTCCAACTGCTCCAACAACTACGGTCCCTACCAGTTCCCGGAGAAGCTGATTCCCCTGATGGTCCTCAACGGTCTGGAAGGAAAGGCGCTGCCGGTTTACGGCGACGGCCGGAATGTCCGGGACTGGCTGTACGTGGAAGACCACTGCGAGGCCATCTGGCTGATCATGCGGCAGGGAAGGCGAGGGGAGACCTACAACATCGGCGGCAACGCGGAGATGGAAAACATCGCCATTGTCCGCCTGATCTGTGCGCTTCTGGACGAGCTGGCCCCGGCGGAAGGGGAGGGATCCCGGGAGGGGCTGATCACGTATGTCGCAGACCGGCCGGGCCACGACCGACGCTACGCCATCGATTTTACCAAACTGGCCCGGGAGCTGGGCTGGCGGCCCCGCCAGTCCTTCGCGGAGGGCCTGCGGAAGACCGTGGCCTGGTACCTGGCGAACCAGCCCTGGATCGAGGGGATCCGGACCGGAGCGTATCGGTCCTGGATCGAGGAGCATTACGGGAAAGAAGCCTGACGGCGGAAAGGAGAAAGCCATGGATTTCGGATTGAAGAAGCGGGTGGCCGTTGTGGCCGGAGGGAGCATGGGCCTTGGGCTGGCGGTGGCGAAGGCGCTGGGACGGGAAGGAGTCCGCCTGGCCATCGGCGCCCTCGACGACGCCGCCCTGCCGGCCGCGGCGGAAGAGATCCGCAAGGAGACGGGAGCAGACGTCCTGTCCGTGGCGGCGGACGTATCCGATCCCGCGCAGGCGAAGGCCCTGGTCCGCAAGGCCATCGACCACTACGGAACGCTGGATATCCTCGTCAACAACGCCGGAGGTCCCCCATCGCTGCCCTTCCTGGAGATAGAAGACGCGATGTGGGAGAAGGGTTTTCACCTGAACCTGCTGTCCACCATCATCATGACCCGGGAGGCCGTCCCCGTCATGAAGCAGAAGCGGTGGGGCCGCATCATCAACATGACCTCCATCTCCGTGAAGCAGCCCATCGACGGCCTGATCCTGTCCAACACGATCCGCTCCGGAGTCATCGGCCTGGCCAAGTCCCTCTCCAACGAGCTGGCGCCGTTCAACGTCACGGTCAACAGCGTCTGTCCCGGCTACACACTGACGGAGCGCGTCCGCAGCCTCTCCCGGACCGTCGCCGAGAAGACCGGCACGACGCCTGAGGCGGTCATCGCCAAGTGGGAGGCGGACATTCCCATGAAGCGGCTGGGGACGCCGGAGGAGTTCGCGGCGCTGGTGGCCTTCCTGGCCTCCGAGTCCGCCGGGTACATCACCGGCGCCGCCGTCCAGATCGACGGTGGCTGGTACAGGGGGGTCATGTAGGCGATTTGCGTTTTCGGCACAGCGAAAAAACGGGGGTGGATTTGAAATCCGCCCCCCGTTTTTGTCTTGTCGATACGGTAGCTTGCAGGCTTTAGTGGCCTCCGCCTCCGCCTCCGCCTCCGATGCCCGCCGCCTGGGCAGCCGCCACGTCGGCCTCGGCCGCCGCTGAAACGGCCGCCGCGACGCCTTCCATGCTGATGGCCGCTTCACCGGACGACGGTGAGCCGGCAAGGGCCGGCCCGCAGGGACCGGTGGGATCAATGGTGACGCAGCGCTTGAACGCGTCGAGCGCCTTGTCCCATTCCCCCAGGTCCTGCCAGTCGAGGCCTTCCCCGTAGAGGAGCAGTCCGTTGTAGGAGCGGGTGGCATAGCGGTTGATCATCGCCTCTTCCGCCGGCGTGAGTCTGATCCCCAGGTCCTTGAGTATACCGAAGACGATGGCCTTCTGCATCTTGAAGAACTCATCCGTCTTCCCCCGGGCGTCCTGGTCCCCCAGATCCTTTCCCGAGGAGACGCTCGTCAGGATCCGGAGGACATGGAGGTCGTCGGCACCGGCGCCGAGCATGCTTCCCGAAACAATCTTGCCTGCCCCCAGCAGCCGGCCCACCCGGGGCGACGTGGCCGGATCCACGATCCCCGACCGGCCGAGCTTCAACTCGTCCAGCAGCCTCTGCATCCGGACCCGTTCCACCACCTGGATCCCCTTCGCCTTGCTGAGGTCGGTGATGATCATGGCGGCCAGGGCCTTCCTGAGGTATTGCGTCTTCGCCGTGTTTCCCTTTTCCCCGAAGGGGGAGACGGCCAGGGTGTTGTCGTCCACGGGGAAGGTCTTTTCCAGCTTTTCCTTCGGTATGGCTTTCGCCCTGGGCCTGGCCGCGGTTGTGGCGCCGGGCTTTGGCGAGGGAGCGGTTGCTTTCACTTCCTTTTCCTTCACGGTGGTCCGTGGCTTCCGTTTGGTCCGGCTGCGCCGGGACTTCTTGGAGGGTTTGGATGGCGCTGCCCTCTGGATTGTATCCTGCCGGGCCTGGGCAGAGGACGTGGAGACGGCGGGAGATGCGGCCTCCCGCTCCGCGACAAGGCCGCCGGATATCAGCGCCCTCTCCTGGGCAAGGGCCTGCTTCGCCTGTTTGGATGCGTCCTTGTAGAGTGCCAGGGTCCGCTGCTTCCTCACCAGGTTGGCGATGTTGCTGTCGGGTTCCCGGGCCAGGAGGACGTCCCAGGTGGAGATGGCCTTTGCATGGTCGCCCGCCTCAGCGTAGGCCAGGCCGAGGTTGATGATGGTCCGCCGGTCGGGATCGGCTTTGTAGGCTTTCTCCAGGGGTGAGACGGCCTCGGGGCCTTTTTTCATTCTCAGGTATGTCTCGCCGATTCCCTTGAGGGCCTCCACGTTGTTCGGATCCGACTTCAGGATTTCCTGGTAGGTCGCCAGCGCCTCATCGTAGCGCTTGTTCTGGAGCGCCGAGTTGGCCTTCACCTGGAGAGCAACAGAGCCGCAGCCCGCCAGGACGAAGACCGCCGCCAGGAGCATGAGGAGCAGGCTCCGGTTCGAAAAAGCAAATCCGTTCATGTTCACCTCCTATGGGATCAGTGAATGAAGCCGGGACAAAAGGTCCGCCGTGAGCTTTTCCTCCAGGTCGAGGAGCCGGGAGAATTTCCCGGCGGCCCTCCCGGTGGTGAGAATCTCACCCGTTTCCGTTTTCACGACCCGGATGTTGATCTTTACGGAATCCCTGAACTTGAGGAAAGACCCCAGGACCAGGGCGTTCGCCCCCAGGAGCCGGCCGGCCCGGACGGCCGTCTGGTTGTCGACATGGCCCGAGGCGCCCAACTTCAACTCTTCCAGGATCTGCTGCAGACGCCTTCGCTCCACAACCCGGACCTTTCCGGAGCGGGCGAGCCCATCCGTCAGGGTGGCGGCGATCTCTGTCCCAAGGCCCCTCGTATCCTCCGACGCCGTCAGGTCCTCCAGGGGAAAGACGGCGACCAGCCAGTCCCCTTTCGGCTGCAGGGCGGCTTCTTCCGCGGCGTGGCATGCAAAGGATCCCGCAAGGAGAACGGCCGCCAGGATGCACATCAGGCAAGAAGACTTTCGGAGTCCGTTCAAGGCCGTTTTGCTCCTTTTTTCCACTGCAGTTCCTTTCGTTTCTGCGCCGCCTGCTCAAAGCCGGGGTCGATCCGAAGGGCCTCCGTGAATGCTTCTTCCGCTTCCCGCCAGCGACGACGGTCCATTTTGTCGAGCCCCCGGGAGTATTCCAGGAAGGCTGCAAACGAGCGCTCTCCCGCACGGGACAGGAGAGCCCGTTCGTCCGTCGTCAGCGGCGCGTCCAGCCCGGCGGCGATCTTTTCCACGAGGTCCCCTTCCAGCTTGAAGAAATCGTCTGTCGCTCCCGTGACTTCCTCGGCCTTCAGGACAAGGCCGGTTTCCACCTCCACAATCCGGGCGTCGATGCGGATCATCCCCCCGATGGCGGTGTAGCTGCCCATCAGGAGAGCCTGGACGCCGAGGATCTTGCCGATTCTGACCGCCGAGGCCGGGTCTGTCAGGCCCGACTGCTGGAGCTTCATCTCCGACAGGAGGGTGTCGAGCCGTTCCCTCTCCACGACCTGCAGGCGACCGAGGCGGCCAAGGTCGCCGATCAGCGTATCGGCGATTCCTTTCCGAAAGGCGTCGAGCCTTTCCCGATCAGAAATGCATTCATTGTCGAAATAAAGGACCGCCAGGCGGATTTTCCCGGTTTCGCGGGCCGCACCGGCTGCCGCCGGGGGGGATCCAATCAGGGCCGCAGCGCATAACAGGATAAGGAAGAACGTGGACCGCCTGGAGGGGATCATAACGATGACCTTGACTGTTGGGTTTAGGGGTTTCTTATAACGGCTTTTCGCCGGAAAGTAAATACAGGGACACTTCCCCCATTTCCCCTGTTTACCAATTGAACCACTGCTTGAATCAGCCCGCGGGGAAATGGGGGAAGTGTCCCCATATTAACGGCGGCTGCCGATGACGGATTCGAGGCGGATCAGGAGGGCGGGAAGGGTCTCCGGATGAAGGGCGGAGACGGCCGGCGCCTCGTACCTCCGGGACAGGGTCTCGATCAGGACCGGGTCGTTGAACCGGTCCGCCTTGTTCAGGACCTTGAGAAGCGGCTTCCCGGCGATGTTGAGCTCCCGGAGGATGTTTTCCACCGCCTCGATCTGTTCCTCGAAGCTGGGATTGCTTATGTCGATGACGTGCAGGAGCAGGTCCGCTTCCTGGAGCTCGTCCAGGGTGGCCCGGAACGCGGCCATCAGCTCCCGGGGCAGGTTCCGGATGAAGCCGACGGTGTCGGTGATGATGGCCTCGGTGTCCCGCGGGAAGCGGAGTCGGGAGCTCTTGGGGTCGAGGGTAGCGAAGAGGCGGTCCTCAGCGAGAACGTCGCTTTTTGTGAGGGCGTTCAAGAGCGTGGATTTCCCCGCGTTCGTGTATCCCACGATGGAGATGACCGGGAGCCCCTCGCGGCGGCGTTTCATCCGGCGCTGGCCCCGGGCCTTTTCAATATCCTTCAGTTCCCGTTCGAGACGGTGGATGCGGTCACGGACGCGGCGCCGGTCGATCTCCAGCTTCTGCTCCCCGGGCCCCCGGCCGCCGATCCCTCCGGCCAGTCTCGAAAACGCGGTGTTCTGCTGGGCCAGGCGCGGGAGCCGGTACTTGAGCTGCGCCAGCTCCACCTGGATCTTGCCCTCCCGGCTGTGAGCCCGCTGGGCGAAGATGTCCAGGATGACCTGGGTGCGGTCGACAACCTTCAGCTCCGTGAAGTCGGCGATGGAGCGGGCCTGGGCGGGAGACAACTCATGATCGAAAAGAAGGCAGTTGGCCCCCATCTGGAGGGCCCGGATGACGACGTCCGCCAGTTTTCCCCTGCCCAGGAGATAGCGGGGATCCGGCTGGGGCCGCTGCTGGATGACGGCATCGAAGACCTCCACGCCGGAGGTCCGGCAAAGCTCGCGCAACTCCGTCAGGGACGCCTCCGCGTCCGCCATGGGATTCGTCTCCACGCGCACCAGGATGGCCCGGTCGGCGGCATCCACCCGTCGGGAGGTCTGGCGCCTCGCGATGGCTCCCTCCAGGTCGGAGATGAAGGAGGCGAAATTCAGGACGAAGTCGGGGGGGCGGACGGGTTTCAGGAAGGACCAGTAGGAGCCTTCGGGATTTTCCGGGACCAGGTGGGCCGTGTGGACAATGCCGGGGAGCCCGTCGGGGTCCGCCAGCACGGCGCACACCAGGTCCAGCCGGAGGAGGGCCAGATCCGTCAGGTCGTCTTCCGTGAGGCTTTCTCCGTTCAGGTGGGTGTGGATGAGGCGCAGCCCCCGCAGGCGGCTGGCGGCGAAGCGGAAGCGGTCCAGGCTGGGGATCAGGATGTCCCGGTGGGAGCCGACGATCACTTCCTCCACGTCTCCCCGGCGGTTCACGAGGATCCCGATCTGGCGGTTCAGATCGCGGGACGGCTCCGTAAGCTGGCGGGCGATGTCCTGGGTGACGACGCGGTCCGGCGGAATCCGGCGGCGGTAGAGCTGCTCGATCCGCCGGATCTGTTCCGGTTTCAGACCGGTGAGGTTGCCGTGAATTTTCCGGATGGGGGCACCTACTTGAACTTCTCGGGGCTGACCCTTCGTTCCATGCCGTCCAGGAAAGACGACCATGAATTCGTCTGGAACGCCGTCACCCGCTTCTTGGGCTTGACGGCCCCGCACTCGGGGCAGGCCAGATCGTCATAGGGCTCCCCGATCTTCAGGAAGTGGTCGTAGACGGTCTCACACTTGCTGCATTCGAATGTATAGATGGGCATCGCTGTTCCTATTCCTTGAAAATACAAGAGATTATAATGGTTTTTAGCTCAGGCGGATACGGTTCCTCTATGCGACAGATGCCGGATTTTGTCAATAAAAAACCCCGGAGGGTTTCCCCTCCGGGGCCGTCGGCAAACGGGGGTCGATGACGGCTGAACTTAGAAGCTCAGTGTCAGCTTGTGCATCAGGAGGTAGTCGTTGGCCAGGGCCGGCTCGAAAGCGTAGCAACCGGCCTGGGCGCTGTTGTAGCAGCCCTTGAAGTAATCGCCGGGCCAGAAGTAACCGGCGCCGACCATGTACTCCAGGTTGTCGTAGAGTTTGTACGAGGCCACGAGGTCAAGCTCGTACCCGTACTTGTCGGAGTTGTACTCGGACAGGGGGTTGCCCGTGTTGGGTGTGGTCCCGGCAAGATATTTGAATCCGGCTGTTGCGGGGGTGACCCAGGGCTTCTTCTGCGCGGTTGCGTACGTGAAGGCCAGCTTGATGTCCGCCTTGGGAACAGGCTTCACGCCGACGTAAACGTGGTAGAACCAGCAGTTGTCGAGGAACGTATTGACAAAATTTGCTCCCAGGGCGCCACGGTAGCTTGCGCTGCCACGGTCGCCGACCCAGGTGTGGAAGTCATCGTTGAACATCATGAGCGCCGGGTTGTAGGCCTGACCGGCGAGCAAGCCGGCCATGAAGCCGCCTTCCCGCTTTTCCGGGGTCGCCGGATCGTCACCGGTGATGTAGGCGAACTGGAGGCCGAAGTACACCGGGGCGAAATCAGCACGGGCACCCAGGTAGATGCCGTAGCCGAACATGTCGATGTCCGTCACCATCGATCCGGCACCGCCCAGGACGGCCGCTGCCTGAATCGGGTTTTCCCACTGGGTCTTCCCGTAAAGGATCGCCGCCTCGGCCTCGATGTAGACAGGGCCGAACGTCGCCTTGACGTAGGGATCCAGCACCCAGGAGCTTCCGTACGTGCCCAGGTCAAACGCGGTAGGAGCGTAGACATAGGTCGCCCGCGTGGAGGCATTGCGGCCCCACTGCAGGATGGCGCCGGCTTCGACCGACTGGCCCTTCCACACGAAACCGAGGTCGAAGATGTCCGCATCGGTGTCGTTGTAGAATTCCGGAACCACACCAGCGGCAGCCTGAGAGGTCGGCCGTCCGCTGTCGCCTTCCGTCATCTTTTCCCAGGCCAGGATGATGGCCGCCGGGCCGACGGGAAGGATGTACTTGATGCCGGGGCGGGTCGCGTTCGAGTCGCCGAAGAGCGTCCCGAAGGCGAGGAACTGCTGGTAACCGACCAGGAACTTGCCGATGCCGGTGTTGAAGTCGACATAGGCCCGCTCGAATTCGATGTTTTCCTGAACACGAGCGTCAGCGCCGAGACCGCTCCACGCTGCGCGGCTGGTGCTGTCCACCGCACCGGCCCACCGCCGATCGCCCCACTTCTTCTCCAGGGCGTCGAACCGGGTCACCAGCTTGAGGCCTTCGACGATCGTGAATTCGGTCTGCATTCTCAGGCGCTGCTGGAAGAACGCCTGGGAGCCGTACTGGCCGATTCCAGCGCCGGTCGCCGGGTTGCCGAGGAGGCCGCCCGCCGCGTTGACGGCGTTCTCGTTATCGAGCAGGGAGTGGTTCTTGTCGAACACGCCCCACACGTGATAGGTGCCGCTGAACTTTACGTCCACGGCGGATGCCGGCATGGCAATCGCAAAGACGACCACGGCCGACAGCAAAGCAATCCAAAGTTTCTTCATTGTTTCCTCCAAAAGAGAAAAACTGGATTTGGTTCGGTCCTTCCGGGCAGAAAGGACCCTTCTCCAATCCTCCTGCATCCCTGCCGCCTGTCGGCAGCCGGGAAGAACCGGCCGGGTGTTTGCCTGTTCCCGACCCGTCCTGCTGACCCCCGTATCACCTCCTTCCTTATGAAAAGGTCGGCGGAAGGTATCATCCCGCGCCGCCCTTGTCAAGGCCGCTGTTCCCCTTCAAGACGGACCATCAGCCTTGATGGATATTGATCTTGCAAGGGACATACCAGCGCAGGCCGGGGTTTTGTTGCCAGCCGGAGAGATGTCTCGTCATCTGCATGAATATAAAACGGTTATTTCATTATCGCTGGCTCCTTTCGGCCTTTCCGTTTGAGGCCGGACGAGGTTGCGGGATGACCGTTGTGTGTTCATTCCGGGATGGGCACATCATGGGTGTTGCAAAAAAAACACACCTGCCGAACCCTCTCCCAGGTCGGGATTTCATGGCGCGGAGGCCGGGACGGACCCCGGCCTGCCGGGGTCCGTCCCGCGGAATCATGTTCCCTGCGGAACTCCCGCCGGGCGGGCCATGGAGGCCGATTGCGGCGGCAAAATAACGCTTGACAGAAAGAGGATAATTGATATAGGGCAAATCGCGCGTTAGCGTATGACCGGGAGTCAGCGAATGACCACCGTTCACAGGCCCCACGCATCTTGCCGCAGGCCATCCCCTTTTGGAATTCAGGCGGGTTTCATGTTCAGGTCGGATCGCCTCCGACGGTTCCGACGCAGTCGCGAAATTCCGACTGTGATCATGACCCGGCCGGTACGACCAGCCTGAATCCGGCAAACCAGGAGCGCTGGCAAACGCTCCTTCAGGCTTCGTAAAGGGACAGGGCGGGTACCCATCAATTCAAAAACATCAAGCAAGGGAGGTACGTAGAACACATGGCAGAAGAAAAGGTTCAGTTGAAAGAGGTCTATCCGGTACCGGAGAAGATCAAGAAGATGGCCTACATCAGCGGCCGGGAAGCGTACGACAAGCTCTGGAAACGCTCCATCGACGACCCTGATGGATTCTGGTCCGAGATCGCCAAGGAGTACGTGGAGTGGTTCAAGCCGTTCGACAAGGTCATGGACTACAACTTCGACATCAAGAAGGGCGATATCTACGTGAAGTTCTTCGAAGGCGGGAAGCTGAACGTTTCCTATAACTGCCTCGATAAGAATCTCAAGACCCGGGCCAACAAGGTCGCCATCCAGTGGGAAGGCAACGAACCCGGCGAAGACCGGGCCCTCACCTATCAGCAGATGTACGAGGAAGTCTGCAAATTCGCCAATGTCCTCAAGAGTCTGGGAGTCCAGAAGGGCGACCGCGTCTGCCTCTATCTTCCCATGATCCCCGAACTGGCCATCAGCA
>CAYNEJ010000082.1:0-15113 GCA_964396205.1 uncultured Syntrophaceae bacterium
AACGAAAGGTCGCGGCGGGTTGTCGATGACCTTCTGGAAATAGTTCAGCTCCTTCTTGATGAGGAACCCGGCCCCGCACTCGGGGACGAAGCGCGTGATGGCCACATTGGAGGCGTGGCTCCGGTGGGCGTTCCCGAAAGCGTCGTCGATGTAGACATCCGCCAGGCCGGCCAACTCGCGGGCGAAGGCCTCGTCGTTCTTTTCCTCTTCCGGGTGAAAGCGGAGATTTTCCAGGAGAACCACGTCGCCCGGATTCATGCCGGCGACCAGCTGCCGAACGTCGTCGCCGATGCAGTCGCCGGCCATCTTCACCTGCTTTTCCAGGAGACGGGACAGGCGCTTGGCCACCGGGGCCAGGCTGTACTGGGGGACATGCTTGCCCTTGGGGCGTCCCAGGTGGGACATGATGATGATCTTCGCGCCCTCGTCGAGGGCGTAGTTGATGGTGGGAAGGGTGGACCGGATCCGGATGTCGTCGGTGATGTTGCCCGACCCGTCGAGGGGTACGTTGTAATCGAACCGGAAGAGGACCCTTTTCCCTTTGAGATCCAACGTGTCGATGAATTTCACAGCTCCTCCTTGCCCATTTCACGCAGACGTGATAAAAGACAGCCGACTTCCGCGGAGAATCGCTAATTCTCCATAAAAAATCAGCTAGTTGGATGTGCTCCCGCCGATTGACCGGGACATATATATACCTCGAACCCTTCCCAGGTCAAGGCGGAAGTCGCCCGGACACTCTGCACGGACATTGGTGTCTGTCACCGATCCAATACGAGAGAGAAGGAGACTGCAATGGCAACAGAAAAGAAGAGTCTGACGCAGCAGAAGATCGAGGACTTCGAGGCCAGGCGGAGCGCCCTGCTGACGATGGGCGGCGAGGCCATGGTCAAGAAGCAGCACGACCTGGGCAAACTGACGGCCCGGGAGCGGCTGGACCGGTTCTTCGACAAGGGCACGTTCCAGGAAGTGCAGCTCTTCGTGAAGCACCGCTCCACCCTGTTCGGCCTGGACAAGAAGGAGATCAACGCCGACGGCGTCGTCACCGGCCTGGGCCAGGTGAACGGCCGCACCGTTTTCGTGGCCGCCCAGGACTTCACCAGCTCCGGCGGGAGCCTCGGGGAGATGCACGCCAAGAAGATCTGGAAGGTCATGGACATGGCCATCGACGCCCGGAAACCCTTCGTGGCTCTGAACGACTCCGGCGGTGCCCGGATCCAGGAAGGCGTCCCCGCCCTGGACGGCTACGGCGGGATCTTCTACCGCAACACCATCGCCTCGGGTTACATCCCCCAGATCACGGCCATCATGGGCCCCACGGCGGGCGGCGCCGTCTATTCGCCGGCCCTGACCGACTGGGTCTTCATGGTCAAGAAATCGAGCTACATGTACATCACAGGCCCGGACGTCATCAAGGCCGTCATCGGCGAAGAGGTCAGCCATGACGACCTGGGTGGTGCCATCGCCCACGCCACGAAAAGCGGCGTCTGCCATTTCGCCACGGAAAACGACGAGGACTGCATCGACAAGGTGAAGTTCCTCCTGTCTTTCCTCCCCGACAGCTGCCACAGCCCGCTGCCCGTGGTTCCCTGCACCGACACGCCGGACCGCCTCTGCCCCGAGCTGGACACGATTGTCCCCGACCGGGCCACCCGCGGCTACAACATGCGCAAGGTCGTCGAGGCCGTGGCGGACAACGGTGTCGTCTTCGAGCCCCACGAGCTGTGGGCCAAGAACATGCTCGTGGCCTTCATCCGCATCATGGGCAGGCCCGTCGGCGTCATCGCCAACAACCCCGGCTTCGGCGCCGGCGTCCTGGACGTCAACGCCTCCGACAAGGCCTCGCGTTTCATCCGCTTCTGCGACGCCTTCAACATCCCGCTTCTGACCTTCGCCGACGTCCCCGGTTACATGCCCGGAACGAATCAGGAATGGTCCGGCATCATCAGCCACGGAGCGAAGCTGCTCCATTCCTATTCCGAAGCGACGGTGCCCAAGCTCACCGTCGTGACCCGGAAGGACTACGGCGGAGCCTACATCGGCATGTGCAGCAAGCTCCTGGGCGCCGACTACGTCATGGCCTGGCCGTCCGCGGAGATCGCCGTCATGGGCGCCGAGGGGGCCTGCAACATCATCTACCGCCGGGAGATCTCCTCGGCCGAGGATCCCGCGGCCAAGCGGAAGGAACTCGTCCAGGCCTACGAGACCCAGTTCAACAATCCCTACTTCGCCGCCACCATGGGGATCATCGAGGAGGTCATCGCCCCCCGGGAGACCCGGCAGCGCGTGGCTCTGCTCCTGGATGCCTACAAGGAAAAAACCGTCGTCCGGCCGGAGAGGAAGCACAACAACATCCCCCTGTAATCCGCGAGATACGGGGACAGCAGGAAATCATGAAGGGCGGAGGCCGGTCGGCCTTCGCCCTTTCTTTAATCCTTTCATCTGAGAGCCGATCTTCTCTTCCCGGGACACGGTCGCCGCCGTCTGCACAATCAGGCCTTCTCGACGTCAGCCGGTTCCCGCTCCTGCTACCCGAGTCTCGGGAACAGCCTGAGTGCGTTTTCCCATTCCACGGCCTGTTTCGCCCCTTCCCCGAAGCCGTCGTAGGCGTTGATCCCCTTGACCGTTTCGACGGTCAGCACCTCGGGCGCGAAGGGATAGTCGCTGCCGAATAGAATCTGCGATTCGTCCACCAGGGACTGAAGAGAACGAAGGGCGTGGACGGAGGCGGAAAGGCCCGTATCGTAGTAGAGTTTCCGGAGATAGAAAAAGGCGTCCATGGGAGCCCTTTCGGAGGCCCCCGGCCAGACGAAAGATCCAAGGGCGAGACGCCAGGCAAGGAAAGGGGCTGTGCCCCCGGCGTGAGCGAAAATGAAGGAAATGTCCGGATATCGTTCCAGGGTGCCGCTGAATATGAGACTGGCGATGGTCCTTGTCGTGTCGAAGGTGACCTCCATCAGGAAGCTGGGGACGTGTTCTCCCAGCGGATTCCCGCCCGGTGGATCGGTCGGATGCACGTACACGACGGCTTTTCTCCGGTTCAGCTCGGAAAAGAGGTCTTCGAACGCAGGATCGCCCGGATACCGGCCGTCATAGTTCGTGAGCAGGCAGACTCCGTCCAGACGGAGGGAATCCAGGGAATATTCCATCTCCCTGAACGCCGCCCGCACATCCGGAAGCGGCAGGACCGCGAAGCCTCCGATCCTCCGGGGATGATCGGCGACCAGACGGGCGGAGATCTCGTTGCATGTCCTGGCCAGTTCGGCGGCAAAGGGAACGCTGCCGAAATAAACGCCCGGACTGGAAATCGACGTGACCGCGGCCCGGATCCCGTTGCGATCCATCATCTCGAGCATGGATTCCGCGGACCACTGCGGGAAATTCACACCCAGGGAATTCGCGACCCCGACATCCGCCAGGGCCTTGACATAGGCGGGCGGGACGATGTGGTGGTGAACATCGATGATCTTCCGTTTCTCCTTCATGGTTCCGGTCTCCTTTCCCATGCTCTGCCGTTTCGATGGCCGCATCCTACAGGCAGGGAAAGGCGTGTTGCCAATACCATATTGGTTGCATTATGATACTTCTAAGGTATTGAACGAATGGAATTGAGGCACCTTCGATATTTCGCGGCCGTTGCCGAAGAGTTGAACATGCGGCGCGCCGCGGAGCGCCTGAATGTCTCGCAGCCGCCGCTCAGCCGGCAGATCCGCGACCTGGAGGACGAGCTCGGGACGCTGCTTTTCGAGCGAAAAAACAGAAAACTTTGCCTGACTAAGGCTGGGGAATACTTCCTGAAGGAAGCGAACGGCATCTTTTCCAGAGCCCGTCTTGCCGCCCAGCTTACCCGGTCCATCAGCCGGGGGGAATCGGGCACACTCACCATTGCAGCAGGATACATCGCCGGAACGCTCCCTGCAACGGTCCTGAAGGAATACCACGAACGATTTCCATCGGTGGAGATCGTCATGAAGCAGATGACCCCTTCCGAACAGCTGGTTGCCCTGCTGGATCGAAGCATTGATATCGGTTTCGTCGGCCTGTGCGAGATCGAATTGCAGGATGTCTTGAGTTTCAAAGGCATCTTTCACGTCGGAATGCTGGCCGTCCTCCCGGTGGGGCATGCTCTGCTGAAGCAACGGAAGGTTCGTCTGGAATCCTGCTCCGACCAGCCTTTCGTTTTCCTGGAGAGGGCGGCGGCACCGGCGGTCCATGACGGGCTGGTCAATCTGTGCAGACAGGCCGGGTTCACGCCTGCCATCGTGCAGCGGGCGGAACGGCCCCAGCTTCTTCTCCAGCTGGTTGCAGCGGGCTTCGGCATTTCCATTGTGCCCGACCTCTTTCAAAGCTATCCCGTGGCCGGTCTCGCCTATCGCCCCCTGGCCGGGAAAACGCCGAAGGCCGTTTTTTCCGTCGCCTGGCGCCGCGACAATCCGTCTCCCCTGCTCAGGTCGTTTCGGGACATTCTCTTTGGGGAAGCGGACCGGCCTCACTCGACTTCAAACTTGTAGCCGATGCCGTAGACCGAGTGGATGATCCGGGCCTCCGGGTCCGCCGCCTCGATCTTTCTCCGGAGCTTCTTGACGTGGCTGTCGATGGTCCGGTCGCTGACGCTGCGCGGATCCGGGTAGATCCGGTCCATGAGCTGCCCGCGCCGATAGATGCGCCCCGGGTGGGCGGCCAGGAGCTGGAGCAGCTTGAACTCCACCGCGGTCAGGTCCAGGTCGCGTCCGTTCAGGACGGCCCGGTAGCGAAGCTCGTCCAGGACGAGTCCCGCCGCCGCCTCAGCGGCCCCTCCGTCGCGGGTCCGGCGGAGGACCGCCTTGACCCTGGCCACGACTTCCCGCGGGCTGAAGGGCTTGCAGATGTAGTCGTCGGCTCCCAGTTCCAGCCCCAGCAGGCGGTCGATCTCCTCGATCCGGGCCGTCACCATGATGACCGGCACCGCGGAGAACGTGCGGATCTCCCGGCAGATCTCCAGGCCGTCGCGCCCCGGCAGCATCAGGTCCAGCAGGATCAGGTCGGGCTCCCGTTCCCTCACCCGGGGAACGACCTCCAGGCCGTTCCCGAGGCAGGACGGCTCGAAGCCCGATGCTTTCAGGTAGTCGGACAAAAGGCTCGCCAGTTTCGGCTCGTCCTCGACAATGAGAATCTTCCGGCTCACGCATTCACCCCCGCGGCCGGCAGGACGATCCGGATCAGGAGCCCCCCCAGGGGTGACGCCTGTGCCGTGACCGTTCCCGCATGGGCCTCCACGATGTTCTTGCAGATCGCCAGTCCCAGCCCGGCGCCGCCTGTCTCCCTGGCCCGGGAGCCCTCCACGCGGTAGAGGCGGTCGAAGAGGCGGTCCAGGGCCTCCTCGGGCACCCCCGGGGCGGAGTCCGCGAACTCGATCGTCACTCCTCCCTGCCCGCCGGCCAGGCGGACGGCCAGCGTTCCCCCCGCGTCGGTATATTTCAGGGAATTGTCCAGCAGGTTGGCAAAAAGCTGGCTCAGGCGCTCCGGGTCGGCAAACACGGCTGCATCCGTCCGGTCCGGGATGTCCGTTTCGAGCCGGATGGACTTGCGGGCGAATTCCGGGCGGAAGGACTCGACGGAGTCCTTGAGGACGGCGGCCGGATCGAGGTCTTCCTTGTGGTAGCTCAGTGTGCCCAGGTCGGAGAGGGAAAGCTGGTACAGGTCGCTCACGAGGCGGTTCAGCCGCAGCGTCTCCGCGTGGAGGGAGCGGATCGTCTCCGGGGTGACGGTGCGGATTCCGTCCAGGAGCGCCTCGATCTCGCCCTGCAGGACCGTCAGGGGTGTTCGCAGCTCGTGGGAGATGTCGGCCAGCCACTGGCGGCGGGCCTTTTCGTTCATCTCGAGCGTCAGGGCCATGGCGTTGAAGTCGGCGGCGAGACGGCCCAGCTCGTCCGAAGAGGACACGGGCACCCGGGTGGAGTAGTTTCCCGAGGCCAGGTCGTGGGTGGCCGCGGCCATGGCCCGGACCGGCCGGACCAGGCGGTTCGCCAGGGGCAGCGCCGCCAGAACGACGGCGATCAGGATGCCCGCCGCGGCCAGGGCCAGGGCCAGCCGCTGCTGACTGAGAAACCGGGCCTGGACCGGATGCAGGAAACGCTGGGGGGCGTGCAGGCCCACGTAACCCACGGTCCGGCCCTGGTGAACGACGGGCCGGTAGCTGATCTCCCCCTCCCCGGCGGGCGATCCGAAGACCGGTTTCCGATCCGCGTCCAGAATGACGAGGGGACCGGACGAGAGCCCCTTCTCCTCGCCTTCCTTCCCCCAGGGCCTCATCTTCTCCCGGGTGAGCGCGATCCCCTCTCCTGAAGCGGTGCGCAGGGTGAACCCCGCCCAGACGCCCGGGCTGTCCTTCAGGAAATCCCAGCTCCCGTGCCCGGCGTAGGCCTGTCCCAGGCTGCCGGCCATCTGCTCCACCCGGCCCTGGTCCTGCGTGGCGAGGTACTGGTAGAAGCCCCGGTCGATGTTCCACCGCATGATTCCGTACAGGATCAGGATGGCCAGGCCCGTGGCGATCAGAATGGTGAGGAAAACGCGGTACGTGATGCCGGCTTTCATGAGATTCCCGCCTCCTTTTGAGTCTATGTATGGGTATTGCGGCGGATCGTCAAGAATCAGACCGATTTTTTGGCGCATTTCCTCATTTCCTGCACATTCGTATGCTAGCTTACCCTCAACCAACGGATGCCCCGGCGGCCTGTCAGCCCGACCGGGGCGGAGGAACCATGCTTCGAAGCAATGAAAAAACACGACCCGGCAACCGGCGACGGCATCTGGCGATCCTGGGTATCGTTCTGGCGATGCTGACGGGATGCGTGACCGTGGGGCCCGACTACAGGCCGCCCGACCTGTCCGCACCCGCAGCCTGGAACAATGAAACCGGGAAAGAAAACGGCGCCGGGACGGCGGACAAATGGTGGAGCACCCTGGACGACCCGGCGCTCTCCAGCCTCATCGAACGGGCCGTCGCGGGCAATCTCGACCTGAAGAAGGCCAGGGCGCGGGTCCGCGAGGCCCGGGCACAGCGGGGCGTCGCCCGGGCGGGATACTTTCCGACCCTCGGCGCCACGGGCTCCGCCACCCGGAGCCGGAGCAGCGAGGAGACCGGCGCCGGAGAAACCGGCGTCCTGTACTCCGCCGGCTTCGACGCCGGCTGGGAGCTGGACGTCTTCGGCGGCGTCCGTCGCTCCGTGGAGGCGGCGGACGCGACCCTGCAGGCGACGCAGGAAAGCCTTCACGACGTGCTCGTCACGCTGCTGGCCGAGGTGGCCCTGAACTACACGGAAGTCCGGACCTGGCAGGCCCGGATCGCCGCGGCGGAGGCCAACCTGAAGAGCCAGGAAGAGACCTTTCAATTGACCTCCTGGCGGCAGCAGGCGGGACTCAGCGACGACCTGGCGGTCCGGCAGGCCCGCTACAACCTCGAAAGCACCCGCTCCCAGCTTCCGACCCTCCGCACCGGACTGGAAGAGGCCCGGAACCGCATCGCCGTGCTCCTGGGGGAGCAGCCGGGCAAGGTCCACGCGGAGTTGGAGGAGCGGAAGCCCATCCCGGTCGCCTCCGCGGGGATCGCTGTCGGCGTGCCCGCCGACGCCCTGCGGAGCCGTCCCGACGTGCGCAAGGCCGAGCGGGAGCTGGCGGCCCAGACGGCAAAGGTCGGGGTGGCCACGGCCGACCTCTATCCGAAATTCAGGCTGAACGGCTCCATCGGCGTGGATGCAACCCTTCTGGGCCGCCTCTTCACCTCGGGCACATACAGCTACAGCTTCGGCCCGCAGATCACGTGGACGATCTTCGACGGCGGGGCGATCCGCCGGAACATCGAGGCACAGTCGGCCGTGCAGGAGCAGTACCTGATTGCCTATGAAGCCGCCGTGCTGGGCGCCCTGGAGGAGGCGGAAAACGCCATCCGGGCCTACGCGGAGGAGCAGATCCGCCGGACGTCCCTGATCGAAGCGACCCGGGCAGCCGAAGAGGCCGCCCGGCTTGCCAGGCTCAAGTACCAGGCGGGGCTGGCGGATTTCAGCAGCGTCCTGGAGGCGCAGCGATCGCTGCTGACCTTCCAGGACAGTCTGGCTCAGAGTGAGGGGGCCATCACGTCCAACCTCATCAAACTGTACAAGGCCCTCGGCGGCGGGTGGAAATCCCTGGTCCCCGACGGGACGACATCGCCTGAGAGCGGAGAGAAGAAATGAACGAGAACAGCAGCTCCATGTCGGACATCGAAAAGACGATCAAGGGAGGCTCGCCCCGCGGGCCCCTCGCGCGTCATAAAAAAAAGATTCTGATCGGCGCGGCCGTCGCCGCGGTCCTGATCCTGGCCGTCGCGCTCCTCTGGGGGCGCAGCGGATCGTCCAAGGCCGTGCGATACCAGACCGAACCGGTCCGGCAGGGCGACCTCACGGTCATCGTGACCGCGACGGGCACCCTCAAGCCGACGAACACCGTCGAAGTGGGCAGCGAGCTGTCCGGCACCATCCGGAGCGTCGAGGTGGACTACAACAGCCGCGTCCGGGTCGGACAGGTGCTGGCCCGGATGGACACAACGAAGATCGAGGCCACCATCGCCCAGTTGAAGGCCGCCCTGGAGTCGGCGAAGGCCAAGGCCCTCCAGGCGAAGGCGACCGTCCTGGAGACGCAGGCCAAGCTCGCCCAGTATCGGGAGGTGTCGAAGCTGAGCGACGGGAAGGTGCCGTCGAAGCTGGAGATGGACGCGGCGGAGGCGGCCTTCGAGCGCGCCAGGGCCGACGCGGCGAGCGCCGACGCGGCCGTGTCCCAGGCCCGGGCCACGCTCCAGGCCAGCGAAACCGACCTCTCCAAGGCGACCATCAAGTCGCCCATCAACGGCATCGTCCTCACCCGGAGCATCGAGCCGGGACAGACCGTGGCCGCCTCGATGACGACCCCGGTGCTCTTCACATTGGCGGAAGACCTGACCAAGATGGACCTGCACGTGAACGTGGACGAGGCGGACATCGGAAAAGTGCTGGAGGGGCAGAAGGCGACGTTCACCGTCGCCGCCTATTCCGGCCGGACGTTCGAGGCGCGGATCACCCAGGCACGCTACGGCTCTTCCACCACCTCGGGCGTCGTCACCTACGAAACCGTGCTCAAGGTCGACAACGCGGACCTCTCTCTCCGTCCGGGCATGACGGCCACCGCGGACATCATCGTCAAGAAGATCGACAACGCCATCCTGATCCCCAGCGCCGCGCTTCGCTTCACCCCGCCCCAGCAGCCGGAGGCGAAATCCTCCACCGGGCTGGTGGGCGCGCTGCTTCCCCGCCCGCCCAGGACCGGCGGCCAGAAGAGCGTGGAGACCGCCGGGAAGCAACAGCGGGTCTGGATATTGAAGGACAACCAGCCGGAAGCCGTATCGGTGACGGTCGGGGCCGCGAACGGGAGCTTGACGGAGGTCACGGCCGGCGATCTCCAGCCCGGTGCATCCGTCATTGTCGACACCCTGGGGGGAACGAAATGAAGAACGGCGATTCTTCCCCGAGCCATGCGGATTCCGGGAAACACCTCATCTCGCTCCGGGGGGTGACGAAGATCTACGGGGAGGGCCTCGCCTCGATGCAGGCCCTCCGCGGGATCGACCTCACCATCGACGAGGGCGAGTTCGTGGCCATCATGGGACCGAGCGGATCGGGAAAATCCACCTGCATGAATATCCTGGGCTGCCTGGACACGCCGACGGCCGGGTCCTACACCTTCAAAGGCCTCGAGGTCGGGAGCCTGACCCGCAACGAGCGCGCCCTCCTCCGCCGGCACTACCAGGGCTTCGTCTTCCAGGGCTACAACCTCCTGAACCGCACGTCGGCCCTGGAAAACGTGGAGCTTCCCCTGATCTACCGCGGAACCCCCGCCCACGAGCGGCGGGAGCGCGCCCTCCTGGCGCTCACGACCGTGGGCCTCAAGGGATGGGAGCACCACACCCCCGGGGAGCTGTCCGGGGGACAGCAGCAGCGGGTCGCCATCGCCCGGGCCATCGTCACCGGCCCGTCGGTGCTCCTGGCGGACGAGCCGACGGGGAACCTGGATTCGGAGCGCAGCATCGAGATCATGGATCTCCTCACCTCGCTGAACCGGGATCAGGGAATCACGGTGATCATGATCACCCACGAATCGGAAATGGCGGTCTACGCGAAGCGGACGATCCATTTCCTCGACGGCCTCGTCTCCCGGGACAGGCGGAACGGAGGGAACTGATCATGCTCTGGAACACGATTCTCCTCTCCCTCCGGGCGATCCGGCGAAACGTCATGCGGTCGTTCCTGACGACCCTGGGAATCGTCATTGGCGTGGCCGCGGTCATCACGATGGTGACCATCGGCGGCGGGGCGACCGCCCAGGTGGGCGAGCAGATCGCCAGCATGGGGAGCAACCTTCTGATGGTCACCCCCGGGAAAAGGCTCGGCCCGGGCCAGTCCTCGAGCACCGTGCTCTTCAAGGAGGCCGATGCCGAGGCCATCGCCAGGGAGGTCCCCTCGGTCGCCGCCGTGGCGCCGGTCTCCTCCCAGTCGGTCAAGGCGATCTTCAGCAACCAGAACTGGACGACCCAGGTGACGGGCAGCGACAACCAGTATTTCCGGGTGACGAACCGCACCATCGGAGCGGGCCGGTCCTTCAACGACAGCGAAACCCGGAGCGGGGCGGCGGTCTGCGTCATCGGGGAAACGGTGCGAAAGAAGCTCTATGGCGGGCAGGAGGCCCTGGGGGAAAAGCTCCGCCTGGAGAAGCTCTCCTGCGAGATCATCGGGGTTCTGAACGCCAAGGGCCAGAGCACCATGGGCATGGACCAGGACGACATCGTGGTCATCCCGCTCCGGACCCTGCAGCGGCGTGTCTCCGGCAGCCAGGACGTCGCCATGATCCAGGTCTCGGTCCGGGACGGTGAATCCACGGAGAAGGCCCAGCAGAGCATCGTCCGCCTGATGCGGGAGAGGCGGCACCTGGCGGCGAGCGACGACGACAACTTCACCGTCATGGACATGAAGGAGATCGCCAAGATGCTGACCGGGACGACCCAGCTCCTGACGGCCCTGCTGGGCGCCGTGGCCGCTGTCAGCCTGCTGGTCGGCGGCATCGGGATCATGAACATCATGCTGGTGTCCGTCACCGAGCGCACCCGCGAGATCGGCGTCCGCCTCGCCATCGGTGCCCTCGAACGGGAGGTCCTATTGCAGTTCCTGGTGGAGGCGGTGGTGCTTTCCTCCCTGGGCGGCATCATCGGCATCATCCTGGCCCTTGCCGCCTCCGTCTGGCTGTCCGGGGTTCTGCGCGTGCCCTTCATCTTCAACGGCACGATCGTCCTGGTCGCGTTCCTGTTCTCGGCGATGGTCGGGGTGGTCTTCGGCTACTTCCCGGCCCTCAAGGCCGCCCGGATGGACCCGATCGAGGCCCTGCGCCACGAGTGACGATGCCCGGCGGCAACAAGGCACATTTTCCGGAGGCGGGACGGCGGTGTTTCACCCGGCGGTCCCGCCTGACGGAGTCCATTCAATCTATGTGCGTAAACAGGTCCGCGACTTCGCCCCAGCGGGAACCGGGATCGGCGCTGATCCGCCGGATCGTTTCCTCAAAGGCCTCCCACATGGCTTCCGTGGTCAGTTCGTAGGAGTGCCCCCAGAAGTAGAAGACGCCGTGCTCCTTTGCTTTTTCGCAGCGCACCCGCAGGTCGGGGGCGAGAACATGGCAGGAGGGGTGGAACGACATGGTGTTTTCCGGGGGAAACGGATCCTCGACCCCGCGGTCCGTCCTCGCGTAGACGTGCCCCGCCTCCCGGACCAGCTCCATGACCGTTTCGCTGTACGCGCCGAAGGGATAGGCAAATCCGAGCACCGGCTGCCGGAAAAACTGCTGAAGGCGGCTGCGGCCCTCCACGATTTCATGTCGCGCGGCCTCGACCGGCATCTGGTCGAGACGCGGGTGCGTCAGGCTGTGGTTGGCGATCGTGAAGCCGTCATAGACTTCCCTCATCTCATCCCACCCCAGTCGCCGGACTTCCGTGCCCTCGTAAACAAAGCTCGGCGTGCGATGGTTCTCATGCAGACCGGCGTTGAGGTTGAAGGTCGCCTTCGCCCCGTGCCGCCGGAGGATGTCGATGAGCCGCACGTCCGTCGTCACGCCGTCATCCCAGCACTGAACGATGGTCATCTTGTCTCCGGCCTCTGCCTGCGGAACTTCAGGAAAGACGTCGTCGGCCGAAGCGGTAAACGCAAGAGGGAGCTATTTCGACTTCCGCTTGAAGAAGACCCGCACCGGCACCTGCGTGAAGCCCAGGGTCTCCCGGATCTGGTTGACCAGGAAGCGCTGGTAGGAAAAGTGGACCCCCTTGGGGTCCTTGATGAAGAAGATGAACGTGGGGGGGCGGACCGCCGCCTGGGTGATGTAGGCGACGGTGTTGGCCCGTCCCTGGGTCATGGGCGGCGGATTCCGGGTGATGGCGGCGCGGAGGGCATCGTTCACCAGGGCCGTGTTCGCCCGGCGGGTGTACTGCTCGTAGACGCTGTCCACGGCATCAAAGATCTTCGGCACCCGCTGGCCCGACAGGGCGGAGACGAAGACGATGGGGGCGAAATCCATGAACTTGAGCGTCTCCTGGATGTCCCGGACGTAGTTCCCCACCGTGGCGTTGTCCTTTTCGACGGCATCCCACTTGTTCACCACGATGATGACGGCCCTCCCCTCCTCCAGGGCCAGGCCGGCGATCTTGGCGTCCTGCTCGGTGATTCCCTCGACGGCATCGATGAGAAGAAGCGCCACGTCGCACCGCCCCAGGGTCTTGATGGCCTGGAGGACGCTGTACTTCTCCAGGGTCAGACTGACCCGGGCTTTCCGGCGGATCCCCGCCGTGTCGATGAGGACGTACTTCTTGCCTCCCCGCTCGAAGGCCGTGTCCACGGCGTCCCGGGTCGTCCCCGGAACGGGATTCACGATGGCCCGCTCGAAGCCGAGGATCCGGTTCACCAGGGAGGATTTCCCCACGTTGGGCTTGCCGATGACGGCGATGCGGACCCGGTCGCCGTCCTCCGGCTCTTCCTCTTCGTCCGAGGGCGGCAGCACCTCGACCACTTCGTCCAGAAGCTCCGCCACACCGATGCCGTGCTGGGCCGAGATGGGATGGATCGTCTCCACCCCCAGGCCGTAGAACTCGTAGGACAGGGCCTCCTGCTTCGGGCCGTCGGCCTTGTTGGCAACGTAGAAGACGGGCTTCTCGACGGCACGGAGTATCCGGGCGATCTCCCGGTCCGAGGTGGTCAGGCCGTCCCGGACGTCCAGGAGGAACACGATGACGTCGGCCTCCTCGACGGCCAGCATCGTCTGCTCCCGCATCTGGACGAGGATCTTCTCCGAAGTGACGGGCTCGAATCCCCCCGTGTCGACCAGGAGGAACGACCGGCCGTTCCATTCCCCTTCCCCGTAGTTCCGGTCCCGGGTGGCCCCCGGCTCGTCGATGACGATGGCCTTCTTCCTGCTCCGGACCAGCCGGTTGAAGAGGGTGGACTTGCCGACGTTGGGCCGGCCGATGATGGCGATGACGGGTTTCATGGTATCTTCGTATATCCTTATGTTTTATTGCGTTACGAGGCCGTGGATTCCCTGGATGAATCCATTTTTGCCGGGCATGCGAAAAAGGGCGCCCTGCAACAGGGCGGGATTATACACAAGAACGCGGGGAAATCATCCGGTTAAATTCTCAGCACGATTCCCGGGCTTCCGCGGGTGAGTCCCGGGGGATCCTCTCCGGGGGGTCGAAAGCCTCCCGGCCGTGAACGGCTCCACGTTTACGGCACAGAAGAAAAGAAGCGACAGGGATTCACGGTTCAGATCATGGCCGACGGGAACGCATTGCCGGCCGACTGGATCGAATACCCTTTCTCGTTGAAGAGCCGCAGGCAGGAATCCACAACCACGGGATCAAAGAGGGTGCCCCTGCTCTTCGCCAACTCGTCCAGGGCGGTGGAGATTCCGAAAGCCGGTCGATAAGGCCGATGCGAGGCCATGGCTTCCACGACATCGGCCACGGCAAGAATCCGCGATTCCAGGAGGAGACTCTCCCCTTTCAGCCCGGCCGGATACCCTGAGCCATCCATCCGCTCGTGATGCTCCAGAATGATCCTGGCGATGGGCCAGGGAAACTCGATCCCTTTGAGGATATCGTATCCTGCCTGCACATGATTCTGGATGAGGACAAACTCAACGGGCGTCAATTTCCTCGGCATGCTGAGGATCTCCGAGGGTATGGATATCTTGCCGATGTCGTGAACCAGGCTTGCCATGCCAAGACCGTCGATCTTCTCCGCCGCAAGCCCCATATCTGAGGCGATGGCCCGGGTCAGCTCCGCCACACGATGCTGGTGGCCGGCGGTATAGGGATCTTTCGCCTCGACCACAGCCGCCATTGCCTGGACCGTTTTCGTCAATAAATCCTGCATTTTCCTGTAACTGCGCAGGAGTTCCTCCGTTCGCAGGGCCACCTGTGCTTCGAGGCCCCCGCGCAGGCGGACCAGCTCGATATGCGTGCGGACGCGGGCAAGAAGTTCATCGTGCTGGAAAGGCTTGGAGATGAAATCCACGGCGCCGAGCGAAAAGCCTTTCATCTTTTCACGATGATCCGGCACACCGCTCACGAATATAACCGGAATATCTTGAGTATCCCCGTTTTCCCTGAGCCTCCGGCAGACCTCGAAGCCGTCCGGATCGGGCATGTTGATATCCAGGAGAATCAGCTTCGGCTTTTGATTCGCCAGGGACGCCAGCGCCGCCTCCCCGCTGCTGAAAGAACGCACCTGAAAACCCTCCACCGACAGGATATCCGCCAGAAGGTCCAGCGTCGTCGGATCGTCATCGACAATCATGATCACGTCCTGTTCAGGCGCGCTTTCCTCGTGCTTTATCTGCAACGTCCGGAGCGGGACGACTTTCTTTGCTAAAGCCATTGTTACCCCTTTCTGGTTGGAGAGCTGCTGCCAAGCATGATTACGGGCAGGGTTGAACGCCCGCCCCTGCAAGCTCCCCAGAGCCATCGCTTCTTGAATCATCTCAAGCGGGATTCCTTGAGAGAATAATACCTTCGTCCAGGATGATCAACC
>CAYNEJ010000083.1:0-15072 GCA_964396205.1 uncultured Syntrophaceae bacterium
ACTTTTCGATCCCCCTGGGAAACTCGGATTTCACGAGATTCGAGGAAAGCCTGGAAAAAATGGACCGGCTCCCCGTGGATTTCCTCTGCGCGGACCACTACGGATTCATCACCGGAGAGGAGGCGGGGCGATTCGTCAGCCGGACCCGGGAAGCGGCAAAGATCCTGCGCCGGTCCATGGAAAACGCCCTGGAACAGCACGGCGGCGTGGAGGAGGCCGCGCGGGCCCTGACCGGCGATCTCTATCGGCTGCATCCGGACTACTTCATGTCGCCGGAGATCACCGAGGGGATCTTCCGCCAGATGATCCGTCATGTCGCCGGCGGGGCACGGCCGTCCTGACGGCACAGAGGGCCGCACGGCGGCCGTGCCTCAGCGGTGTTGCCTTACAGGAAGGAGTGCTCCGGTCCGGGGAACTGCCCCTCCCGGACCTCCTCGATGTACTTTCCGACAGCCTCTTTCATCTGGGCGTTGATGTTGGCGTACTTCTTGACGAACTTGGGAGTGAACCGCTCGAACATCCCCAGAAGGTCGTGGATCACCAGGACCTGGCCGTCACAGTGGATGCCGCCGCCGATGCCGATGGTGGGGATCGAGAGCGTCTCGCTGATCACCCGGCCCAGCTCCGTCGGAATGCACTCCAGGACGATCGAAAACGCCCCCGCCTCCTGGAGGATCTTCGCGTCCTCCAGGATCCGGTTCGCCGCCTCGTTCCCCTTGCCCTGGACCTTGTAGCCGCCGAGCTGGTGAACCGACTGGGGGGTCAGCCCCAGGTGG
This sequence comes from uncultured Syntrophaceae bacterium, assembly GCA_964396205.1. Classification (GTDB taxonomy): domain Bacteria; phylum Desulfobacterota; class Syntrophia; order Syntrophales; family PHBD01; genus PHBD01. The sequence continues at coordinate 777 of CAYNEJ010000083.1, forward strand.
GCCATGACGGGAATCCCCGCGGCGGCGATGCGGCGCGTCACTTCCGCCACCTCCCGCCCCCCCTCGAGTTTCACCGCCTGGGCACCCGCCTCCTGGAGGAAGCGGCCGGCGTTGCGGACGGCCTCGTCCACCGAGGCCTGGTAGGACATGAACGGCATGTCCCCGATCACGAGGGCGCGGCTCACCGCCCGGGTGACGGCCTTTGTGTGATGGATCATGACGTCCATTGTCACGGGGAGCGTGCTGTCGTATCCCAGGACCACCATCCCCAGGGAGTCCCCCACAAGGATCAGGTCGATGCCCGCCTCATCCACCACGGCTGCGGTGGGATAGTCGTAGGCGGTGATCATGGTGATCTTCTCGCCCCTCTTTTTCATGTCGCGGATGGTTGCCGTGGTGACCTTGTTCAGCTTTCCGTGGGTACTCATGAGGTTCCTCCCGATAAAATGGAATAAAGTTGCTCCGCCTGCTCCAGGGAAAGGGTTCCTTTCTCCCGGGCAAGTCTCACCGTCTGTTTTCCCAGAATGCAGTAGGTCTCCAGGAGGTGTGGCAGTTTCTTCCGAAAGGCTGCGAGATGCTTTTCGATGGTCCCGACGTCCCCCCGGGCGATGGGTCCCGTGAGGGCCTGGACGGTTCCCATGGTCTCGATGTTCCGGAGCGTCCCTCCGATCAGGGGCCAGAAGGCCCGGACCGCCTCCTCCCGGCTCATCCCGATGGACTCGTAGACGGCCTCTACCTGGCGGACCAGGGTGACCAGATAGTTCGAGGCCATGCAGGCGGCGGCGTGATAGAGGGCCTTGTTTTCCCCGGCGACGAAGAAGGGGGTGCCTCCCAGGTCCTCCACGATGCGGACGGCCAGGTCCCGGGCGGGATCGTCGGCGGTTACGCCGAAGACGCTGCCAGGCAGGTTCTCGAGCGCCATGGCGGAGTCTGCGAAGGCCTGCATCGGATGGATGCTGGCCCTGCAGGCGCCGGCCTCCCGCGCCGGTTCGAGAAGGTCGAGCCCGCCGGCGCCGCTCATGTGTACGGCCGTCTGTCCTTTCCGGAATCCCCCCCCGGCGGCGATCTCACGGCAGACTGCGAGAATCCGGTCATCGCCGGTAGTGATGAACACCGTTTCAGCCCGGGACGCCGCTTCAGCGGCTCCGGAAGCAGCAACGGCGCCCGTGGCGGAGGCGGCCCGTTCCCGCGCGTTCGGGGAGATGTCATAAAGGGCAGCCAGTGCATATCCCGCTTTCTGAAGCAGCAAGGCCATGGCGGCGCCGACCTTGCCGAGGCCGATGACGGCAATTCGATGTCCGGAGGAGTCGCGTTGGGAGTTCATATGGGATGCCGCGCCGATGCTCATTTTCTGAAGTGACGCACAATGTTGTTGAAACATCGACCGGATGTCAAGTATAAATCCCCGTCTGCGTCCGGACAGTTCGATTCTGATCCAGGAAAGCCGGTTCATGCGCGAAGGGGATCCCACTGGAAAAAACCCATCGAAAACTTCCTCCCGCGGGAAGACATCCCGGTCGAAGTCCGGCAGATCTCTCCAATCCGGGTGTCCGGATGCTTTACCCGGGATCGGAAACGGAAAGAGGGACTTGAGAGGCATTGTCGATGTCCTTCCCGATCCGACATTCGCCATCGATCAGGACGGCGTTGTCATCGCCTGGAACCGCGCCATCGAGGATCTGACCGGGGTTCCCGCCGGGGAGATGATCGGAAAGGGCGACCATGAATATTCACTTATCTTCTACGGGGAACGGCGCCCCATCCTCATCGATTTCATTCTGCATCCCGGAAGCCACTGGGAGAAGATGTACAGTGCCCTCGTGAGGTCCGAGGACGGTCGCCTCATCGGCGAGTCCTACATGCCGAACATGAAGGGCGGCAGGATATACTTCGTCGGCACCGCCGCCCCCCTCCACGATGCGGCCGGCAATGTCCGCGGCGCCATCGAAACGATCCACGACCTCACAGCCCGGCGAAAGATCGAGCAGGCCCTCCGGGAAAGCGAGGAAAAATACCGGACCATCCTGGAGGCCATGGACGAAGTCTATTTCGAGGTCGACCTGGCGGGGAACCTCACCTTCTTCAACCGCATCCTTCCCGACTATGTCGGGTATGCCGCGGAGGAGTTGAAGGGGCGGAATTACCGGATGTTTCTGGGAGAGGAGACGGCACCGCGGGTATTTCGGATCTTCAACCGCGTTTTCAAGACGGGGGTTTCGGAACGGGCATCGGAATGGGTCATGAAACGGAGGGACGGCCAGACTCTCGTGGTGGAGGCGGCCGTTTTTCTGAAACGGGACGCCGATGGGATCCCCATCGGATTCCGCGGGGCGGCAAGGGATATCTCGGAGCGGAAGAGCGTGGAGAGCGAGCTTCGTGAAAGCGAGGCACGATACCGGACGCTGGCGGAGCGCTCCTTCGCGGGTGTTTATGTCATCCAGGATGGAATATTCCGGTACCTGAACCGGAACGCCGCCTCCTATGCCGGTTATTACCCGGAGGACCTGGTCAATACAAGCGCGGCGGATCTGGTCCTTCCGGAAGACCGGGAACGGTCGCGACAGTTCGCCCGAGACATGCTCAAGGGCGTCCGCTCCGCTCCCTACGAATTCAGGATCCGCACGAAAACGGGGGAAATCCGCTGGCTCATGGAAACCGTCACCCCGATCCGGTACCGGGGTCGATCCGCCATTCTCGGAAATTCGATGGACATCTCCGAACGGAAGGGCGTGGAGGCTCAGCTCCGCTACCTGAGCACCCACGACGTTCTCACGGATCTCTACAACCGGGCCTATTTCGAGGAAGAGCTGACCCGAATGCAGCGCGGCCGTTCCTTTCCCGTCAGCATCATCATGGCCGACCTGGACGGCCTGAAAAGGATGAACGACGAAGGGGGGCACGCCGCCGGAGACGACCTTCTCAAGAGGGCCGCGCGGGTCCTGCAGGAATCCATGCGGGCGGAGGACGTCCTCGCCAGGATCGGCGGCGACGAGTTCGCGGCACTCCTGCCGTTTTCGGATCACGAGGTCGCGTCCTCCATCATCGACCGCATCCGGAAGAACCTGGAAGAGCATAATCAAGCGTATCCCGGTCCTCCGCTGAGCATCTCCATGGGAATGGATACGGGACAGAAGGGATCGGACCTGACTCTCATCATGCAGGCGGCGGACCGGTTCATGTTCATCGAGAAAGCCAGGAAGAAAGCCGCCAATCCGCTCCTGGGAAGGGGAGAAGAACATGGCCCGGGATGACCTCTCGGCTCTGAAAATCGACAAGACGCGGAAAAAGCAGCCCCTGAAGGCATCCAGGAAATGGACGATCGCGGCCGGCGTGGCGGTGCTGCTCATCGGGGCGAGCATCCTCTATGTCCTGGGCATTCTGACGCCCTCGATCACGGTGGAGACCGCCGCGGTTTCACAGGTCTATCCGTCCCAGGGGTTGACCGTCCTCAACGCCAGCGGCTATGTCGTGGCCCAGCGGAAGGCGGCGGTGGCGTCGAAGGCCACGGGTCGGCTGGTGGCGCTCCTGGTGGAGGAGGGGAGCCGCGTCCGGAAAGGCCAGGTCATTGCGCGCCTCGAGAACGAAGATGTCCTTGCCTCCAGGGACCAGGCCGCGGCCAACCGAAACGCCGCCCGGGCGAACCTGGAGCAGGTCCGTGCGGAGCTCGAAGAGGCCCGGCGGGATTACGGGAGACACAAACGCCTGGTCGAAACGGGGTCCGTGTCGCGATCGGCCTATGACCTGGCGGAGACAAGGCTGCGCAGGGCCGAGGCGGCCGCAGCCTCCGCGGATGCCTCGCTGAAGGCGGCCGAGGCCGGCGTCCGGGGGGCCGAGACCGCCCTCGACTACACGCTGATCAAGGCTCCCTTCGATGCCGTCGTGCTGACGAAGAACGCCGACATCGGCGACATCGTCACCCCCCTGGGGGCCGCCGCCAACGCCAAGGCCGCCGTGGTGACCATCGCCGACCTGGGATCCCTGCTGGTGGAAGTGGACGTGTCCGAATCCAACATCGGACGGGTCAAGCCCGCCCAGCCCTGTGAGATCAGCCTGGACGCCATCCCGGAGACGCGTTTTCCCGGGGAGGTCCACGCCATTGTCCCGACGGTCGACCGGAGCAAGGCCTCCGTCATGGTCAAGGTCCGGTTCCTGAAGCCGGGCGAACGGCTCCTCCCGGACATGAGCGCCAAGGTGGCTTTCCTCTCCAGGCCGGTCGCGGAAGGTGAGGAGAAGGCCCGTCTCGCCGTCCTCCGGACCGCCGTTCTGGAGAAGGAAGGGAAGCGGATCGTCTTCATGGTCCGGGGAGACCGGGCGAAACAGGCCGTGATCGAAACAGGGGCCGATATCGGGGACATGGTCGAGATAACCGGCGGACTGCAGGCGGGGGACCGGGTGATCCTCAAGCCCCCGGGGCGGCTCCGCGACGGGTCCCGCATCCGCGTTGCCGAAAAATGAGCGACAGCCCGCCCATCGTCCGCATCCTGAATCTCAACAAGGCCTACCGGCGGGGAAGCCTGGAAGTGCCGGTCCTGCACGACATTTCCTTTGACATCCGGAATGGCGAATTCCTGTCCCTCATGGGGCCTTCCGGATCGGGCAAGAGCACGCTTCTCAACCTCATCGCGGGGATCGACCGGGCCGACAGCGGCAGCATCCTGATCGAGGGCGTGGAGATCACGACCCTCTCGGAGACGGAGCTGGCGGCGTGGCGGGCCGGCGCCGTGGGCTTCATCTTCCAGTTTTACAACCTGATCCCCGTCTTGACCGCCCTGGAGAATGTCGAACTCCCCTTGAGCCTCTCGGGCCTGACGAAGCGGGAGCGGCGGGACCATGCCCGGATGTGCCTGGACCTGGTGAACCTCTCCCACCGGCTGGACCACTACCCGGGGCAGCTCTCCGGGGGGGAGCAGCAGCGGGTGGCCATTGCCCGGGCCATCGTCACGGACCCCGTCCTGCTCGTGGCGGACGAGCCCACGGGCGACCTCGACCGGGTATCGGCGTCGGAGATCCTCGACCTGATGGAGCGCATGAACGGGCAGCTGGGGAAGACGATCATCATGGTGACCCACGATCCCCGGGCGGCGCAGCGGGCCCATGTCCTGCGGCACCTGGACAAGGGGGTGCTGAGCAACGATGATCCTGCGCATCCTCTTTAGGAACGCCTTCCGGAACCGTCTCCGGACGGGGCTCACGATCCTGGGAATCACCGTGGCGATCCTGGCCTTCGGCCTGCTCCGGACCGTGGTTGCCGCCTGGTATGCCGGGGTGGAGGCCGCCTCCGCGGCCCGCCTGGTGACCCGGAACTCCGTCTCACTCGTCTTCCCGCTCCCCCTCTCCTACAAGGAGAAGATCCGTCAGGTCTCCGGCGTCCGGAGCGTTTCCTGGGGCAACTGGTTCGGCGGCATCTACATTGAAGAGAAGAATTTCTTTCCGAATTTTGCGGTGGATGCTCCGACGTACCTGGAGCTTTATCCCGAATTCATCCTTTCGGAAGACCACCGAAAGGCCTTTCTCGGCGACCGCAAGGGATTCGTGGCCGGACGCCGGATTGCCGCCCAGTTCGGCTGGAAGATCGGCGACACGGTCACCCTCCGGGGCGTCATCTTCCCGGGGAACTGGGATTTCGTTCTCCGGGGGATCTACCGGGGGCGGGACAAGACCATCGACGAGACCCAGTTCTTCTTCCACTGGGACTACCTGAACGAGATGGTGCGGCGGCTGTATCCAGGGCGGGCCGACCAGGTGGGTTTCTATATGATCGGAGTGACCCACCCGGACCTGGCCGCGGAGGTGTCCGCGGCGGTGGACGACATGTTCCGCAACTCCCTGGCGGAGACGCTGACGGAGACGGAGAAGGCCTTCAACCTGGGATTCATCTCCATGACCTCCACGATCGTCCTGGCCATCCAGCTCGTCTCCGTCGTCATCATCTTCATCATCATGGTCGTCGTGGCCAACACGATGGCCATGACGACGCGGGAGCGCATCGGCGACTACGCCATCCTCAAGACCCTGGGCTTCGGAGGCCGCCATATCGCGGCCCTGGTCTTCGGGGAGGCCCTCGTCATCACCCTGACGGGCTGTGTCCTGGGGATGATCCTGACGTTTCCCGTCGCCCGCGCGTTCGCCGACAGCCTCCCGAATTTCTTCCCCGTCTTCAACGTCTCGAATGAAACCCTGGCCCTGGATGTGGCGGCGGCCCTCCTGGTGGCCGGTGCCGCCGGCGTCATCCCGACGCGCCGGGCCATCGGGATCCGCATCGCCGACGGGCTCCGGAGGATCGGGTGATGGCGGTTCCCATCTCCTACAGCATCCGCAACCTCTGGACCCGGCGCCTCACGACGATCCTCACGGTCTCCGGCATGGCGCTGGTGGTCTTCGTTTTCGCCACGATCCTGATGCTCGCCGAGGGGCTGCAGAAGACCCTCGTGGAGACGGGGTCCTACGACAACGTGGTGGTTGTCCGGAAAGGATCGGGATCTGAGGTCATGAGCGGGGTGGACCGGCAGCAGGCCGCCGTCGTGGAGGTCCAGCCGGAGGTGGCGATCGGGACCGACGGCCGGAGGCTGCTCGTGAAGGAGCTCGTCGTCCTGATCGCCCTGCCGAAGCGGGACACGGGGCAGAAGTCGAACGTGGTCCTCCGGGGGATCATGGATGGATCGCCGGGCCTGCGGCCCCAGGTGAAGCTGGTGGCGGGGAGGCTGCCCCGCATGGGGACGACGGAGGTCATGGCGGGGATGGGGGTCGTCCGCGGCTTCCGGGGCGTCGGCCTCGGCGAGAATCTCTGCTGCGGGCTCCGGAACTGGCGGATCGTGGGGATCTTCGATGCCGGCAACACGGGATTCAACTCGGAGATCTGGGGGGACGTCGACCAGTTCATGCAGGCATTCCGACGGCCGGTCTACTCGTCCGTTCTCTTCAAGCTCCGGGACTCCGGGGAGTTCGAGGCCATGAAGGCGAGGCTCGAAAAGGATCCCCGGCTGACCCTGGAGGCGCGGCGGGAAACCCGCTACTACCTGGACCAGTCGGAGGCGATGGCCAAGTTCCTGCGGATCCTCGGCATCTCGCTCACGGTCATCTTTTCCCTGGGGGCGGTCATCGGGGCCATGATCACCATGTACTCGGCCGTGGCGAACCGGACCGCCGAGATCGGAACGCTCCGGGCCCTGGGTTTCCAGCGCCGGAGCATCCTCCTGGCCTTCCTCGCGGAGTCGATGATCCTCGGATTCCTGGGCGGCGCGGCGGGGCTGTTCTTCGCATCCTTCATGCAGTTCGTGACCGTCTCCACCATGAACTTCCAGACCTTCGCGGAGCTGGCCTTTTCGTTCACCCTGAGTCCCGCCATCGCCGTCGAGGCGATGCTGTTTTCCCTGGGGATGGGATTCGTGGGCGGTGTCCTGCCGGCGTTCCAGGCGGCCCGCCTGAACATCGTGGACGCCCTGCGGGAGGTTTGATGCATGGGAAAAGGGGGAGAGATTTTCCTCTGCCCCCCTTGCCGGATGGCGGTAGGCAGCAGGCTGTTCGACAGTGTCCGGATGCAAGGCACCCGGAATTCTGAGCCACGAGGCGTGCGGAGTTGTGCGTGGAACGGCGAAGGACGGGGGAACGAAACAGCCGGACGTTTTTTGTGGCAATCCGCTACGGCGTGTAACCGGGATCGGGCGGCAGGTCCGGCTGCTGCGCCGCCTCCCGGGCGAGGCGGTCGCACCGCTCGTTCTCCACGTTTCCGGCATGCCCGCGGACCCACTGGAAGCGGACCCTGTGGTGTTCGCACAGGTCAAGAAGCTCCTGCCAGAGGTCTGCGTTCTGGGCTTTCTCCCGCCGGCTGCGCATCCACCCTTTTTCTTTCCAGCGCTTTGCCCAGCCCTTGTCGATGCCGTTGAAGACATACTGGGAGTCCGTAATCAGGACGGCATCGCAGGGCTTCTTCAGGGCCTCCAGGCCCCGGATGGCCGCCTGGAGCTCCATGCGGTTGTTTGTCGTCAGGCGGTAACCGCCGGAAAGCTCCTTCCGGTGCGGGCCGGAGAGAAGAACCACGCCCCAGCCTCCCGGTCCGGGATTCCCCAGGCAGGCTCCGTCGGTGAAGATGGTGACACTGTTTCGGCTCGGGACCATGGATGCCTTTCCATTTCGAAGTGGACGCATCTTAGGGCACAGGCCGGGGAGGAGTCAAGCCGATGCGTTGCTGGAAGTGAATAAGCACCCGGAATCAAAAGGAGACGCGACATTGCCGTTGACACAATAACCCGATCTGCTTTAGGAGCAGCCCCAAAAGGGTGTTCCTGCCCTCTGCAGGGAGCGGGAACGGATGATCCGCCGATGGCCGGTCGTCTGCAGATAGGGTGGAGAGAGGCCGTTCGGCCGAGGGAAGACCGCTGCATCGCAGGAGGTGAAACGGCATGATCAAGAAGGCGCTTGTGAAGGGAGAAATGGACAGGAGGATCATCGAGCAGAAGATCCGCAACCGGGAAATCACCGAGGAAGAGCTTGCGAAGGCCCTGGCGCCGCTTCCGGACGTGGAGGAGAAGGCCGACTATGTCAAGGTCCGCTGGGATGAAAAACGCAGGCACGGCGGCGGGAAAGCCTCCCATGCTGATTGATTCGCATGCCCATCTCGAGATGCGGGATTTCGATCCCGATCGGGAGGAAGTGGTCCGGCGGGCCGTGGAGAGTGGCGTGACGGCCATGGTCACGGTAGGGACAAATCTTAAGGACTGCCGGAAGGCCGTCGCCGTTGCCGCAATGTTCCAGGAGGTCTACGCCGCCATCGGGATTCATCCCCATGACGCCGCCGGAATCGATGGTGAGACGTACGGCAAGATCCGGAAGCTGGCCGCGCAACCCAAGGTCGTCGCCTACGGGGAGATCGGCCTCGATTTCTTCCGGAACCGATCCCCCCGGGAGGTCCAGCTCCGCCGCTTCGCCGAGCAGCTTGATCTGGCGGCGGAATTGAAGCTGCCGGTGATCATCCACGATCGGGAAGCCCACCGGGAGACTCTGAGAACCCTGCGCTCCTGGAAGGGGGAAAAACCGGTCATTGTCCACTGTTTTTCCGGGGATGCCGTCATGATGGAGGAGTGCGTGTCACGGGGATACTACATTTCCATCGCCGGCCCGGTAACCTACCCGAAGAACGACAAACTGGCGGAGGTGGTCCGCCGGGCGCCCCTGGAGCGGCTGCTCGTCGAGACGGACAGCCCCTACCTGGCCCCACAGGCGCACCGGGGCAAGCGAAACGAGCCTGCCCATGTCCTTTTCACGGCCCGCAAGGTGGCCGAGATCCGGGGGATTCCCCTGGAGGAGCTGGCGGAGGCGACCTCGGGGAACGCGAGACAGGTTTTCAACATTCCGTAACTGCTTCGATAGCCGGTTGATTTTTCCGGGAAAGGGGAATAAGGAGCAAGAAAGACATACGGGGGTGCCGCGGAGGCTGAGAGAATACCCTTTGAACCTGACCTGGATCATGCCAGCGTAGGGAGCGGAGATGGGACGTACGGAAGGGGCCATATCCCGCGGAGCAGGGGATGGCCCCGTTGTTTTTCTGCGGGGGACGGTTTTTCAAGGCGGCAAGCATGAAGCGCATCGTTTTTATCCTGGCGGGGGGACCCGTTCCGGACCTGGCGTTTCTCAAGGAGCGGATCGACTCGCTCCATCCCGCGGCGATTCTGTGCGCCGACGGGGGGGCGCGTCACGCCCGGAAACTGGGCTTGGTTCCCGAGGCCATCGTCGGCGATATGGACTCCCTGGATGACGAAACGGCGCGATTTTTCTCCGGGCAGGGGTGCCGGCTCCTCCGGCATCCCCCGGAGAAGGACGAGACGGATACGGAACTGGCCCTGGCGGAGGCCCTGGGCATGAATCCCGACGCGGTCTGGATCTTCGGTGCCCTGGGGCGGAGGCTGGACCACACCCTGGCCAACCTGTCGCTCCTGGCCTCTGAGGCTGCCGAGGGCGTGGATGTCCGCCTGGTGGATCCCTTCTGCGAGGCCTTTGTCGTTCGGGGAACAAAAACCATCGAGGGGGAGCCGGGTCAGACCGTGTCCGTCTTTCCCCTGGGTGCCGCCACGGAGGGAATCACCCTGGAGGGATTCGAATACCCCCTGAACGGGGCGATGATGAAGCCCGGAAAGCCATACGGCGTCAGCAACCGGCTGATTGCCGACCGGGGTGTGATCCGGGTCGGAAAAGGCGCCCTGCTTGTCGTTCACTACTTCAAGGCGGGGGTCTTTCCCGCGGGAGACTGATCCTATGGTTATAAAGCGCGTTTTGACGATCGCCGGCTCCGATTCCGGGGGCGGCGCCGGAATCCAGGCGGACCTGAAAACGATCACGGTCCTGGGCGGCTTCGGAATGAGCGTCGTCACCGCCCTGACGGCACAGAACACGCTGGGTGTCCGGGGGATACACAAGGTGCCGGCATCCTTCGTGGCGGCCCAGTTCGACGCCGTGGCGGAGGACATCGGAGTGGACGCGGCCAAGACAGGCATGATCGCGTCGCGGTCGATCATCCACATCGTCGCGTCGAAGATCAGGGAATACGGCATCGGGAACCTGGTCGTGGATCCGGTCATGATCGCCAAGGGAGGGGCCTCCCTGATGGAGAGTGCCGCCCGGAACGCCCTCGTGAAGGAGCTGATCCCGCTGGCCCGCGTGGTTACTCCCAATATCCCCGAGGCGGAGGTCCTGACGGGCACCACCATCGACGGACCGGAAGGCATGAGAAGGGCCGCCGAGGCCATTGCCGGGATGGGAGCCCGGAGCGTGGTCGTCAAGGGCGGCCACCTGGAGGGCGAGGCGGTGGATCTTCTGTACGAGAACGGCAAATGCCGGCTGTTTCGGAGCCGGCGGATCGAGACAGCCGACACACACGGGACGGGGTGCACGTTTTCCGCCGCGCTGGCCGTCGGGCTGGCGAAGGGGCAATCGGTGGAAAAGGCTGTGTCCGGGGCCAAGCAGTATGTAACATCGGCAATCCGTCACTCCCTCCGCATCGGAGGAGGCCACGGACCCACGAACCACCTGGCGCCGCTCATGGAGAAACTGGACGGTAAGAAGAAACAGGGAGCACGATCATGACACAACTGGAGGCCGCCCGAAGCGGAAAAATCACGGAAGAGATGCGGATCTGCGCGGAAGGGGAGAGGATCGATCCCGAAACCCTCCGGCGAGGCATCGAGGAAGGGACGGCCGTCATCGTTCGCAACGCCGTCCACAAGGGCATCAGGCCCCTGGCCATCGGCAGGGGTCTGCGGACGAAGGTCAACGCCAATATCGGCACTTCGAAAGACCGGGCCGACGTGACGGCGGAACTGGAAAAGGTCCGGATCTGCGTGGAGGCCGGGGCGGACACGGTCATGGATCTCTCCACCGGCGGGGACATCCGGGCGATCCGCAGGGCCATCCTGGAGGCTTCGCCCCTGCCCATCGGCACCGTCCCAATCTACCAGGCCGCCGCGAAAGCGCTGGAGCAGAAAAAGGCCTTCGTGGACATGAGCGGGGAGGACCTGTTCGAGGCCATCGAGGAAAACGGCCGGGACGGGATTGATTTCATCACGGTCCACTGCGGTGTCACGCGGAAGAGCGTCGCGTCCGTCGAGGCGCAGGGCCGCGTTCTCGGCATCGTCAGCCGGGGTGGATCGCTGACGGCCCACTGGATGAACATCAACGGCCTGGAAAACCCTCTCTTCGAACATTATGACCGGCTCGTCGAGATAGCTCGGCGTTACGACATGGTGCTCAGTCTCGGTGACGGCCTGCGGCCGGGCTGCCTGGCCGATGCGACGGACCGTGGGCAGATCCAGGAACTGGTCCTCCTGGGCGAACTGGCGAAGCGGGCGAGGGACCGGGGTGTCCAGGTCATGATCGAGGGGCCGGGCCACGTGCCGATTCAGGACATCACGGCGAATATCCAGCTTCAGAAGCGGCTCTGCAACGGTGCGCCCTTCTACGTGCTGGGTCCGCTGCCGACGGACATCGCGCCGGGCTACGACCACCTGACCTCGGCCATCGGCGGGGCCATCGCCGGCGCCGCGGGGGCGGATTTTCTCTGCTACGTGACGCCTTCCGAGCACCTGCGGCTTCCGACCCTCGAGGATGTGCGGGAGGGGATCATGGCATCGCGCATTGCCGCCCATATCGCGGACCTTGCCAAGGGACTTCCCGGATCATGGGAGCAGGACCGGACCATGGCGAAACATCGCAGGGAACTGAACTGGGAAGGACAGATCGCCGTCTCCATCGATCCGGCAAAAAGCAGGGCCATGCTGGAAACGAGCCGGAGCGCCGATGAGGAAGGATGCACCATGTGCGGCGAATTCTGTGCCGTCCGGATGGGGAGGGCAGGGAAAATCCAGCGGGAGGAAACATGAAGGAAGGCGCGCTCTGGATCGTCATGGCCGGCATGATCGTCACCGTTTCTTTTCTCATCTTCACCTCGGCGGAGACTTTCCCGGATATGCTGCTGGGGATTGTGCCGCTTGTTCTCGTGGTCGTCTTTGGCGCGGCATACTGGGTCGGCCGCAGGCGCCGCCGGCGGGGAGTGAACCCCCTGTCGGAAGACCTGCCGGACACGGATGAATGAAGAGTCCCGGGAGGGAAAGACCCGGCTGGTGACACTCGCGCTGTCCATCATCAGGCGGCTGGCGGCGGCAGGTCACGAGGCCTTTTTCGTAGGCGGCTGCGTGCGGGACCTCCTTCTAGGAGGGGAGCCGGAAGACATCGATATCGTCACCTCCGCCACACCGGATGACGTGCAGGATCTTTTCGCCCGGACGATCCCCCTGGGGGCCCGGTTCGGCGTCGTCATGGTGGTGGAGGACGGCCTGCCCTTCGAGGTGGCCACCTATCGCACCGAGGACGGCTACCTGGACGGCAGGAGACCTTCCCGGGTCCGTTTTGCCGGTGCCCGGGAGGACGTGCTGCGTCGCGACTTCACCGTGAACGGCCTTCTCATGGAGCCGGAGACGGGCCGCATCATGGATCATATCGGAGGTTTGGAGGATCTGCACGACCGGGTCATCCGCACGATTGGAGACCCTGCAGCCCGCTTCGCCGAGGATCACCTCCGGATGCTCAGGGCAGTCCGCTTTGCCGCCATTCTCGATTTTTCCATCGATCCCCCGACATTCACTGCCATCCAGACGGGAGCCGAGGCCATCGGACGCATCAGCGGCGAGCGGATCCGGGAGGAGATGACGAAAATCCTGGTCAGCCGTGGCGCGCGGCGGGGGATGGAACTGCTGGCGGATTCCGGGCTTCTGGCGCAGATCCTGCCGGAGGTGGGTGCCCTTGCCGGCGTATCCCAGCCGCGCCGCTTTCACCCGGAGGGAGACGTCTGGAGACACGTCCTCAGGATGCTGGAGATGCTTCCGCTGGCGGAGAACGGCCGGGCCGACGCCCGGCTGGCATGGGCTGTGGTGCTGCACGATGCCGGGAAGGCGGTCACGAGGACGGAAGACGGCCGGGGCATCCACTTTTACGGCCACGTCCGGGAGGGGATGCGGCTGGCGGAAGGCATCCTGCGGCGGCTCCGGTTTTCCAACCAGGACATCGGAACGATCCTGGACCTGATCCGGCACCACATGCATTTCATGTCCGTCATGGAGATGAGGCCCGGCACGCTCAAGCGCTTTCTTCGGCTCCCGGATTTTCCGCTTCACCTCGAGCTGCACCGGCTGGACTGCCTCGGGAGCCACGGCATGCTCGACACCTACGAGTTCTGCCGGCGGAAGATGGAGGAACTGACCCGGGAGGACCTCCATCCGGCGCGGCTCATCGACGGCGAGGACCTGATTCGAATGGGATTTACACCGGGACCCCAGTTCCGTGAAATCCTCACCGCCGTCGAGGATGCTCAGCTTGGTGGCGAAATTGAAGACGCCGACCAGGCCCGGCGGTTTGTCCTGGACCGGTTCGGGGACCGGCTGAATGACCGCCCGGAATAGGCGCGTTCGAAGTGGATGCAGGAGCAGGTGTTGGCGTTCCCGGTATGGAGTTCACCCGGTACATCAAAGAGCGATGAAGCAGGTTGCCGGGTCGCGCTATCGCTTATCCATGGCCCGTCAGGGCCGTTTTCCCGGGATGATTTTTTATTGACAAAGACTTTTTATCTGTTATAGTCCGGCACCACGAAAACAAGAGCGGGCGTAACTCAGTGGTAGAGTGCTACCTTGCCAAGGTAGACGTCGACGGTTCAAATCCGTTCGCCCGCTCCAGTCATTTCCGGCGGCATAGCCAAGTGGCAAGGCAGCGGTCTGCAAAACCGTTATTCACCGGTTCGAATCCGGTTGCCGCCTCC
>CAYNEJ010000084.1:0-14987 GCA_964396205.1 uncultured Syntrophaceae bacterium
ACGGCGGCATGGATTGCATGGGAAAAGGATCCTCGCGGGAAACGGAACGTCCGGACATCCCCGGCAAGCAGCCGGACCGCCGGATCCCCCGCCAGATGGGGGGCCTTTTTCACAAAGCGTCCCGGGTCCCGCGTCAGGACGACGGCCTTCGCCTTCAGCCGCAATTCCCTGTTTGCCCACAGAAGGCTCTCCAGCAGCCAGCACCCGAAGAATCCCGTCCCGCCGGTGATGAAGATCCGGCCGCCCCGCAGCTCTTCCCAGAGATCCCGGGTGTGGTCCAGGACATGGTCCAGGTCCTCCGCCAGGGGATTTTCGTCGGTCCTCCCGGTTCCCCGGCGGTTCCCGGTCGCGGTGGCCGCTCGCACAACCCGTCCTGCTGTTTTCTTTTGCCTGTTCACCATGTCTTCCACGGCGGACGGCCGCCTTCCCAGAGAGACTCCAGGTAGCGCAGCTCCCGGACGGTGTCCATGCACTGCCAGAATCCGGGATGGCGATAGGCGTAAACCCTTCCCTCCGCGGCGAGGCGCTCCATGGGATCATGCTCCCACATGACGTCGTGCTCGATGCAGTCCAGGGCGGCCGGTTCGATGACGAAGAATCCGCCGTTGATCCAGCCCTCGCTGACGACGGACTTTTCCTTGAAGCGGACGATCCGGTCACCGTCAAAGTCGAGGGCTCCGAAGCGGGCCGGGGGCCGCACGGCCGTGAGGGTCACGAGCCCCTTGCGGGAGCGGTGAAAGGCCAGGAGCTTGTCCAGGTCCACGTCTCCCACGCCGTCACCATAGGTCATCAGGAACGGCCCTTTCGGGAGGAGCGGCGCGATGCGCTTCAGACGGCCTCCCGTCATTGTTTCCTGCCCCGTATCCACGAGGTGGACCGTCCAGTCTTCCCCGTTGGCGCAGTCTAGGACGCCGATCCGGCCATCGCCGAGGTTCACCGTGAAGTCCCGGTTGAGGGTGTGAAATTCGAGGAAATAGCGCTTGATGTACTCGCCCTTGTAGCCCAGGGCCAGGTAGAATTCCCGGAACCCGTAGCGGGCGTAGTGCTTCATGATGTGCCAGAGCATCGGCCGCCCGCCGATCTCCACCATCGGCTTCGGCCGGACCTCCGTCTGCTCCGCCAGCCTCGTCCCCATCCCGCCACAGAGAATCACGACGGGCGGCATCTTCCTGCTCTTTTTCTTCGGGGGCATCGTCCTCATTCCTGAAATCCCTGACACGGCCGTGTCGTTGTCTCCCCGGAACAACCCGGGAACAGAAAGTTGCTCCGCATATTCGATTCCGCAGCCGGCGCCCGTTTCATGCTCACATTCCGTTCACAAGGAATGTGATGGATATCACACAGATGTGAAAAACAAGATCATGTCCCGGTTTTTTTTTCGTAAAGTCCGATCTGGCGCAGAGACAGAGCCCGGGGATTTCCTCTTCCTTCCTGCCAGGCCCGGTACCAGTCGGACGTCCAGTCGATGGCATCCCCGGTGGAGAGGGCGGGCTGCCAGCCCAGGATTTTCCGCACCTTGTCCGTGCAGAGGGCCAGTGCATGGGCCTCGTGGGGGGCGTTTTTCCCGGAAGATCCCAACCGGAGCCTGCCTTCCGGCCAGCGGCTCACGAAGCGGGCCGCCATTTCACGGACCGGCACGGCCGAGCCGTCGGCAGGGCCGAAGTTCCAGGCACCGGAGAAACACGCGGGATCATCGGCAAGGCACCGGGCCAGAAGAAGGTAACCTGAAAGCGGGTCAAGGACATGCTGCCAGGGACGGGTGGCATCCGGATTCCGGATGACCACGGCCTTCCCCGCGGCAAGCGCCCGGACGCAGTCCGGGATAAGGCGGTCCGCCGCCCAGTCGCCGCCGCCGATGACGTTTCCCGCCCGGGCGGTGGCAAAGCCGATCCGGGGCCCCCGGCCTCCGGTTCCGAAAAAGGACCTGGCATACGCCCCGCAGACGATTTCCACGGCGCCCTTGCTGGCGCTGTACGGATCATGGCCGCCAAGAGGGTCTTCTTCCCTGTAGCCCCAGACCCATTCCCGGTTCTCGTAGCACTTGTCGGAAGTAACGATGACGGCGGACCGAATGCCGGCGGTCTGCCGGATCGCCTCCAGGACATTCACCGTGCCGCCGACGTTGATGTCGAAGGTTTCCTTGGGATCGTCATAGGAGGTCCGGACAATGGCCTGGGCGGCCAGGTGGAAGACGATCTCGGGCCGAGTCTCCGCGAAGGCTTCCTGCAGGGCCCCAAGATCCCGAACGTCTCCCTCCCGGTGGCGGATCCTTTTTGCCAGGCCGACAAGGGCGAAGTGGGAGGGCTCCGTGGCGGGAGGCAGGGCGAATCCCGTAACCTCCGCACCGAGACGGTGAAGCCAGAGAGCGAGCCAGGAGCCCTTGAAACCCGTGTGGCCCGTCACCAGGACGCGGCGGCCGCGATAAAAGTCATCAAACAGGCTCATGGCGGCTCACCTCCCCTTGTCCAGAAATCGCCGGAAGGTGTCCATGGTGTAGTCGATCTGGGCTTGCCCGATTCCCGGGTAGGTGCCGATGAAGAAAGTATCGTTCATGATCCGGTCGGCGCCGGACAGATTCCCGGCAACGCGGCGGGGAATGTCCAGGTACGCCGGCTGGCGGAGCAGGTTCCCGCCGAAAAGGTTCCGGGTCTCGACCAGGTTCGCGTTGAGGAAATCCGTGACCTGCCGCCGGTTGAAATCCGCTCCCTCGCGGACCGTCAGGGGGAAGGCAAACCAGGCGGGGTCGCTCCCGGGGGTTGCCTCGGGGAGAATGAAGCGATCCTCCAGGGGGCGGAAGCGTTCGATCCAGGTGCGGAAGTTCTCGCGCCGGGCTTCGCAGAAGCGGTCCAGTTTCTTCAGTTGCTCCACGCCGATGGCAGCCTGGATGTCCGTCGCCTTGAGGTTGTAGCCCCGGTGGGAGTAAACGTATTTATGGTCGTATCCCTCGGGCAGGTCGCCGTACCGGCCGGTGAAGCGGCGTCCACAGGCGTTGTTCTGCCCGGGCCCGCAGTGGCAGTCGCGGCCCCAGTCCTTGAAAGACCGGAGAGCCCGGAGCAGGTCCGGATCGGAGCAGGCCACGGCTCCACCCTCCCCCAGGGTGATGTGATGGGCCGCATAGAAGCTGAACGTGGACAGGATGCCGAATGTCCCGGTCCAGCGGCCCCGGTAGGTTGATCCCAGGGAGTCGCAGCAGTCCTCGATGAGGAACAGTTCGTGCCTGCGGACAATCTCCAGGACGGCGTCGGCGTCAAAGGGGTTTCCCAGGGTATGGGCCAGGAAAACGGCCCGTGTCCGGGGACCGACGGCAGCGGCGATGTCTTCCGGCCGCGGGTTGTACATGGGCGGGGCGGAATCGATAAAAACGGGGACCAGGCCGTTTTGAAGGATCGGATTCACCGTCGTGGGGAAACCTGCGGCCGGGGTGATGACCTCGTCGCCCGGTTTCAGGCGCCGCTCTTTCAGAAGCGGCGACGTCAGGGCCGTGACGGCCAGGAGATTGGCCGAGGAGCCTGAATTCACCAGCACGGTTTCCCGGACGCCCAGCTTCATCGCCAGGTCTTTCTGAAAACGCTCCGCATGAGCCCCCTCGGTCAGCCAGAAATCGAGGGAGGCGGCAACAGCCGCCTGGATCTCCCGCTCGTCGAAAACCCGGCCGGCATAATGAACGGGCGTCTTCCCCGGAACAAACCGGTCCGAGGTTTTCCAGGCGGCATGATACTCCGCGACGAGCGACTCGATCTCCTCGCGAATCTCGCTTTTCGTCAGTTCCCGCATGTCAGATCCGTCCGCAAAGAAATGGCATCCATTTATGCTCCTCCCGGCAAAGTCATCTGCCTGCGTCCGGCACTCCATCCATGGCAAAATCAGCCGTCATGCCGTTCCGCAGGCGAGAGAAACCCGATACGGGAAACCACCTTAACAAAAAATTCGAAAAAATGTTCCGTTGAAATGGTGCTGGATTCCATGGAATCAAAAAAAAACAGCACCCTGCCTAGAAAGGATGCTGTTTGAACGGACGAAGGGGGGCGGGAAAACGCCTCTGCACTTCACGCCCTGCCTCATGTTCCGGCTGGAATGGAAGTCCGCAGGGATTTCAAAAAATGGTCGGGGCGAGAGGATTTGAACCTCCGACCCTCTGAACCCCATTCAGATACGCTACCAGACTGCGCCACGCCCCGACACATTGGGGCTGCGTATATCACCCGGCCCAGGGTGTGTCAAGCTTTATGGCACACGCAGCCCAGCCGGAGAACCGGGTGAAAAAGACGGGGGCATGCCCCCGTCTTTCCTCTTTTCAGGTGGCCTCGACGCGGACGGCACAGACCTTGTACTCGGGTATCTTGCCGATGGGGTCCAGGGCCGGGTTCGTCAGGAGGTTCACCGCCGCCTCGTGAAAATGGAAGTTCATGAAAACGGTCCCCACGGGAGAACGGCCCGTGACCTTCGCCCTCGCCCGGACCGTGCCCCGGCGGGAGGTCAGCCGGACCACCCGGCCATCATCGATTCCCAGGCTCTCCGCATCCTTGGGGTTGATCTCGACAAGACTTTCAGGATACCGCTCCGAGAGGCCGCTCGCCAGGCGGGTCATGGTCCCTGTGTGGTAGTGGTACAGAACCCGGCCCGTCGAGAGGATCATGGGATACGCATCATCGGTCTGTTCAGCCGGCGGCAGGTACTCGATGGCGGAAAAGAGGCCCCGGCCGCGGGTGAAGCGGTCCTTGTGGAGGAAACGCGTCCCCGGGTGTTCCACGTTCGGGCAGGGCCACTGGAGCCCCTCCCGCTCGATCCTTTTGTAGGAAACACCCGCGTAACTTGGTGTAACCTTTCGGATCTCCTCCCAGATCTCCCGCGCATTGCCGTATGCCATGGGGTAGCCCATGCGAGTCGCGATGCCCGCGATGATCTCCCAGTCCGGAAGAGCCTCTCCGGGTGCGCTGACGGCCTTTCGAACCCTCTGGATCCGCCGCTCCGTGTTGGTGAATGTCCCGTCCTTCTCCGCGAAGGACGCGGAGGGCAGAACCACGTCGGCCAGCCGCGCGGTCTCCGTCAGGAAGATGTCCTGGACCACCAGGAAATCGATCTTCTTCAGGGACTCCTCCGCGTGGGTCAGGTCCGGATCGGAGATCATCGGATTCTCGCCCATGATGTAAAGTCCCCGGATGTCACCGTGATGGGCGGCATTCATGATCTCTACGACCGTCAGGCCCGGCTTCTCCGGAAGCCCCTGGACACCCCAGGCCTTCTCGAAGAACGCCCGGGCATCCGGGCTGGCCACCTGCTGGTAAGCCGGAAAGACGTTCGGCAGGGCCCCCATGTCGCAGGCACCCTGGACGTTGTTCTGACCCCGCAGGGGATTCACGCCGCCGCCCTCGACACCGACGTTTCCGCAGAGCATCGAAAGATTGGCGACGGACTTCACATTGTCGGTCCCGGTGACGTGCTGGGTGATCCCCATGGAGTAAAGGATGGCCGCCCGCTTTGCCTTCGCGTACATCCGGGCCGCCCGCTTCAGGTCCTCCGCGGGAACGCCGGAAATCTCCTCGACGGCCTCCGGGGTGTATTTTTCCACGACCTGCCGGAAAGCCTCGAAATTCTCGGTTCGGCCCTCCACATAGGTCTTGTCATGAAGGTTTTCCGCCAGGATTACGTTCATCAGGCCGTTCAGGACCGCCACGTCCGTCCCGGGCTTTTGGCGGAGCCAGATGTCGGCGTACTTCGTCAGGGTGATTTCCCGGGGATCGATGACGATCAGTTTTGTGTTATGCTGGCGGACGGCCCGCTTCACCACGGCCCCGATGACGGGGTGGTTCTCCGTCGTGTTTGTCCCCGTCGCCAGGATGCAGTCCGTGTATTCGAGCTCCGCGATGGAGTTCGTCATGGCTCCGCTGCCGAATGCGGCGGCCAGACCGGCCACCGTCACGGAGTGTCAAAGCCGGGCGCAGTGATCCACATTGTTGGTGCCGATCCCCGCGCGGATGAACTTCTGGAAGAGGTAATTCTCCTCGTTGGTGCAGCGGGCTGAGGAAAGGCCGGCCAGGGCGTCGGACCCGTGCTTTTGCCTGATCTCCCCGAAACGCTTCGCCACCAGATCCAGAGCCTCCTCCCACGAGGCCTCCTCGAGTTCGCCGCCTTTCTCCTTCCGGATCAGCGGCTTCCGGAGGCGGTCCGGATGCTGGACAAAATCCATGCCAAAGCGCCCCTTGGCACAGAGGCTGCCCATGTTGGGCTCGCCAAAGGCGGAATTCCCCGTGACGGAGACAATCCGGTTTTCGTGGATGTTCAACTCCATCTGGCAGCCGACCCCGCAGTATGTGCAGGTCGTGCGGACCTTTTTCACCTCCCAGGGCCTCCCGCCAAAGCGGGCGGGCCGCAGTGTGATGGCTCCCACAGGGCAGGCATCTGCGCATTCGCCGCAGAAGAAGCAGTCCGAGTCGAGATAATCGGCATCGAATGCGGGGCCGACCTTGGCCCGGGATCCGCGGCGGGTAAAGTCGAGAATCTCATTCACCTGGATTTCATTGCATGCCCGGATGCAGCGGCCGCAGAGAATGCACTTGTTCAGGTCCCGCTGGATCATGGTGTTGGACAGGTCCTTCGCATGTTCCGGAGGCTGGATGAGGAACCGGGGCTTCTCGATCCGGAATCGGTAGACCAGGTCCTGAAGCTCGCAGCTGCCGTTGCGTTCGCAGGTGAGGCAATTGTGGTCCCCCGAGGACCAGAGAAGCTCCACGACCATCCGCTGGGCCGCCTGCACCTTGGGTGTGTCCGTGCGGACCACCATGCCGGGGCTGATGGGCATGCAGCAGGACGCGACGAGGGTCCGGGCGCCCTCGACTTCCACCACACAAACCCGGCAGGCGCCGACTTTCGTCGTGCGATCCATGTAGCACAGGGTGGGGATGAATATACCGCTTTGACGGGCTACCTCCAGAATGGTCTGGCCTGGACGGCCCTGGACGGCCTTGCCGTCGATGGTGAGGGGAATCTTTTTTTCCATGGCTGCCCCAATCCTCCGTTTGTATTTAAGAATCATCCTGCTTCCAGGATGTTAGGCTTCCTTGACGAATGTCCGGGCGGAACACCGGATGCATGTTTTTTTTAGCATCTATAGGTATCCAATCGGCAATGCATTGTCAATTTGGAAAAAGGGTTGTGACCTCTTTTTCCAATCTTGACCATCCCTGGAAATTTCGTTACTTGATCTCCAGTTTCCTTTTTGAACCGCTTCCCCGGCCAATAAAAATATGAAAAAGAGAGGAGGACCATCGATGAACGGAATGCGATGGGCCGGGCCGGTGATCCTGTGCACGCTTTTTCTCGCCTGCACCGTGCTGGAGGCGGAGGCCTTCCGTTGCCGGGGCGGAGGCCTCGTTTCGGAGGGGGACAGCAAGGCAAAGGTCATCCTGGAGTGCGGCGATCCCATGCTGAAGGAAAAGGTCGCCCAGGTCGAAACGGTATCGTCCGTCGAGGAGGAAAGGAAGGACCGGAAGAAAGGATCGAGGAAAAAGGTGGTCGGCAAAAAAAAGAAGCTGACCGTTGAGCGGTGGTCTTACAATTGTGGCGAGAACGATTTCATCTACCACCTCTCTTTTCAGGGCGGAATCCTGAAGAGGGTGGAAACCGCGGGACGGGGCAAGGGGCCGTCCCGCTGCCAGTAGCGACGGGATCGGGGAAAGGGGGCTGATTCGGGATCGGCCTCCCTTTCCCCGCGTCCATCGGGAAGGAGAAATCATGGAAAACTTCATCTTCGAGAATCCCACGCGGATCCTGTTCGGCAAGGGCCAGATCAAGCGAATCGGCACGGAGGTGCGCCGCCACGGCCAAAAGGTCCTCCTCGTTTACGGCTCCGGAAGCATCAAGCGTAACGGCGTCTACGACCAGGTCATGGCCTCCCTGGGGGAGGCGGGAATTGCCGTCGTCGAGTTTCCCGGGGCCCGCTCCAACCCGGTCCTGTCGCATGTCCGCCTGGGCATCGAGGTGGCCCGGCGGGAGGGAGCCGACACCGTCCTGGCCGTCGGGGGCGGAAGCGTCATCGATACGGCTAAGGCGATCGCCGCGGGAGCCCCGGCCGAGTGCGACGTCTGGGACTTCTTCCTCCGAAAAAGCGCCATCCGGAAGGCCCTGCCTGTCCTCACCGTGGTCACCGTTTCCGCCAGCGCCTCGGAGATGAATCCCGCCGCCGTCATCACCAACGAGGACGGCGCCCGGAAGTACAGCATCCGGGACATGGCGGTCCAGCCGAAGGCCTCGGTCCTGGATCCGACGGTCCTCTTCAGTCTTGACCGCGCCTACAGCGCCTACAGCGCCGTCGACATCATCGCCCACATGCTGGAGGGCTACTTCACGAACACGGCAACGGAGAGCGACCTCCAGGACGGCCTCGTGGAAAGCCTGATGCACAACGTCATGGAGAGCACCGGCGTCATTCTCCGGGAGCCGGATAACTACGAGGCCCGGGCGACGCTGATGTGGTCCGCCGTCCTGGGCTTCAACGGCCTCACCACCGCCGGGATGGGCATCGTCGGGTTCCCCATGCATATGATTGAGCATGCCCTGAGCGCCCTTTACGACATTCCCCACGGGGCGGGACTCTCGATCGTCATGCCCGGGTGGATGACCTGGGCCGCCCGGAGGAACCCCGCCCGCTTCGCCCGGCTGGCACGCCGGGTCTTTCACGTCGAGGCGGCGGATGATGCGGAAGCCTCCCGGGAGGGCATCGCGAGCCTCCGGAAATGGTTCGCCGCCATCGGCAGTCCCGTGACCCTGGCGGAAGGGAAGATTCCCGAAGGGGACATCGACGCCGTCGCCGAGAATGCCTTCACCCTTGCCCAGGTATGGGGACTGAAGGAGTATTCGAAAGAGGTCATTGTGGAAATCCTGTCCCTGTGCCGGTGACGGAGCCGGTTCCGGACAGGCGCCGCGGAGGGGAAGCCACCCTGCAGAAGCCCGTTCTGATGGATGACATGAATGATGATCGGAAACATCAGGAGATGATGGAGCAGGCAAACCGCCGGATCTCCTTCCTGGAAAGGAGGCTGGCCTCCCTGGGGGGCACCTGGACAAATCCGTTTTCCAGCCCGGATGACGCACCCTCGACGCAGCCAATGGAAGAGACCGTCTCCGAAAGCGAGTTGCAGTACCGTTCCCTCATCCAGAGCCTGCAGGAAACGGTGTATGCCCTTGATGTGGACGGCACGGTCACGTTTGTCAGCCCCCAGATCGAGTCGGTGCTGGGATACCGCCCCGAGGAGATGATCGGCCAGCCCTTCATGTCCTACATCCACCGACACGACCTCAAGGAGATGCTCCGCCGTTTCGAATTGGATGGGAGCTCCGGAATGGAGCCCTGGGAAAGCAGGCTCTACGCGAAGGACGGCCGGACCGTCTGGGTGCGGGCCGCCATCAGCAGGAAGATCTTCAAGGACGGCCGGTACTGCGGCATCACGGGAACCCTCTCCGATGTGACCGAGCGGCGGAAGATGGAGGAGGATCTCGCCGAGAGCAGGCGCCGCCTGTCCAACCTGATGGACCACCTGCCCGGCATGGCGTTTCGCTGTGCCAACGACCGGAACTGGACCATGGAGTACGCCAGCGCCGGATGCCTCCCGTTGACCGGCTATACTCCCGAAGAGATCACCGGCAACCGCTTGATCGCATACAGTGAGCTCATCCACCCGGACGACCGGGACCGCGTCTGGAACACCATTCAATCCGGCATCACCGGAGGGCGAACCTATCAAATCACGTATCGCCTCCGGACAAGAGACGGGGTGGATAAATTCGTGTCGGAACAGGGAAACGCGATTCCGTCGACGGACGGGATGATTTCCAGTCTGGAGGGATTCATCAGCGACATGACGGATCAGCGTCTCGCCGAGAGCCGTGTCCTGGAAAGCCTCGCCAGGCTCCGCCGCGCCCTCGGCGGAATCATCAAGGTGATGGCCTCCACGATCGAATACCGCGACCCCTGCACATCGGGCCACCAGCAGCGAGTGGCGGACCTGGCCCGACGAATCGCCCAGGAGATGGGCCTTCCGGCGGATCGGGTGGACGGCATCCGCATGGCCGGCGTGATTCACGATATCGGCAAGGTTGCCGTCCCCGCGGAGATTCTGGGGAAACCTTCCGAGCTGAGTCCCATCGAGATGCTGCTCGTCAAGACCCATGCCCAGACCGGTTTCGAAATCATCCGGGACATTGAATTTCCCTGGCCCATCGCGCGCATGGTCCTGGAGCACCACGAGCGCATGGACGGATCCGGTTATCCCAGCGGTCTGCAGGGGGATGAGATCCTCCTGGAATCGCGAATCCTGGCGGTGGCGGATGTCGTGGAAGCCATGTGTTCCCACCGGCCCTATCGCCCCGCTCTCGGCTCCGAGGCGGCGCTGGAGGAGATCCGGACCAACCGGGGGAGCCTCTACGACGCGGCGGCCGTGGACGCCTGCCTGCACCTCTTTCAGGAGCAGGACTACCGGCTCGACTAGAAAATCGGGGCAGACGCATGCTTGCGGTGGACGAATCCAGCGGGCCTGTCTTTGTCCTTTTGCTTGACAATAAGTATTTGGCGTGCCAAATATGGCCATGCCAAACACACAGAAAGACCCACGGCCACCGGCAGATGATCGCTTCATCTACCTTCTCTTCACGGCCCAGCAGAAGCTGCGGAACCACCTCCACGCCGCGATGACGGCGAGCGGCGTCAAGGTCACCGTCGCCCAGAGCGGCATCCTGTTTCTCCTGAAGCAAAAAGACGGCCGTACCATGAGTGAGTTGAGCACGATCCTGGAAGTGGACAACTCCACCCTGACCGGCCTGGCGGACCGGCTGGAACGGGCCGGCCTCATCCGCAGGGACGCCAACCCGGCGGATCGACGCTCTTCCAACATCTACGTGACACAAGACGGGCTGGTGGAGGCAGACAAGGCCAAGGCGGTGATCCGCCGGGTGAACCGGGAGGTCAAGGACGGCTCCCTCCCGGCGGACCTGGATGCATTCCGCCGGATCCTCCAGGATATTTCCCGGAAATTCGGCCGCAACAACGGCCCGCAGAAGACCGCCAATGGGGAGGAAACACCATGAATCGCGGAGACTGGGAACGGATCCAGCAGGATACGGAGCGGGCGGCCCGGTTCGCCGAGTCGGTCATCGACCCGCGCCGGGTCGACCTGTCATGCACCTCCGTATTCCCGGCGGATCTCTGGGAGCGCATGGGCCGGGAGGGATTCTACCGGGTCGGCATCCCGGCGGAGCATGGAGGCAGTGGCGGCGGCGCCCCTGCCGTTCAGGCCGTCGGCGAGGCCCTGACCCTCCACGGCGGCTGCCTGGGGGTTGTTCTCTCCTGGCTGATCCAGGTGATGGTAACCCGGTGGGTCTTTCTGCATGACGCCACCGAGGATCAGCGCCGCCAGTGGCTGGACTCCATCATTTCGGGCCGAACCGTCATCTCCCTCGCCGCCTCGGAACCAAAGGTGGGCGCCCACCCGAAATTTCTCAAAACCTCCGCGGTGCCGCGGGACGGTGGATGGATCCTCAACGGGGAGAAGGCCATGCTCTCCAACGGCCCCCTGGCCGGTCTCTTTGTGGCCCTGGCCGTGACCGGCGGAACGGAGAAGAAGAAGTCGTTCGGCACCTTCCTGGTCCCCGCCGACACCCCGGGACTGACGCGGACCGAACCGACGGACCTGAAAGCGCTTCACCCTTCGCCACATGGCGGCATCCTCCTGAAGGACTGTTTCGTCCCGCCGGAGGCCGCCCTGGGGGACACAACCGACGCCTACCGGCGCCTGGCTCTTCCGTTCCGGGAGATCGAGGACACCCTGCTGATGGGCCCCGTCACGGGCATGCTTTTTCGACAGGCCAAGCGGTTGTCGGCACTGCTCCGGGACGTCGCCGATCCGGGAGAGGAGTTCCGTGCGGACCTGGGACGCCTGTCGGCCCAGCTCGACATGATCCGGATCCTGGCCCGCGAGGCGGCCTGGCTCCTCGATCATCCCGACCCCGCGCGCCCCCTTTTCTCCCTGCTGTTCACCTTCCGTGAGATGGCGGACCACTGCCAGTTCCTCCTGGACGATCTGGCTTCACAGGCTGGCTTCGCTTCCGACGGAGACCTTGCCGGCTGGGCGACGGACAACCGCCTCGCCCTCTCGGTGGGACGCAACGTGCTCACGCTCCGCCTGAAAAAGGCGGGGCTCGATTTCATCCGGAACCCGAACTGAGATAAAAATCCACCGGACGGAAAGGCAACCATGAACGACGACAGGCAGAACCGGATCGCTTCCTGGGAAGCGGTCCAGCAGGGATTCCGCGGAACGGGATACATCGCAGACAGGACGATCGCCACGACGGTATACCTCGCCTGGCACCTGGGAAAACCGATTCTCGTGGAAGGGCCCGCCGGCGTCGGCAAGACGGAGCTGGCCAAAACGGCCGCCGCATTCCTGGACCTCCCGCTGATCCGCCTGCAGTGCTACGAGGGACTGGACGAGGCAAAGGCGCTGTACGAGTGGAAATACGGCAAACAGCTCCTCTACACGCAGCTCCTGAAGGACAAGCTCGACGAGATCGTCTCCCGGGACAACGGCTTCTCCGCGGCCATCGACAAGCTTCACCGCTATGACGACATCTTCTTCTCCCGCCACTTCCTGGAACCCCGGCCCCTCCTGAAGGCCCTGGAGAACCCCGACGGCGCCGTCCTCCTGGTGGACGAGATTGACAAGGCCGACGAGGAGTTCGAGGCCTTCCTCCTGGAGATCCTCTCGGACTACCAGGTGTCCATCCCGGAGATCGGCACGGTGGCCGCGGTATCCCGCCCCTTCGTCTTCCTCACCAGCAACAACACCCGGGAGCTGAGCGAAGCCCTGAAGCGGCGCTGCCTGCACCTCTATATCCCCTACCCTGACGCCGCCCTGGAGCGCCGCATCGTCCGCAGCCGGGTGCCGGACCTGCCGGAGCGGCTGGAAAAGCAGCTGGTCTCCTTCATTCAGGAGATCCGCGGTCTCGACCTGAAGAAAGCCCCCTCCATCAGCGAAACCATCGACTGGGCGCGGGTGGTCGTCCTTCTCCACGCGGAGCACCTGACGACGGAAATCGTGCGGGATACCCTGCACGTCTTCCTGAAGTACCAGGACGACGTGCACACCGTGGAGGAGCGGATGCCGCAGCTCGCCTCCCTGCTCCTGCGCAACAACGGAGGCTGACGCCGTGGAACGGGTGCTGGAGGATTTCGTCACGGCCCTGCGGCTGTCGGGAGTCAGGATCTCCGTCGCCGAGACCCTCGACGCCTGCTCCGCCGCGGCACTGGTGGGATACGGAAACCGCCTGCTCCTGAAGGACTCCCTCGGTGCCGCCCTGGCCAAATCCGGGCGTGAGAAGGAGTTGTTCTCCGAGACCTTTGACCGCTTCTTCAGCGACTTCTCCTGCACGGCCGCCGTCCCGGAACGGGACGACGACGTCAACCGTGAAGCGACGCTCCCGGAGGATCCCCTGAGCCGGATGCTTCTCCAGGGAGACCAGGCTTCCCTCGCGGCGGCCCTCCAGGAAGCGGCCCGGGTTGCGGGAATCCGGGCCATCCGCATGCCGACTCAGCGCAGTATCTACACCTTCCGGATTCTCAACGCTCTTGGACTCGAGGGACTCGACGGCACGATCCGGACCTTCTCGGGGGCCGGCAGCGGGGTCTCGCTGGCCCAGGCCGACGCCCTCCAGGCGGCCCGGCAGGAGCTGGTGGACGGCGTCCGGCGGTACGTCGATCGCCAGCTCGACCTCTACGGCCGCGGCCTCGTCAATGAATACCTGGAGGACACCCTCCGGAAGACCCGCCTCTCCCACCTGGAGCAGCGCCACTATGAGAAAATGGGCGAGTTGATCCGCCGTCTCGTCAAGCGGCTCAACGACATCCACTCGCGCCGCCGGAAGGCCGCCCGGCGGGGACATCTGGATTTCAAGCGGACCCTGCGGCACAACATTCCCTACGGGGGCTTCCTCTTCGACCCGAAGTGGAAACAGCGGAAGCGGAACCGGCCCGACGTGCTGGTCATCTGCGACATCAGCCGGTCCATGATGCGGCTCGTCCGCTTCTTCCTCCTGTTCCTCTACGGACTGAACGAAGAGATCCTGCGCATCCGCACCTTCGTCTTCTGCTCGAACCTGGTGGAGGTGTCGGACGTCTTCGAGAGTCACCCCGTGGAGGAGGCCGTGGACCGCCTTCAGCAGGGGACGGAACTGCCCCTTGTCATGGGCCTCACGGATTATGCCCGGTCGCTGAAGGACTTCCGGTCGAAATACTTGGATGCCGTGACCAGACGGACGACCGTCCTGTTTCTCGGGGACGGGCGGAACAACAACGCCGACCCGGACGCCCGCATTCTTCAGGAGGTCTACCAGCGGTGCCGGCGCCTCGTCTGGCTGAATCCGGAGCCGCGCTCCTTCTGGGGCAACGGCGACTCGGAGATGAAGCGCTTCCTGCCGTACTGCCACGACGCCCGGGAGTGCAACACCCTGGACCACCTGGAGCGGGTGATCGGGTCCCTGCTCGCCGCCACCCGGCATTAAATATGGGGACACTTCCCATATTTCCCAACATGCGAACGAGGGGAAACCGGGGGTTTCCCTCGATTGACGGAGGAAACAAATGGTTCAACGAGAGGGAATAAGCGGAACCTGCGCCGCTTGTCTATTCTTCGAGGCCGAGGCCGAGGCCGAAGACGCCCGGGAGCACTGCTGGCGCTTCGCCCGCTTCGTCGACCACGTCATCGCCGACGCCACGCGCGACTGCGCCTACTGGACGCCCAAGGCATAAACAAGCGGGAAAGCGAAGCGGATTGGAAATCCGTTCTCCCCTCCTTCCTTTTTTTACATCACGGCGCGGGGGCTGCCACGGGGGCTCCCGCTGTCGCGAAAACGTTTCCGCTCTACGCCTTCTGAAATCGAAGAGCCTGGGGTCCGGAAACGTTTTCCAATTGCTCCTCTGGGAACCCCCGGTCGCGCCC
>CAYNEJ010000085.1:0-4494 GCA_964396205.1 uncultured Syntrophaceae bacterium
CGTGAAGTGGCACTGCATCAACTGCGGTTATGTCCATGAAGGCGAGGAAGCACCGAAGAGCTGCCCCGCCTGCCTGCATCCCCAGTCCTACTACGAAGTCCTGGCGGAGAACATTTGAGTGCAGGATGCCGATTCCCTTTTCCCGGGAACGGCCCCGGAGTATCCATTCCCCTTTGGCTGGTCGGGAGGCCCTCGGGCTTCCCGACCCGAAATATAGGGACACTTCCCCTATTTTTCCGTCCAGCGTTAATTGGGGCATGGAAAAAATAGGGGAAGTGTCCCTATATTTACGGAGCCGGGCATCATGAACAATCGGATGCTGCATCTCTGGCAAGCCTTTTTCAACGAGCGCCTCCACATCGTCCTGAGCTCCCTGGCTCTCTTGTGGTGCTGGGACCAGATCCTTTCCATGGGGGTCCGGCCCGTGGACTATTTCATCCTGCCGCTGGCGGTGGCGTGCATCTGCCAGTGGAACCGCCTGACGGACCTCCGGGAGGATGCTGTCAACTGTCCGGAGGAACTGGAGGAGGCCCTCAAGCGGCAGCGCCGCATCCGCATTTTTTCCTATACCGGCGGTGCGACGGCCATTGTGCTTGCCCTGGCCACGGATCCCACCTGGACCGTGGCGGCGGTTGTGGCCGCCGGGGCCGCCATCGGATTCTTCTACAGCACCTCTCCCTGGCCGGGCCGGGCCGCCCTGCGCATCAAGAATCTCTTCATCCTGAAAAACCTCATGTCCGGCGTTGGCTGGACCCTGGGTCTTCTGATCTATCCGGCCCTGCGGGCGGGACATTCCCCGGACGGACCTTTCTGGCTGGCCTCGGCCTACATGTTCCTGGCCGTCATGGCGCACGAGATCATCTGGGACATGCGGGACGCGGCGGGAGACCGGGCGGCCGGTGTGCCGACTCTGCCCGTCGTGGCCGGCGTGGGCGCGACGAAGGCCGTCATCCTGGCGGCCATGATCGCTCTCTCGGCACTCGTTGCGACCGCCGTCGCGAGCCGCGTCGTTCCGCTCTGGTGGCTTCTGCTCATCCCCCATGCCGGCATCCTGGCCGTCGTCACCGCCCAGTTCGACGGCTGGTTCCGGTCGAGCCGGCTCGTGACGTACCTCCTGGTTGTCATGACCACTGTTTTCAGCCTCGGGATGGGGTTCCTGGCAGCCGGACTGACCTGAGATTTCTCTTGTGACCCCCCGGTGGATCTGTTAGGAATTGCAAAGGAAGTCCGCATCCTGTCGGCCTTTCCGGGGTTTCCGGGATCCTTCCCGTTTCCGGTTCCCCCTTCGTCCGTCAGGTCCTTATCCCATGTCCATTCAAGGAGGTGCTCATGTCGTCGCTGGTGTATGAAAAGGAAGGCGCCATCGCCAAGGTCGGGCTGAACCGGCCGAAGGAAAAAAACGCCCTTGACCCGGGAATCCTGCTGGATCTGCACCGGACCTGGGAGGACATCAACCAGGATGCCTCCATCCGGGTGGTCATCCTCTATTCCTGCCTGGATGCAATCTTCTGCTCCGGCATGGACCTGCGAACGGCCATCCCCGTTCTCACAAAGGCCCGCGAGCCGGAGAACGAGGCGGAGCGCTGGCTCGTCCAGGTGGGGCCCCACGTGGGCGAGGCGATGCTGAAGCCCAGCATCGTCAAGAAGCCCGTCATCGCCGCCATCAACGGCTACTGCCTCACCGGCGGATTCGAGATGATCATGGGGGCGGACCTGCGCGTTGCCTCGGAGGACGCGATCTTCCAGATGCGGGAGGCGAGCCTCGGCATCATGCCCACCGGCGGCTCGAACGTCTACCTGCCCCGGATGCTGACGCCCTGCCGCGGCCTGGAGATCCTGCTGACGGCGAACAACTTCAAGGCCCGGACCCTGTACGAGTGGGGCTTCCTGAACCGCGTCGCCCCGGACCGGGACGGCATGATGAAGGACGCCATGGAGCTGGCGGAGCGCATCGCCGGGAACGGCCCCTTGGCCGTCCAGGGAATCATCCGCTGCTGGCGGGAGAGCCGGGACATCTCCTGGGCCGAGGCCTTCAAGAAGGAGCTGGACATCGGGCTGCCCGTCTTCGGCAGCCAGGACGCCCGGGAGGGAATCCTGGCCCAGCGGGAGAAACGCAAGCCGAATTTCCCCGGCAAGTACTGACGATGGTTTCCGGCAGGAACGAACGTCTCCTGCCGGAGTGATGATCCCGGCCCGGCGGTTGCGGGAGAGGAGACCGCCGGGCCGGATATTTCCCGTCTCCGTTGAGGTTCGGGAGCGCGGCGGAGAACGAACCGTTCCGGACACGTCCATCGCCCATGAAAGACCTGCTCTTCCTGGCCGCCGGCCTGCTGATTTTCCTCTACGGGATGCTGCGCCTGGGTGAGCAGGTCCAGCGCCTCTTCACGGTCCGGATCCGCCAGCTGATCCGCTACGCCGTCCGCCGGCCCCTGACGGGCATCCTGACGGGCATCACCGCGACAGTCTTCTTCCAGAGCAGCTCCGCCGTGACGGTTCTCACCATCGGCATGGTGAGCGCCGGCCTCGTCACCTTCTACCAGTCCCTGGCCATCATTCTCGGCGCCGACATCGGTACGGTCCTGACGGTGCAGCTCGTGATCTGGAAGGTGACGGACCTGTCGCCGGTCCTCGTGGTCATCGGGGGAACACTCTGGTTTTCCGGCCGGGGGGGATGGAAAACGGCGGGGGAGACGATTCTCTACTTCGGCCTGATCTTCTTCGGGCTCTACCTGGCCGGCATGGCGACGGCGCCGCTCAAGCAGGACGGGGATCTGATCCGGTTTCTCCGGGAGGCGGATAATCCCTTCCTGGGATTCGCCGTCGGCCTCGTCTTCACCGCGCTGGTCCACTCCTCCCTGATCCCCATCAGCCTGCTGGTCATCCTCGCGCAGCAGGACCTGGTGATCCTGGAAAGCGCCCTGCCCATCGTTTTCGGGGCCAACGTGGGAACCACCTCCACGGCCCTCCTGGCCGCCTGGGTGTCCTCCGTCAGCGGCCGCCGGACCGCCGCCGCCCATTTCCTGTTCAAGCTCTGCGGGGCCGTCATCTGCATGGCCGCCCTGCCCTGGGTGGCGGCACTCCTGAGGGACGTCACGCCGCTGGTGGGGCAGCAGATCGTCTTCGGCCACCTCCTGTTCAACGTCCTCATCGTGGCGGTCTTCATTTTTTTCCTGAGGCCCTTCGCCGGTCTGGTGGAGCGCATCATCCCAGGGCAGGAGGACGCGCTGCCCCTGTGGCCGGAATTCCTGGACGAGCGCGATCTGGACGACCACGAGAAGGCCCTGGAGAACGTCCGCCGGGAGCTGGCCAGGGAGATCCTGCTGACGCAGCGGATGGTGGAGCAGGTGGGCCGCCTCGTTTTCGACTACCGGGAAGGGCTCCGGCGGGACATCGCCTACCTGGATGTCGTCGTGGACAACCTGCGCCGCGAGATCGTCGACTATCTCCGGAGGCTGGCCGGCCGCGACCTGAATCCCGGGCAGTCGCGGAAGGTCTTTGTCTACACGTCCGTGGCGGACGACATCGAGCGGATCGGCAATCACGTTCTCATCATCGCCGACCTTTCCCGGGACAAGAGGGAGCGGGAGATCGCCTTCACGGAATTCGCCCGGGAGGAGCTGGACGGGATCGAGAGGCTGGTCCTGGAGAACCTGCGGGACGCGGCGGCCCTGATCGAGCATTTCGACCTCCCGCGGATTCAGGCCATGAGCCGGCGGGAGGAGGAGGTCGACGAAAAGGTCAAGCTGGCTCGCTTCCGACACCTGGAACGCTTCCACCGGGGGGTCTGCGTGGCCGAGGCGGGGCCGCTCTACATCGAGATGCTGATCCGGCTCGAGCGCATCAGCGATCACTGCGAAAACATCGCCGAGGCCGCGCAGGATCTGGTGAGCCCGGTCCCCCGTTCCTTCGAGTCATAGAAAGAGAGGAGGTTTCCGTGAAGATCGCCAACCACCGGCTGGTCGGGGAAGGCGGGGAGGCGGTGTCGCTCCGGATGAGCCCGAACCATTCCCGGGGCGTGTCCCCGTTGTACCTGATCCTGCACTACACCGCCGGCACGACGCTGGATGGGGCGGTCTCCTGGTTCCTGAAACCGGAGGCCCGGGCATCCGCGCACCTGGTCATCGGCCGTGACGGCGCCTTGGTCCAGATGGTGCCCTTCAACCGGCGGGCCTGGCACGCCGGCAAAAGCACCTGGGGCAACCTGGACGGGTTAAATCCGTATTCCATCGGAATCGAATTGGTGAATGCCGGCAAACTGAGGAAGCGGGCCGACGGGCAGTGGGTAAACTGGGCGAATCATGTGATTCCGG
Source organism: uncultured Syntrophaceae bacterium (assembly GCA_964396205.1). Lineage (GTDB taxonomy): Bacteria > Desulfobacterota > Syntrophia > Syntrophales > PHBD01 > PHBD01. The sequence goes on from CAYNEJ010000085.1 coordinate 4,311, forward strand.
CCGATGAGGTGTCGACGGCAACCCACCGGCACGAAAAGATCGAGGCCGGGTGGCACGAGTACACCGAGGCGCAGATGGAGGCCCTGCGGAAAGTCGCCGTCCTGCTGAACGCTTCCTATCGCTTCACGGACGTGCTGGGCCACGAGGACGTCAGCCCCGGCCGGAAGGTGGACCCGGGACCGCT
>CAYNEJ010000085.1:4594-14873 GCA_964396205.1 uncultured Syntrophaceae bacterium
GACCTCGGCATCGCCGTAGAGCGGGATCATCTTCGTTCCGCCGCCGCTGAAATCGAGCCGCTTCAGGTCGATCTTCCGGAGGGTGAAGTTGTCGTAGGTCCGGAAATAGAAGATCCGGTTCGTGATGTCCCGGAAGGATGCCCACTGCGTCGTCGAGCTCGCCGTGATGTTTTTGTCGGGTCCCCTGGTTACGGACATCCCTTTCACGATGTGGAGCGTGCTGACGATGTGCACGGCGAGGTTGAGGGCCTGGGCCGCGTTTTCCGGGGGATCGGCGAAACGGGTCATGACGGCCATGCGCACGAAGCGGCTCGGTGGCGTGATGTCGCCGGGGAGTCCCAGCATCCCGGAGCCGCCCCCGGTGGGCCGGGTCTCGATGCCCGAAAAATTCTGCGTCGTCCGCTGTTCGCTGGTCATGCCGACGTAGTTCCGGAGATTGGTCACCATCCAGGGAAAGTTCGGGGAATTGGTCATGAGGCCCAGCGGGTTCTCGTAGATCCGGAGCTCGCCCCGCTCGTATTCGACCACGACACAGCCCCCCTTCGCGTCGTAAAGGATGAAGTGGCCCGGGGGCGCCTTTCCCATCTGCGGTACCTCCAGGGCGAAGACCTTGACACCCCGGATCGCTTCGGTCGCTTCCCCCACCGTGGCGAAACGGCCGAGAATCCAGGAGCCGACCATCATGTGAGCAATGGCCTTGTCCCGGTCCCGGGGACCCACGTCCTGGTACCGGGTGTCGACCTCGAACCACAGGGCGCTGAAGGTGAGTCCCGCCTCGTTCATGCCGTCCGTGACGGCCCCCTCCATTCCGAAAACGTTCGTCGCCACGTACCCGTAGCGCGACGTCCAGGACAGTCCCGCTTTGGCGTCCGGCGCCGGGCTCACGAATTTCCGGCCGCGGGGAACCAGGACCAGGCCGTGTTTCAGATCACTGCCGAACTCCATCGTCCGGCCGCTCATGATCGTCCCGTCCTTGGCGGTGACGCGGAAAACGGAACAGGCCTCCGTGAGAGGGACGGACAGGACGGCCGTCAGCAGGGCCAGTCCGCAGATGAGAAACGCCTTCGTGATGGCTCGCATGAAATCCTCCTTAAAGGGTGCGATGGATTCGACCGCCGGGGGCATGGAATGCCTTTCTACCTGCGGAATACAGGTTCGGGTCCGGACGCGTCGGTTGATGATGAACGATGCCGGCTTCCCGAACGATATGAGACCTTTTTTTCGCCTTGTCAACAACGGACAGCCGTTCCTCGGGCAACCCTTTCCGTGGTCCCGGACGGTGATGACGGCCCCGGTGCCGAAAGATGTCCCGGTGTCGTGAAGAGCAATCTCCAGTGGGGCAACCGGATGGGAGATGCCCTCCGGATCCCCTCACGTGCCGGGTCCCCACAGGGCGTCCCGGAGGCCGGAGAATCTTGCGGTCCGGCGGGCGCAGGCGGCGGTGAAGACGTCCTGCCGCCCGCAGATCTCGATCCGCTTCCGGGCGCGGGTGACGGCGGTGTAGAGAAGCTCCCGCGTCAGGACCGGCGCGTCCCGGTCCGGCAGGACCAGGAGAACGTGGTCGAACTCGGATCCCTGGCTCTTGTGGACCGTCGTGGCCCAGACCGTCTCGTGCTCCGGAAGCCGGGACGGCGGCAGGGAGCGCAGCAACCCGTCGGGGCTCCGGAAGAAGGCCCGCAACTCCCCTCCGGCGTCCCGGTCCGGGAGGATCAGGCCCACGTCTCCATTGAAAAGCCTGAGCGGATAGTCGTTCCGGGTGATCATGACGGGACGGCCGTGATACCATCGGCCTTCCGGCCGGATGAGCCCACGACGGCGGAGAATCCGCTCCGCGAGGTCGTTGACGGCGGCCACTCCGTAGGGACCCTCCCGAAGGGCGCAGAGGACCCGGAACCGGTCCAGGAGCTTGAGGGCCGCCTCGGGATCGGCGGCGTCCCGGAAATCCGCCGGCATTTCCCCGAGGCGCTCCTCCAGGAGATGCTGCAGGGCCTCGGGCCGCGGCAGATCCAGCCAGTGGAGGTCGGCGAAGCGCCCGCTGCGGGCCGCTTCGAGGGCCCGCCGCCCGTCTCCTTCGTTGACGGCGCGGCCGACCGCTCCGATGCCGCTGCCCTCTCCGAACCGCCAGCTCTTCCGGAGGGTCGCGATGCAGTCGCCCAGGACGGCGGACTCTTCCCCCGGCTCCGCTGCGGGAAGCGTCTCTCCGGTTATCTTCTCGTATCGTATCCGGTGACTGGAGGAGTAGCCGTGGTCGCGGCCGGTGTCGCAGATGTCACCCAGGACGGCCCCCGCCTCCACGGAGGCAAGCTGGTCCCGGTCGCCCAGGAGGATGAGGCGGGTCCGGGCCGGGAGGGCCTGGACGAGGCGGGAGAAGAGGGCCAGGTCCACCATGGACGCCTCGTCGACCACCACCGCGTCCGCCGCCAGGGGATGGTCGGCATCGTGACGGAACGAGGCTGTTCCGGGGAGGCTCCCCAGGAGTCGATGAACCGTCGATGCCTCGTCGGGAATGAGCGCCCGGACGGACTCGGGGCAGGGCAGGGTGCGGGCGACTTCCCGGATGGACTCCTGCAGGCGGGCCGCCGCCTTGCCCGTCGGGGCAGCCAGGGCGATGCGGAATCCCGTGCCGCTCTGCTCGAGGAGAAGCGCCAGGATCTTGGCCACCGTGTAGGTCTTTCCCGTGCCCGGGCCGCCGGACAGGACGCAGAGCCGCTTCGTCACCGCCGTGAAGGCGGCGGCCTTCTGCCAGTCCGTTTTACCGCCATTGGGCGGGAAGAGGCGGCTCAGGCCTTCCCGGAGAAGCGCGTCGTCGATTCCCTCGGGATCGTCGGCAGCACGGCCCAGGAGTCCCTCCGCCAGTCTCCGTTCGTAATCCCAGTAGCGGTAGAGGTAGAGCCTCGTCCCGTCCAGGACCAGGGGCCTCCAGTCTCCGGGCCCGCCTACGACAGGGCTCTTTGCCAGGATCTCCAGCCAGCGATCCAGGGGCGGTGGGGAACATGCACCCCCTTTCTGCCGCACCGGGTTGCCGGAGGCTGCATCGGCCAGGTCCAGGCAGATGTGCCCTTCCACGCGGGCGCGGCTGGCCAGGGCCGCGGCCAGGGCGATCTCCGGCGCATTTCCGCCGCCGAGCCGCTCCGCCAGCCGGGCGAACTGGATGTCCAGTTCCGAAAAATCCTGATTTCCATCCCGCTCGAAGGACATGTTCACCCCATCATTCCAGGAGACCCCGGACCAGGGCCTCCAAGGTCTCCCGCGCGGGCCTCGTCCGGAACAGGCCGTAATCCCGTCCCTGCCGGGGATCGACGCCCCGGAGGAAGACATAGCAGACGCCGCCGAAGTGCGTCTCGTAATCGTACCCCGGCATCCGCCGGGTCAGCCACCGGTCCAGCGCCGCGACGTAGAGGTGGTACTGGAGGACGTACAGATCCTCCTCCATGGCCTCCGCCAGGCGCTCCGGGCCGTAGTCCTCGACCCGGCCGCCGAGGTGGTTCGACTTCCAGTCCACCAGCCAGAACCGCCCCTCGGCCCGGAAGACCAGGTCCATGTACCCTTTCAGGAAGCCCCGAACGGGGTCGAACCGCAGCCGCCCGATCCGCTCCGGGACGGATGGGGGGATGTCGGCGAGGCCGTCCAGGATCTCCGCGAGACGCCCGGGACTCAGCGGTTTCAGGGGGAAGTGAAACTCCAGCTCCGTCAGGCGGTCCTGCATGGGGATCTCCGAAAAGATCCCCGCGCCGCTCGCGGCGAAGGGCGCCGCCAGGACCTTTCCGACCGTATCCCCAACGGCGTCCCGCCACTCGGCGCCGAAGCCGTGGCGGCGGAGTTTCTCCTCGATCAGCCGGCCGCGGATTTCCGGGTCCCTCTCCGTGAAGTCCAGGTGCTCCAGGATGTCGTGGAAGAATGTCCCCGCCCGGGCTCCCCGGGGGAAGGCGAAGATGCCCGCCGGCTCTTCCACAGCCTCGCCGCCGGGGGCGGCGCCGTCCCGGTCCGGCAGGTCCGGAGCCCAGGCCGCGGGGGAACCGGGATCCGCCCGGTCTGCCGTGAGCCACGAGTAGCTGGCGACCCGCCAGTCCCGGGGGATCGATCCGGTGAACGGACGGAAGCGGACAGGTGCCGGGGACTCCCGGGGGGGCAGGGGCGTCGCGGACGCCCGGTCCGGGTCCGGGGGCTCCGTCACGGCGACGGTTCCGTCGGCGGCGGCCGCAAGGTCCAGGAGATCGTCCCGCAGCGCCTCGTCGTCGAGGGAGTCCAGCCGGGCCGCCGCGGCGTCGCAGACATCCTCCGGGTCATGGTCGCGAAGGTGAAGGATCCGGGCCAGCGCCGATGTGCCGGCGTCCTTGAAGGGGCCCCAGGCGACGCAGCAGCGGTGCTTTGCCCTGGTCAGGGCCACGTAGAGGAGCCGGATGTTCTCGGCCATCTCCTCCCGCAGGGCCTGGTTGCGGTTGCCGGCCCGCTCCGGGTCGATGACGAGGAGGGGCCGCCAGTCGTCGTCGGGATCGTGGTACAGCCAGGTCTTTTCCTTCCGGAGGCGGGAGCCGGTCCACAGGAACGGACAGAAGACCACGGGGTACTGGAGCCCCTTGCTCTTGTGGATCGTGACGATCTTCACGGCCTCGGCGTCCTTTTCCAGCCGCAGCTCCTGCTCTTCCGCCCGGATGCCCTCCGGGCGGGTCTTTTCGCTGCGCTGCCGGGACAGCCATTTCATGAGCCCCGGCGGGCCGAGCCTCCGGGCGGAGGCCTCGCCGTGGAGCAGCTCCCCCAGGTGGAGGAGGTTCGTCAGGCGCCGCTCGCCGTCGGGGAACGAGAGGAGACGCTCCCGGACGCCCTCCGTCCGCAGCAGCTCCCGGAACATGGGCATGAAGCCGGCCCGGTCCCAGAGCTCCCCGTATTCGCGGAACCGGGTGGCGCGGGCCTCCCAGAGACGCGCCGCCTTGAACTCCTCCTCGATCTCGATCCCATTCAGGCCGAACATCTCCGTCGCCAGGGCGGCCTTCAGGTATCCCTCGCGGCCCGGTTCCGCCGCCGCGGCGAGGACCTGCTCCAGCTCCCCCGCCTCGCCGGAGTCGAAGACGTTTTCGTCGCTCTGGATCACCGCGGGGATCCCGCTGTTCCTGAGGGCTTCCCGGACGTCGCGGGCCTCGAAGCGGCTGCGGACGAGGACCGCCACGTCTCCCTCCCCGAGTCGCCTGTTCCCGATCAACGCCCGGCCGTCCCGGCCGAGTTGAAGCAGGCGGGAGATTTCCGACGCCAGGGCCTGCGTGATCAGCGCTTTCGTTCCGGACTTGTTTCCGGCAACGCCGGCCGCGGCCAGCCGGTTGTGTCCGTAGAACCGGATGGTCAGGGGGGGCTCCCTGTTTCCGTCCTCCGTCAGGAATTCCCGGTCCGGCATGTCTCCCGCCGTGGCCTCGTGAAAATCGATTTTTTCGTACAGGAACGGGTTTTTCACGTTCCGGAAGAAGGCGTTCACGGCGGCGACGAGATCCGGCTCGGACCGCCAGTTCTCCGTCAGGGTGTACCGTTGTGCCACGTCGCGGGAGGCCCGGATGTAGGCGAACAGGTCGGCGCCGCGGAAGCTGTAGATCGCCTGCTTCGGGTCGCCGATCAGGAAAAGCGGATGCCTGCCGTCCCCGAAGACGGCATGGAAGATGGCGTACTGCACCGGGTCCGTGTCCTGGAACTCGTCGATGAGGGCCGCCTTGTAGCGTGTCCGGAGGCGGCGGACCAGGCGATCCCCCGCTGGTTTCTCCAGCGCCCCGTGCAGGTCCAGGAGGAGGTCGTCGAAGGATTGGAGATTCCTCCTCCGCTTCCGCGCGGCCAGCTCCTCCGGGAGCCGGCGGATCGCCTCGGCCTTGAGGAACAGGAGGCGGTCCGCCATCTGCGCCTCCAGGGCGGCGTGTCGCTCCAAGAGCTCCGCGCAGAGGCCGAAAAACGGGTGCTCCGGCGTCGTTTTCCCCTTGTTGGTTCCCGCCCGCAGGGCTTCCGGGGTGAGCTTGGCCAGCGTGTCCGGGATCGGAATGCCGGCTCCGGCGGCGGCATACCCGTCGAGAGCGGACACCAGGCCCTCCGGACTGCGGTACTTGCTCCTGCTCAGGCCCGGGGCCGTCAGGAGAGCCGCCACGTCTTCCCGGCTCGTCGCCCAGGCGGACTTCAGGCGGGTGAAGGCCTCCCGGAACGGCTCCAGGGCGTCGAGGGCCGGGGCGGTCGGCGGGGTCTCGGGGACGATCCTGAGGGCCGGGTCCAGGGAGCGGCGCCTCGTCAGCTCCAGGAAGGCGTCGGGACCGGCAAGGTCCGCCACGGCGAAGGCGGCGAACTCCCGCGGGGCATCGTAGAAGTGCCGGCGCCAGAAGTCCTGGAGGATCTCCCGGCGGAGATCCTCCACGTCGGGGGTCATCTCTGTTCCGAAGAGGCTGTGGCTCTCGAAGACGTTTTCCCGGAGGGCCCGCTGGCAGAAGGCGTGGATCGTGGCGATGGGGACCTCGTCGAAGTCCCGCAGGGCGTCCCGAAGGATGATCATGGCCCGGAGCGGCCGGGGATGCTTCTTCACCAGGCCGTCCAGGAAGGAGTCTCCCGACGTGCCCGCCGCCTCGAAGGCCTTCATGGCCTCGCGGATGCGGTTCCGGATCCGTTCCCGAAGCTCCTCCGTGGCGGCCTCCGTGAACGTGACGACGAGAATCCCGCGGGCCTCCAGTTCCTTTTCCAGGAGGAGCCGCAGGAAGATGGCCTCGATGGCGTAGGTCTTCCCCGTTCCGGCGTTGGCCTCGATGAGGTTCGTCCCCTCGAGGGGACTGGTGAGGAGGTTGAAGGGCCGCGGATCCGCCATCACGCCTCCTCGCTTGCCAGCAGTGGATTGTAGACCGCGAGGGCCACGGGACCGAAGGTCTCGTCCTCCAGCGGGGACGCCCCGCTGAAGCAGATGCCGTACCAGGAATCGTCTTTTTCGGGGTATTTGAAGGCGTTCCACTTGCCGAGGGCGGCGGCCAGGGCCGAGCCGTGGTCCTTCTCTTTGGCGCGGCGGACCGCGTACTCCAGGGACGATTCGGGGACGAAGGGCAGGGGTTTCAGGAGGCCCCTCCAGTACAGCTCCAGGAGCATTGCAAGGGCCGCCTCCGGATTTGCCGGTTCGCCGTAGAGCCGGGTCTTCCCGTCGCGGCCGACCAGGACGGACCGCCAGGCGGTTCGACCCGCCGCGTGGCCCGCCAGGTGGGCGATCCAGGCCCGCAGGCGGTCCCGGGCCGTAATCTTCGCGGGCCGGAAAGACACGGGTCCGCCGGCAAAGACGTTTCCGATCCGGCCGGTCAGGTGAAATTCCCCGATGGCCAGATCCAGGACCAGCGGCTCCGCCGGCCCCCCTTCCGTGTGGGGCCGCACGGCCGCCAGGAGCGCCGCCGCCTCTCCCCACAGGTCGTCGAACCGGCAGAGGCCGGGGGTGCCGTGAGGCAGGAGACCGGCGGCCCGCAGGGCATCCCCGGCGTTTCCCGGGTTCATCCCGGTCCGGACGGCCCCGAGCAGGTACTGCAGGACGCCGTATCGCTCCCGGCTGCCCAAGGCGAAGGGCTCGGCGTCCTCCAGCGGCTCTTCCTCCCGCACCAGCCGGAGCCCCAGGCGGCGGGACAGGAGAAACCGCGCCGGGTTGGCGAAGAAGGAAGCCAGGGCGTCGAGGTCCACGGTCCGCCATTCCGGTTCCGGCTCCGGCAGGTCCGAGGGCAGGAAATCCTCCGGCAGCGTCCGCCTCCCCGCGGCGCGCAGGGCGGCGGCGCCGTTTTCCGGGGAGTAGCTGACGAAGCGCTCGTCGCCCCCGAAATACAGGGGGCTGAAGGCCTGGAGGGGGTGTCGCGTCACCAGCCGGTCCCGGAGATCCTTTCCTTCCGGGGCGGCGAAGCCTGATTCCACCGTGTCGAGGAGTTCGCTCACCAGGACCGACGGGGGGCGGGCTGCATTGTCCCGGATCCCCTGGCCCGTGTAGCTGATGTAGAGCGTCTCCCGGGCCGACAGGAGGGATTCGAGGAAGAGGTAGCGGTCGTCCTGCCGGCGGGAGCGGTCGCCCCGGCGGGGTTTCTGCGCCATCAGGTCGAATCCGAGGGGGGTCGAGACCCGTGGGTAGGCGCCGTCGTTCATGCCCAGGAGGCAGAGGACCCGGAAGGGGATGCTCCGCATGGGAAGCATGGCGCAGAAGGTGATCCCGCCGGCGAGGAACCCGAAGCCGAATCCCTTTCCCCCCAGGCGCTCCCGGAGGTGGTCGCGGACCACGGCCGGGCCGACGAGCCCGGTGAACCCCGCCGCTGCTGCCAGGTCTTCCAGCTCGGTGATCGTCCGGTACAGCGTCTCGATCTCTCCCAGGGGATCGTCGTCCCGGGAGAGAAAGGCGTCCAGCGTCTCCGCGAGGAAGCGGGACCAGTCCGCGGGGGGACGGGGACGGTCGAGATCCGCGGCGATGCGGAAGAGGGCGTCGGTGAAGCCGAGGAACCTTGCCAGGATCTCCGCCTCCCCTCCCTCGATGCGGTCATAGGGCACGATGCCGAGGAAGGGGGCGTCGTCGTCCCGGGCCGTCAGGGCGTACCCCAGGAGCATCCGGTCGAGGCCCGCCCGCCAGGTGTTCTCGGCGATCTCCGGCAGGCCCAGGGCGACCCGGTGGGCGGCGTCCCTGCCCCAGCGGATGCCGGACTCGCGGATCCAGACGGCGACGCGCTCCAGGTCCTCCTCGGAGAGGCCGAAGCGGGACCGGACCGGGGCCGCCTCCAAAAGGTCGAGGACGTCCGGCGCGCCGAGGCGGCTCCCCGCCAGGTCCAGGAGGCGGAAAAATGCCTCCGCCGCCGGGCTGTCCTGGGGGAGGCTGCGGTCGGCGATGCTGAAGGGGATGCGCCGGGGATCGCCGGGGGGCAGCGAGAAGACCGCCTGGATGTAGGGCGCATACAGGCCGAGGTCGGGTGTCATGACCAGGATGTCCCTTGGCATGAGCCCCGGGGTCTCCTCGAAGAGGGCGAGCAGGCGGTCCTGGAGGACCTCCACCTCCCGCATGGGGCTGTGGCAGGAGACGATCTCGACGGAGCGGTCGCCCGGCGGGATGAGAGCCCGCTCCCCGTCTTTTCCACGCTCCCGGAGGTTCAGGATGTCCGACTGCAGCGCCGCAAGCAGCGTCCCTTCGCCCGGGTCCTCATAGGATTCGTCTTTCGGCACTTCCCGGGTTTCGAGAAGGTCGAAGAAATCCCGGCCGAGGGTCCCCAGGGAGGCCAGGAGGGGATTGCCCTCCTCCAGGTGGAGCTCCGTCCCGTTTCCGCCGGACTCGGCGATCCGGCGGCCCGGGACGATGTCGCCCCAGTACTCCCGGCAGGGGTTCATGACAAAAAGGTGGATGTCCGCATGGGCCGATAGCGCGGCGAGGACCTCAATATGGAACGGCGGCAGGGCCGAGATGCCGAAGACCGAGATCCGCGGGGGCAGGCCCGCCGGCCGGAAGGCAGGATTTGCCAGGGCCTTCCGGTACGCCGTCAGCATCGCCGCCCGGTGGGTCGAGCCTTTCCTCGCCGCCACCTCCCTCCAGAGGACGGCCTGCCAGTGGCTGTCGTCCCCCTTCTCCCAGCGGTTGATCCAGTCGGGCCGGAAGAGGAGATAGAGGTCGAAGAGGTCGGCGATGCGGCCCGAGAGCTGGTAGAGCCGGAGATCCCGCTCCGCCTCGCCCAGGTAGCCCCGGAGATCCCCGAAGCCCGGCCGGTCGAGACAGGCCGGCAGGAGCCCCATGATCTCCCAGGCCATCACGGCCGGGTCGAAGGGGGAGCTGTCCGGTTTGCCACCGCCGGCGGCGTCTCCGAGGACTGCCCGGAAAACCTCCTGGACGAAGTGGTTCGGAAAGGGGAAGCGAAGGTTGGCCGCCACCCCGTGGCGCTTCGCCAGTTCCAGGGAGACCCACCGCTCCATGCCCCGGCTCTGGACCAGGATCACCTCCGCCTGGAACGGGTCCGCCGGCGGGGCGTCCAGCGCCTCCGCCAGCCGGTCCGCCAGGATCTCCAGGCGATTGCTCGTATGCAAGATCAGGCCGGGCATGGGAAGGTCCGTTTTTGGGGATGGATAAGCATGGCCTGCACTCTGCCACGGCTTGGCCGCGCTTTCAAGGCCAAGTCGACGATGGATTGTCACACAGATTATTTTGCCATGACAGGACCATGGATGTGCCGTCGTCATACAGGCAGCAAGCAAAGGCATGTTCCACCTGACTCTTGTGGTTGACAAACCTATCAGAATATGAAATGGATGTAAACCAAGAAGGATGGTGGAAGGATGATTGATC
>CAYNEJ010000086.1:0-14818 GCA_964396205.1 uncultured Syntrophaceae bacterium
CGATGTATGGACGGAATGCAATGCCTCGAAATTACGGTTTTATTGCTTAAGCAGGGTTAGGTGCCGGCGGGGTGGGAAGGTCATCAAACCCGTGCTCACTTTGCATTTGGACGGCGTCACGTATCACCAGGCAGGCAGGGGCCGGAGTTCCGGCCTGCTTCCATTTCAGAACAGGCATGCGTTCCAATGAGTGAAGAAGAAGGACTTAGAAGTTGAAGTAGAGGAACACGCTGGCCCGGTTCAGGGAAAGAAGACCCCAGGCCGCGAAGAAGGCAAAGGCGGTTGCCGTTTTCCAGTTCGGCGTGAAACGGTCCGCCAGCTCGTTCGAGTTCCGCGTCAGCAGCACCAGCGGGATCGCCGCCAGGCACAGGAGGTACAGGTGCGTCGGCGCCTTGGGCAGGTGCTCGTGCCACTGCCCGAACTGGACGCCCAGCCCCGCCAGTTCACGAACCACCGGAACCTCTGCAAGGTTCTTCGAGAGGACGAAGCCATTCAGGCCGCACATCCCCTTGAGGATTTTCAGGGCATCGCCCCACTCCCGGGCCCGGAAGAACACCCAGGCGACGTTGATGAAGTTGAAGGTGACGAACCAGGCCAGGGCACGATGCATGCGAATTCCCGTCCCGTCCCATAACCGCTGGATCACCATGCCCATCCCGTGAAGAAAGCCCCAGAAGACGAAGGTCCAGGCGGCCCCGTGCCAGAGCCCGCACAGCAGGAAGGTCACCAGGAGATTCCCGTAGGTCCGTGCCTCCCCCTTCCGGTTGCCTCCCAGGGGAATGTAGAGGTAGTCCCGGAGGAACGTCGACAGGGTGATGTGCCACCGGCGCCAGAAATCCCGGAGGCTCACGGCCTTGTAGGGGGACAGGAAATTCGCCGGGAGGGTGATCCCCAGCATCAGGGCCACCCCGAGGGCCATGTCGGTGTAGCCGCTGAAGTCGAAATAGAGCTGGAAGGTGTAAGAAAGGCTGGTGAGCCAGGCCTCCATGAAGTTCAGCGTCGCCGCCGAGTCGAATCCGCCCGTGGCGGTGACGGCCAGGTTGTCCGCCAGGGCGGTCTTCTTGAAGAGCCCCAGGGAAAAGAGGAAGAGGCCCCGGGCCAGGTTCTCCGCCGTCACGCGCAGCCCCGGAGCCCCTCCGAACTGGGAGGTCAGGGCGTCATGCCGGACGATGGGACCCGAGGCGATGTAGGGGAAGAAGCTCCCGAAGAGGGCGTCGTCCGTCAGGGATCCGGGACGGCTGGTATCCCGGGAGACATCGACCAGGTAGGCAACCTGCATGAATGTGTAGAAGCTGATGCCCAGGGGAGCCGCGATGCCCAGGGGGGCAAAGTTGGTCCCCGCCAGGGTGCCGGCGTTGGACAGGAAGAAATCCGCGTATTTGAAGAAGCCCAGGAGAAGAAGATTCACCGCTATGCCGAGGACGAGGAATCGTCGGCGCGGGAGACCGCCCGGGACGGCGGCACCGATCCGGACGGCCGCCCAGTGATTGAAGAAGACGGAGAAAAGGAGGACCGGAAGAGCCCTCCAGTCCCAGAATCCATAGAAGACGAGGGACGCCAGGACAAGCCCGGTTTTGGCTTGTGAGGCCCACCCTTTTCTGTTAAGGGATGCCAGAATGAGCAAGGTAAAGGGCAGGAAACACAGGATGAATGCGTAGGAATTGAAGAGCAACCGCGTTTCCCCTCCCTTGTTTTTTACCGGGACCCCGGCACGGGCTCCCGTTTTCTATCACGGAAGGTCCCCCGGCGCAACGGAAGCGCCGTCCCGGAACGAAAGGAAAGCATCCCTTGTATCTTTTGGGCCTGTCGGCCTTTTACCATGATTCCGCGGCGGCCATCGTCAAAGACGGCCGGATCGTCGCCGCCGCCCAGGAGGAGCGTTTCACCCGGAAGAAGCACGACCCGGGTTTTCCCGCCAATGCGGCCCGCTACTGCCTGGAGGAGGCCGGCATCGGCCTCAAGGCCCTGGAGGCCGTCGTCTTCTACGACAAGCCTCTCCTCAAGTTCGAGCGCCTGCTGGAGACCTATTATGTCTTCGCTCCCCGGGGCCTGAAGTCCTTCCTCTCGGCCATCCCCGTCTGGATCAAGGAAAAGGTCTTCCTCAAGCGCCTCATTCGGGAAGAGCTGGCGAAGCTGGGCGATGGAAAGGGAGAGGTACCGAGGCTCCTCTTCACGGACCACCACCTTTCGCATGCCGCCAGCGCCTTCTACCCGTCTCCCTTCCGGGAATCGGCGATCCTGACCGTCGACGGCGTCGGCGAGTGGGCCACCGCCTCCATCTGCCACGGAAAGGGCCGGGAGATCACCGTCCTCAAGGAAATGGCGTTTCCCCATTCCGTGGGATTGCTCTACTCGGCTTTCACCCACTACCTTGGTTTCCGGGTCAACTCGGGGGAATACAAGCTCATGGGCCTCGCCCCCTACGGCGATCCCGATTCCGAGCAGGTCCGGCGCTACCGGGAGGCCATCCTCAACCATCTGGTAGATGTCAAAGAAGATGGATCGATCTGGCTGAATCAGGATTACTTCGACTACGCCACGGGGCTCAGCATGGTGAAGGACGACCCGTGGCTCGACCTCTTCGGCGTCCCCCGGCGGCTTCCCGAGTCGGAGATCGAACAGGTCCACGGGGACCTGGCCCTGGCGATCCAGCAGGTCACCGAGGAGATCGTCCTGAAGATGGCGAAGACGGCGAAGGAACTGACGGGCGCCCGGACCCTCTGCCTCTCCGGCGGCGTGGCCCTCAACTGCGTGGCCAACGGCAAGCTCCTCCGGCAGGGTATTTTTGACGACCTCTGGATCCAGTCCGCCGCCGGCGACGCCGGGGGCGCCCTGGGGGCGGCCTGCGCAGCCTACCACATCTATTACGGGAAAGACCGAGTCCTGGAAGGAAACGGCGACGCCATGCAGGGGGCCTACCTGGGTCCCGCCTTCGGCGACGACTCCGTCCGGGCCGTTGCGAAGAGATACGGAGCCGGCTTCACCCTGCACGAAGACGACGACTCCCTCGCAAAGGAAGTGGCGGGCGACCTGGCCTCGGGGAAGGCCGTGGGCTGGTTCCAGGGACGGATGGAATGGGGGCCCCGGGCGCTGGGAAACCGGAGCATCCTGGGCGACGCCCGGAACAAGGACATGCAGCTCCGGCTCAACCTGAAAATCAAGTTCCGCGAGAGCTTCCGGCCCTTTGCCCCTTCCGTTCTCATGGAGGACCTGCAGGAGTATTTCGACACCGACCGGCCCTCGCCGTACATGCTCCTCATCGCCGACGTGGTCGAGTCCCGGCGGAACCCCCACCCCGAGGGCTACCACCGGATGCCCATCAAGGACAAGCTGTACACCGTACGCTCCGACGTCCCCGCCATCACGCACCTGGACTACACCGCCCGCCTCCAGACGGTCCACCGGGAGACGAACCCCCTGTACTGGAAGCTCCTGGCGGCCTTCAAGGAGCAGACGGGATACGGCGTCATCGTCAACACGAGCTTCAACGTTCGGGGGGAGCCCATCGTCTGCACCCCCGAGGACGCCTACCGCTGCTTCATGCGGACCGACATGGACGTCCTGGTGGTGAACCGCTTCGTCTTCCGCAAGGAGAACCAGCCTCCCTGGCAGGAAGAGCGGAACTGGCGCCAGGACCTCGTCCTGGACTGATCAGGGGTGACGCCTTCCATGATCCCCTTCCTCTACGCCGCCGCCGCGGTGCTCTTCATCCTCGTCTTCATCGAGGCGGCCTATCGCTTCCTGGCCTGCCGTCCCGACCTCTTGGAGAAGTGCCCCCAGGGAATCATCAACAGCGTCGGACACCTGTACGTGCAGGGGGGGGAGCGGCGGGTCATGCAGTTCCTGCCGGACTGCGGCCGCCACGACCCCGAGCTGGGCTACACCCTGAAGCCCGGGGCTTTCACCTATTCCGGCCGGGAGTTCAGCAACCGCTACGAGATCAACTCGCTGGGCGTCCGGGATGACGAGACGTCCCTGGAGGCGCCGGAGATCGTGGTGGTGGGCGACTCCTTCGCCGTCGGCTGGGGCGTTGACCGGGAGGACATGTTCTCCCGGATCCTGGAGCGGGAGATGGGCCTGCGGGTTCTGAACACGGCCATCCCCTCCTACGGGACCGTCCGGGAGATGATGATCCTCCGGAAGATCCGCCGGGAGAAACTGAAGATCCTCGTCATCCAGTACTGCCAGGACGACTATGACGAGAACCTGCGCTTTTTCCGGAACGGCAACCGGCTCAAGGTCATGGGAGAGGACTCCTTCCGGCGCCTCGCGGCCTTTCACAGCCGCCCGAACCCCTATTTCTTCGGGAAGTACCTGCGGCTCAAGGCCCAAAAAAGGGTTGACGAATGGGGGGAACGCCTGCGAAAGAGGACATCCGCGCCGCCGCCGGAGGCGGACGAGGCGGATCTTTTCCTCCATGCCCTGCTGCACGGGGGCGTCGATCTGGCGGGAATCCGGATCATCACTTTCGAGATGAACGGCCGGCATCAGTCGAACACGTTCACGACCCTCCTCCGGCGGAAGCTCAAGACGGGATCATGGCCCGAGGCGATCCGGCGGATGACGGTGATCGACATGACGGAACACCTGGAAGACCGGCATTTTTACATCCTGGACGATCATCTGAAGCGCGAAGGTCATGCCATCATCGCCCGCGTGATTCTCGAGGCGATCCGGAACGAGACATAGAAACATCGGAACCCTTCAGGGCCCCGGGCGGGGCCGCGGAGAAGACATGGAAATCCTGAAAGACCTGTGGATGTTCCTCCGGGAACGGAAAAAGTGGTGGCTTCTGCCCATGATCATCCTTCTGCTCCTCATGGGCGTCCTGATCCTGACCAGCGGCTCCGCCGTGGCGCCGTTCATCTACACCCTGTTCTGAGAAGGAAGGACATGGAACCGAAACCGCTGGACAAGCTGGGAATATTCCAGACGATCCACGTTCTCACGCTGGCGCTGCTCATCGCCTTTCTGATCTTCGGCAACCGCTGGCTCCTGTGGGCGGCGGTCTTCCTGGCCGTGGCGAACACCTTCGAGAATCCCCTGACGCGGGGGATCGCAAAGGGATGGCTCGCCTTTGCCCACCGGCTCGGCCGCATCAACTCGCGGATCCTCCTGACGCTGATTTTTTTCCTCTTCCTGACGCCCATCGCCTGGTTGTACCGCCTGTTCAACCGCAGCCTGGTGGACCACTTCCGGGCGGACAGCCGCACCAGCACGTTCCAGGAGCGGAATCACCGCTGGGAACCGGCGGACTTCGAAAAGATCTGGTAGGGATTCATCATGGGCACGACGGCCGACCGGCTGTATCACATCCGTAAATTCTTCAAGATGCTCCGGACGGGCCGGAAGGCCCCCGACGACTACGACTGGCAGTTTTACTCGGACATCTACAGGGAAGGCCTGGACGACATCGCCCGGGATCACACCCTGATCCTCCGGGAAGGGGATTATGCCTTTGACGGCGAGTGCCTGGCCCTCCAGCGGGACATCAAGCCCCTCCATCCGAACTACCACATCACGTACGAGACGCTCCTCCAGCTGTCTCCCGATTCGATCCTGGAGGGAGGATGCGGCGGCGGAGACCACCTGCACAACCTCCACGTGCTGAATCCGAAATTCCGCCTGTACGGAGTCGATGTGTCCGACGGCCAGGTGGCCCTGCTCCGGAGGCGGCACCCGGACCTCCCGGCCTGGGTCGAGCCCCGGGACCTCACTGCGGAGCCCGGCAGCATCGAGTTGCCCCGGGTCGAGGCGGCCTTCACCCAGGCGGTGATCATGCATATCCGGGAGAACCACCGGAACGCCCTGGCGAACCTGTTCGGAGCGGCAATGCGCTGGTTCGTTCTCGTGGAAAACTGGAAGCGCCACGATTTCCTGGCGGACATCCGAACCCTACACAAGGAGGGGCGGATCCCCTGGAAGGAGCTGCACGTCCACTACCGCGAATCGTCGGCCCTGAAGATTCCCCTGGCCATGGTAGTCTCGGCGGAACCCCTTCCCCGCTACCCCGTGCTGACGGATTACCGGATCCTCCGCGACGTCATCGCCGGCGTCTGAAGGACCGACGACTGGAGGGACATCCCGTGAAGACACCCGATCCGATCGAACGGCTCACCTCCGGCGGGGCCTTTTCCTTCCGAAAGCTGGACATCACCGGCATCGACAACGATCCCGTTTTCCGGGTGAACGATCCGAAGATGGTCCGGGAAGAGACCTGCCTGTTCCACCGGGACGTGCCCTCGGGGAACGACTACGTGAAGCGCATAGGCGACCGGGTCGCCGGCGCCATGAACCGCCGCGAGCCCCTGCCGGTGGTCCGCTTCGCCGACGGCGAGTACGCCTTCTATCACTTCGATCTGGCCTGCAACGGCCTCTACAAGCAGGCGGAGTCCAGGGCCTCCATCCGGGACTCCCTCCCCTTGCATGCGGAGGCTCTTCGTGAACTGGCCCGGACGGGTCTCCTCGCCCCCCTCGTCTTCCCCGGCAACATCGAAGAAACGGCCGCCGGCTGGAAGGCGCTGTTCAAGCGCCGCCGGCCCTCGGCGACGACCTTTCTCCGCTACCTGCACGAAACGGGAATCCCGCTGACGGGAGACAATTATGTCCCCTTCTATGCCGTCTACGCCTATTTCTCCTCGACGGCCTTCGCCCGCCTGATGGACGGCCGCCGGCTGGCCATTCTCAACTCCGACAGCGACGGCGCCGCCTGCGCCCGCTGGTTCGAAGGCCACGGGAGCCGGCCGCGGATCGAGCTGGTCGATATCCCGAACAGTTACGTCGCCACCCGGTGGAATGACATGAAGGAGGACGTCCTCGGCCGGGTTCCGCCGGGAGTGGACCTGCTCCTGGTCGGGGCGGGCATCGGCGCCCTGCCGGTGTGCGTGGACGTGGCCCGCCGCTTCGGCGTCCCCGCCGTCGACGCGGGGCACGTCCTCAACATGATGAACGACCGGGTGGACAAGTCGAACGGGGCGCGGTTGTTCACACTGTGGAAATGACAGAAACGTTTTCGTGTTTTCAAACGGTCCACCGGGCAGGACGGGCATGCGGGGGCTGCCACGGGTTCATCACGTCAACGTGAGAGGGGGCGCGACCGGATTAAATATAGGGACACTTCCCCTATTTTTTTGATTCGTGAACAACTTGTCTTGCCTGTTCGTAACGAAAAAATAGGGGAAGTGTCCCTATATTTAATCTACCGTCGCAACGGAATCAGCGGGGAGACGGCTGAAGAATGTGATCCCGGCCCACGGAGGCCATCCATGACCGACCCTTTCCGGACACTGCGAAACCGATTCTGGCGGTGGAGAAACGACCGGCGGCTCGTCCGGGAACAGGAGGAGTACGAGACCCGCTTTCGACGCCGCAACCTCGCAATCCCCGAAGAAGCCGAACTCCGCAAGATCTTCCGGACCCGTTTCCCTGACCTGCACCCAAAACCCAAGGGATCCCTCCACATCCTGGCTGTCTACCGTAGCTTCAACTGGGAAGACGAAGCCCTCACCCCGTCGCTTGCCATGTTTGGAACGGTCCACCGCTACGACTGGTCCGGCCGTTTCGACGCCGAAGGCGACGTCTGGCACGGCGGAATGAAGGCCGCCATGAACCGGGACCTTCTCGCCTGGATCCGGGAAAGACGGGGAGCCGGAGAGGCCGATACGATCTTCTTCTACCTGTCGGGGGAGCAGATCTCCCCGGACACGATGGAGACGGTCCACCGTCTCGGCATCCCCTCGGTCAACCTGGCCCTCAACGACAAGGAGGCCTTCGTCGGCCGGATCCGGGGCGGCCTCGCCGCCGGCAACCGCGACATCTGCCGCTGGATCGACCTCTCCTGGACCAGCACCGGGGACGCCGTGATCAAGTACTGCGTCGAGGGGGGGAGGCCGATCTACCTGCCCGAGGGGGCGAATCCCTCCGTTCACCGGCCTTGCGAAGTGGAGAGAACCATCGACGTCTCCTTCGTCGGCCAGCGCTACGGGAACCGGCCCGCCGTGATCGATCACCTTCGCCGACAGGGCATCGCCGTGGAGGCTTTCGGTCCCGGCTGGCCCGCGGGTCCGCTGCCTGTGGAAGACATGGTGAAGCTCTACTCGCGGAGCCGGATCAATCTCGGTTTCGGCGGGGTGGAGGGACATACGGAGGCTTTCTGCCTGAAGGGGCGGGACTTCGAGATCCCCATGAGCGGCGGGCTCTACCTGACGGAAGACCACCCGGAGCTGGCCCGGGCCTACGATATCGGCCGGGAGATCGTCACTTGGCGGGACCCGGATGACCTGGCAGCGAAGATCCGCCATCTCCTGACCCATCCGGACGAGGCGGAGGAGATTCGCCGCCGCGGGTCAGAACGCGCCCGCCGGGACCACACCTGGGAGCGGCGGCTGGAGAAGGTTTTCGGGATTCTGGGCATCCTGGACGAAATGGAGGGAAAAAAGGAATGAAATCGATCCGACTGGTTCTGGTCCTCGTCGCGGCACTTTCAATCCTGCCCGGAGCTGTGCGGGCAGACGGAGAACTGCGTTACGCGGACCTCGGCGAATGCCCCCTGGAAAGCGGACAGACGATTCGGGACTGCCGGCTGGGCTACCGTACGTTCGGTGTCCTGAACGCGGAAAAATCCAACGCGGTCCTGTTCGCGACCTGGCTGTCCGGAACCGCGGAAGACCTCGCGGCGCTGGGATACATCGGCCCCGGGAAAGTGGCGGACAGTTCGAAGTATTTCATCGTCGCTGTGGATGCCTTCGGCAACGGGGTTTCTTCCTCGCCGTCCAACAGCAAGGGCCAGCCGGGAGCAACATTCCCCCGCTTCACGATCCGGGACCTCACGACAGCCCAGTACCGCCTCGTCACCCGTCATCTGGGGCTGCCCCGCCTGCAGGGGATCATGGGCATCTCGATGGGAGCGATCAACGCCCTTCAATGGTCCGTCTCCCATCCGGGATCCGTCGACTGGGTCGTGGCCATAGCGGGTACGCCACGGCAGACCGCGTACGACCTCCTCCTCTGGCAGGGCCAGTTGGACATCATCCGCTCGACCCGGGGCATCGAGGGGGGAGGACTCAAGGCCATGAAGACGATCACGGCCGTCCACAACCTCAACGCCTGGACGCCGGCAAACCTGAACACCCGCATCCGCCCGGAAGACATGCCCCGGTTCCTTGCGGAGTCCGAAACAATCATCACCAAGAACGACGCGGAAAACTGGGCATCCCAGGTCGAGGCGATCATGTCCCAGGACCTCTACCGCGGTTTCGGGAACTCTCCGGAGGAGACCGCAAGAACCGTGAAGGCGCGGAATCTCGTCGTCTGGTCCAGGGAGGACCGGATGGTCCAGCCCGGGCCCGCCCGGGATTGGGCGCGGCTTGTCGGCGCGGAGACGCTGGAGTTGACCGGCGACTGCGGCCACTTCGCCTTCCTCTGCGAGAAGGACGCGATTCAGGCGGCCGTTGCGGCCTTCCTGGCCACAAGCCAGAGTGGTAAGAAATAGGAGCGGATCGCATCGTCCACCGGATCGATTCACCGGCTCTGCGACCGGAGGGCCGGCAGGATCATTCCTGCCGCCGCCGCGTGTCCCGCCGGCGACCAGTGGTCGTCGAAATCCAGGTAATATTTCCTTCCGTCCGGTGTTCGCCGGACGAAATCCTCGAAATCGACGAAACGGGTTCCCGGGGCTTGCAGGCCGAAGTCTTTCAGGACCCAGCGGAGGTTTTCCGGCCGGTCCGTCTTGTAGACGATGGACTTGTCGGACGTGGTTGTCAGGACCAGCTCCGCCCCGCCCGCCGCCGCCCGGAGACGCTGCAGGCCGTAACGGAGAAACCGCGTCTCGGCGGTGTCCGGGGGAGTCGCCATCTCCAGCGGAGGCGGAAAGTCGAACCCGGCAGGGGGGGGGTCTACATGCATCGACTGCCTGATCCGGCTGCTCAGGAGCGGCCGGATGAAGCGGGCGTGGAAGGCCTTCAGGTAGGACTGGTAAGCCCACTTTTTCAGGGACCGGTGCTCCGGCTGGTTCCGCCGGATGAAATCGGCAAAGATCCTCTCGGCCCCGGGAGGCGGATGATACGCCAGGTCGTAGGTCCCGTCGGGGAGCGGAGGCGTTATTCCGTCGATGTCGTTGGGGCAGAAGACATAGACCACGGAAACGGGTTTCAGCCGATCCCGATAGAGCTCCAGGGCCGCCACGGCCTCCCGGATGCTCCAGCCGGGCATGGCCAGGTTGATCACCTGCCAGGCGGGATCGGATTTCTGAAGCTCCCGTTCCAGGACCTGCCCCATGGTTTCCTCCCAGGCAACGCCCCAGCCGAAGGCAAAGGAGTCTCCCAGGACGACGATGTTTTTCCGCTTCCCCGACAGGTCCCACTCGGGTCCCCGGAATCCCTGTGAATTCGTGTCCACCGTGTAGTCGAGCTGTCCCGGATAGAACTGCCGGACGCCCCGGAGGTTCTTCTGCAGGGTGAACCCGAGAACCGGATGGAAAGCCCCGAACCGGGCCTGGATCACGGGCCGGCGGGCCTGGTAAACCGCCTCGTCGAGGCTGCGGTTTTTTACGAGGGGAAGCGAGCACTCGGCGACCGCCAGCGCCCCTGCCACCGACAGGAAAAACAGCAGGGCGTCAAGGAGAATGGTTCGCAGGCGGCCTTTCATGAGCCTTCGGGGATTCGGGCCGATCCGGCCATCCGGCCCTCCGGGTCGAAGCGGTCGAGAAAGGACTGCAGGTCGCCGCTGCACAGAAGGGGGATCCGCTCGGCGATGACCTCGTCGGGCCAATCCCACCAGCGGATCCGGAGAAGACGGGCGACGGTCGCATCATCGAAACGCCGGCTTACCGATCGGGCAGGATTGCCGACGGCCACTGCGTAGGGCTCGACGTCGGAAGTCACCATGGCCCGGGCCCCGATGACGGCGCCGTCGCCGATGGTCACGCCCGAGAGGATCATGGCACCGAAGCCGATCCAGACATCGTTGCCGATGACCACGTCGCCCTTGGTGATGGACGTGTGGGGGATGGACGGAACGGATGGCCAGAAGGCCGATAGAACGGGAAAGGGGTAGGTCGTTACCCAGTCGGTCCGGTGATCCCCGCCGAGGAAGATCGTCACGGATCCGGCAATGGAACAGAATTTGCCGATCCGGAGAAGGGCGCCGGCGTCCCGGAACGGAACCACCTCCGGCTTCCCGTAGGTATGGGCGCCGATCTCCGCGTAGGGCTCCCGGATCCAGTCCCGGGTGTAGAAGGTGTCCTTCCGCCGATTGAAGATGTCCTTGAGCGATTTCATCTACCCGCCTTGCCGCGTCGCATCCTTGTTTTTATCCCGCTGCCCGCTCCGCCGCCCGGTACGTGTTCGCCAGGAGCATGGCGATCGTCATGGGCCCAACGCCCCCCGGAACCGGTGTGATCCAGGATGCCCTGGTCTCCGCTTCCGGGAAGGCTACGTCACCCAGCAACTTGCCTTCGACGCGGTTGATGCCCACATCGATCACGACGGCGCCTTCACGGACCATGTCCCCCCGGACCATCCCGGCCTTGCCCGCCGCGGCCACCAGGATCTCCGCCCGGCGGCACACCGCTCCGAGATCCCGGGTCCGGGTGTGGCAGACCGTGACGGTGGCATGCCGGGACAGGAGCATCAGGGACAGGGGCTTGCCGACAAGGTTGCTCCGGCCCACGATGACGGCCTCTTTCCCCACGATGGGGATCCCGTACCGGTCCAGGAGCTCGATGACCCCGGAGGGGGTACAGGCCTTGTGAAACGGGTCGCCCGAAAAGAGGCGCCCCGCGTTGAAGGGGTGCAGCCCGTCCACGTCCTTCCGGGGGTCGATCGCCTCGAACACGGCCTCGGGCCGGATCTGCGGGGGTACGGGCATCTGGACGAGGATCCCGTGAATCTCCCGGTCTGCATTGAGCTCTCCGATGATGCGCAACACCTCCGTCTCCGGCGTCTCCGCCGGGAGCCGGTATTCACGGGAAAGGAATCCCGCCTCATCGCAGGCTTTTCTCTTTCCCCGGACGTACACCTGCGATGCCGGGTCGTCCCCGACGAGGATGACCGCGAGGCCCGGGACCACGCCCTTCGCTTCTTTAAGAACCGCCGCTTTCTCCCGCAATTCCTCGCGGACCGCCTGCGCCACTGCCTTTCCGTCGATGATGGCTGCCATGGATCTTGCCGACTCCTCTACCTGAATCTGTTTGCTCCCTGTATCAAAAGGGACGGGAAAAAGAAATCCCCCTCCCGTCGCCGTGACACCCAGGGCTGGAGGGAGGGGGATTCGTTCCGATCGACCCGCGGGTCGTTATTTGTTTTGATATTCCCTGATCACATTGATCATCTTGTCGATTTCGGCCTTCGGCAGCTTTCCCTTGTAGATGTAGCGGCAGATCCTCTGCTTGTCGAGGACGATCACGTTGGATACCTTGTTCGTGAGGCCCCAGGCATTCAGCATGGAGTAGTTGGGATCCATGAGAATGATCGCATCGGGCGCTTCCTTCTGCTTGCTGGCGATTGCCTTTTTGAGAAGGAAGTCCGGCAGCATGCTGGCCTTCAGGTTGACGACTCCGAGTCCCTTGTATTTCGTGTTCCGCTCGATGCCGGGAGCCGTCTTGAGGGCGGCCTGGGCCTCGTTGTTCATGTCCTTCGAGCCCGGGTCGGCGTAGAAGAATGAAACGACCTTGCCGGCCAGTTCCGGGGAGTTCAGGCTGTAGGATTTCCCCTTCGAGTCCTTGAAATTGAAATCCGACGCCTTGGCGCCGACCTTCAGCTCCGCCGCGACGGCCGTCGATCCGAGAAGGAAGAGGATCGCTGCGCAAAACACCAACGCTTTCTTCATGATAATGCCTCCGTGTGAATGGTTATTTTCGCTGTCCGCACCCCTCGCGCCACCAACCGGATGGTGCGGCCTTTTCCCAGGCCGGGGTCCCTCCTGCGGAAACGCGTCGATTATAGGGAAAAACCCTTCCGCAGGCAAGGGAAAACCCGCCGGCAAGGGTCCCCATCACCCGTAACGTTCCAGCATGTTGGGAAAGAGCGAATGGCTTTTCTCATGATCCCGTGACAGCCCCCGCGCCCCGGAAGAACCGGCCAGCAGCAAAAAGCCCCTTAGGATGTCAGGGTCAGCTTCCCATCGGCATGCATCTGCCGGAGGTCGCGCTTGCTGAACTTGCCGACGCTCGTCTTGGGAATCGCATCAATAAAGGCAAACTGTTTGGGAATCCACCAGTCGGCCTTGACCCGGTCCTTGAGAAAGTCCCTGATCTCCGATGTGGTAAGCGTCTCCCCGGGCTTCACGACGATGCAGCCCAGGGGCCGCTCGGACCACTTTTCGTCGGGAATCCCGATAATTGCCGCCTCGAGAACCTTGGGATGGGCCATGATGAGATTCTCCAGATCCACCGAGGAGATCCACTCGCCGCCGCTTTTCACGAGGTCCTTGGTTCGGTCCACCAGCCGGACATATCCGTTTGAGTCGATGGTTCCCACGTCACCCGTATGGAGCCACCCGTCGGCAAAAACCGGGGCCGACCGCTCGGGGTCCTTGTAATATTCCCGGGCGATCCAGGGGCCCCGGAGCAGAATCTCCCCCCAGGACTTGCCGTCCATGGGGACGTCCCGGCCCCGCTCGTCGACAATCCGCATCTCCAGCCCCGGAACCAGCAGTCCCGCGCTGGATTTGATGTCGTACATCTCCTGCTGGGACAGGTCCTGCATGTCGCTTTTCGGGATCGCCGCCAGGACCAACGGCGTTGTTTCCGTCATCCCGTAGGCCTGGTGGATGGGGAATCCGTACTTCTCGTTCAGGCCCTCCATGAGGAATCGGGGGCACGCGGATCCGCCGGAGAAGATCCCCTTCAGGGAGGAAAAATCGTACCAGCCGCCCGCCTCCAGGTACTGGTACAGCATCATCCAGATCGTCGGCACACCGGCGGTGAAGGTGACCTTCTCGTCGGCGATCATCCGGCAGATCTTCTCCATGTTCAACAGCTCCCGTCCCGGGAGGACCTGCTTGCAGCCCAGGGCCATGCAGGCGAAGGGAACGCCCCAGGCGTTGGCATGGAACATGGGCACGACGTGGAGGCAACAGTCGCTCTCCGTGGTGCCGAGGGTGCAGCAGGCGGCGTACGTGTGCATCACGATGCCGCGATGGCTGTATACGACTCCCTTGGGATCCCCCGTCGTGGCGGAGGTGTAGCAGATGAGCGCCGGGTCCCACTCGGAGAGGTCCATCGGCCAGTCGAAAGAGTCCGGGAAGGGGGCGATCAGATCGTCGTACAGCGTGACCGGGCTGAGCGACGTCTGCGGCATCTTGCCTGTCTGCGAAAGGATCACGAAATGCTTCACCGTCTTGAGCTGGTCTTTGATCATCTCCAGGAAAAAGACCAGGTCCTCGTCCACGAAGACCACCTGGTCCTCCGCATGGTTCAGGATGTACGCCAGGTGATGCGGCGGCAGGCGGAAGTTCACCGTGTGCAGGGCCGCCCCCATGCAGGGAACGCCGAAATACAGCTCCAGGTGGCGGTGGCTGTTGAGGGCCATGCTGGCCACCCGGTCGCCCTTCTTCACCCCCAGGGACCTCAGGGCATGGGCCAGTTGGCAGGTCCGC
Source organism: uncultured Syntrophaceae bacterium (assembly GCA_964396205.1). Taxonomy (GTDB): domain Bacteria; phylum Desulfobacterota; class Syntrophia; order Syntrophales; family PHBD01; genus PHBD01. The sequence goes on from CAYNEJ010000086.1 coordinate 14,596, forward strand.
CGGTAATAGTCGGCATAAGTGTAGCGGAAGTTCTCCTCGGGATAGACGGAGACGATCTCCTTCTTCGGGAAGAATTTCGCTGTCCGAGTCATGAACGTCGTCAGCAGGAGCGGATAATCCATCATGTCGTCCACCTCCATTTTCCTTATTTATTAAACAGAACCAGCCGCCAATTGAAGGCCGGGTGGCGGGAGAGGGGCTTCCCTCGCGCTCAGGAGCGTTT
>CAYNEJ010000087.1:0-14787 GCA_964396205.1 uncultured Syntrophaceae bacterium
GACGAACAGCTCGAGAAAATAATCCATGGGCTCCTTCGGAAAGAAAGGCCTTCCGGCGTATCCGGCCGGAAGGCCCCATTCATGGCTTCCCGCGCTCCGCGGTGAACCCCTGCGGATCCGTTATCGAATCTCGACGTAACTGCCCTTCTGCACCTGGTACATGGCAAAGCCCACGCCGATGGCATCGCCCTTGTTGTCAAACCGGATCTTGCCCACGGGCGTATTCACGTAGTTTGTCCGGAGCGCCTTCACCAGGGCGTTGAATTCCGTGGACTTCGCCTTCTCGATGGCATTCACCACCGCCAGGGCGGCGGAGTACCCCTCGAGGAAGAACGCTCCCGGGTCGGAGTTGTAGGCCTTCTTGTGGGCGGCTTTGGCGGCGATGGCCAGTGGATTCCTGCTCGTGTCCTTCGGTCCCGAGGCGTAGACGCCTTCGGCGTACCGGCCGGCAACCTTGATGAACGTGTCGTCTTTCACACCGTCGTCGGAGATGAAGTGGGTCTTCATGTTCTTCTTCCGCATCTGGGCGACGATGGACGACGCCTCGGGGTGATATCCTCCGTAAATCACGGCTTCCGCTCCGGACTGGCGGATCTTGTTGACCACGGCCGAGTAATCGACCGCGCCGGGGGTGACCCCCTCGAAGAGAACCACCCGGGCCTTCTTCCCGTCCTGGATGAATTTCCTGGCGAACTCGGCAAAGCCCTTTCCATAATCCCCCTTGTCGTGGAGGACGGCAATCCGGGTCGCCTTCAGCCGGTTCACGGTAAAGTCGACCCCGAGCCTCGCCTGGGCGTCATCGGAGGCAATGGTGCGGAAGAAGTTGGGATACCTGCCGCTCTGGGTCAGCTCCGGGCTGGTCGCCGAGGGAGAGATGGTGACCAGCCTGGCGTCCTTGTAGATTCCCAGGGCCGTCTTGGTCGCCCCGCTGCAGATGTGGCCGATGATCACGTCGGCCTTTTTCGAGATCAGCTTGGTGGCGGTATTGGTCGCCACTTCGGGCTTGCAGACGTCATCTTCGACGAGGAGCTCGATCTTCCGGCCCAGGATGCCTCCCCTGGCGTTGACGTCCTTGACCACGAGCTCGATGGCCTTCACCGTCGGGAGTCCGTAGGACGCCAGGTCTCCGCTGTGGGCGCCGGCCACGCCGATTTTGATCGGTTCGGCGGCCGGAGCCGGGCCGGCCAGGGCGAAGACGAGACAAAGTGCGGATACTCCGAGAAGAAAGCGCTTCATCATGATAACCCTCCTTGTCAGGATTTGAATTCCCGGTGATGGTTTCTCCGCGATCCCGGAACAGCCGGCACATGGCGGCCGCCGGCCGTTTGGAGGCACGGCCCGGCTTGGCAAGCGTATGATGAGACGGTGTATGGGACGGGAGGTGAAAGACCGCCTACCATATTTCCTCCCCTCCGTCAAACGGGATGACGATGAATGTATCGGTTATGATGATGCAATTACGCATCACCCCTCGGCCGGGAATTGCAGGAGAAGCGGGCGGTATTTTGATTGCTACGAAATCCATGTTCATGTTACAGGCCCGTCGGCAGGACATCACGAACAGGGAGCACCCGAACCATGCACATGGCCGATGCGTTGCTCACGCCCTCCGTCGGTGGAACGATGTGGGTCGTCACGGCCGGCCTGACGGCGTATTCCGCGAGGAAGCTCAAAGTCCAGCCGGACGGGAAGGCCGTCCCGCTCATGGGCGTTCTGGGGGCCTTCGTCTTTGCGGCGCAGATGATCAATTTCACCATCCCGGCCACCGGTTCCAGCGGCCATCTCGGGGGAGGGATGATCCTGGCGATGCTTCTGGGTCCCCATGCGGCCTTTCTTACGATGGCCTCCATTCTTGCCGTCCAGGCCCTCTTCTTTGCCGACGGCGGCCTGCTCGCCCTGGGATGCAATGTCTTCAACATGGGATTCTTTCCCTGTTTCATCGCCTACCCCCTGATCTGCCGGAAGGTCCTCGGAGTCAACCCCACCTCCGGCAGGATCCTGGCCGGCGCCGTCCTGTCCTCCATCGTGGCCCTGCAACTGGGGGCCTTTGCCGTTGTCCTTGAAACGGTGGCCTCCGGCATCAGCGAGCTGCCCTTCACCACGTTTGCCCTTCTCATGCAACCGATCCATCTTGCCATCGGAGTCGTGGAGGGACTGGTGACCGCCGCCGTGATCACGTTTGTCTGGAATGCCCGGCCGGAGGTGCTGCGGGCCGCCTCGGGCAGGCGGACGGCGCGGTATTCCGTGGGGAAAATCCTGATCGGCCTGGCCGTGTTTGCCGTCCTGACCGGCGGCGTCCTGTCCTGGTTTGCCTCGGCGCAACCCGACGGGCTCGAGTGGTCCATGTTTCGCGCGGCGGGGAAGGAGGTGCTTTCCGGTCCCGGGAGTGCGACCCATGAAGCGCTGGCGGGCCTCCAGGAGAAAACCGCAATCCTCCCCGATTATGACTTTCGGAAAACTTCCGGTGGAGCCGGGGCGGTCGCCGGCCACGGGGAGTCATGGCCCGACGTCAATGCCGGCCGGTCCGTCGCGGGGGTCGTCGGAGGAGGATTGACCCTGCTGCTGGTGGGGGTGGCCGGGATTGTCCTGAGGCGGGCGAGGGGTGCCGGAAGGAATCGTCCGGTACCCGATCGATGAGAGATCCCCGGCTGCCGGGGAATATGGGAGGGAAGACATTCCCGTGGGAGTGACGAACCCATGAGCGGCGCCGGTCACGCACTCGGCGCCATGAGCCGTCTCGACGGTCCCGGGAGTTCCGATGCTCCGGCTCTCCCGGTGGATCCCCGCATCATGATCGTCACGACGCTTCTCTTCCTCGCCGTCGTCTCCTCCTTCGGCAAGTACGACGTCCTCGGCCTTCTTCCGCTTGTTCTGTATCCCGTTTCCCTCATGGCCCTGGGCCGGGTCTCCTTCCGCCGGATCGCCCGGCGGCTGCTCGTTGCATCCCCCTTCGCCGTCATGATCGGCATCTTCAATCCCGTTCTCGACAGCCAGATCATGGCGCACTTCGGTCCCGTCGCCGTTTCGGGAGGCTGGATCTCTTTTGTGGCCATCCTGGTCAAATTCCTGCTGACGGTGAGCGCCGCACTGATCCTGGTGGCGATCTGCGGGTTCGATGCCGTGTGCTTCGGCCTCGGAAAGCTGGGGATGCCGAAGATCCTCGTTTCCCAGCTTCTGTTCATGAAGCGTTACATCCACGTGGCGGCGGACGAGGCGGGCCGGATGGTCCGGGCCCACGGCCTGCGGTCGTTCCATCGGCGGGGCATGTCTTTCCGGGTCTTCGGGTCGCTCTGCGGGCAGCTTCTGCTCCGCTCCCTCGACCGGGCGCAGCGGATTTACAACGCCATGGTATCCCGCGGATTCTCCGGCGAGATCCGTCTTCTCCGGGGGCGATCGGTCCGGCCGGGGGACGTCCTGTTCGCGGCCGCCTGGTCTGCGTTCTTTCTGTTCGCCCGCCTGTACAATGTGCCACTCTGGATCGGGGGGCTCGTCCTCGGGGGTGGTGCATGAGCCATCACCTCGTGGAAGTGAAGGATCTCGAGTATGCGTATCCCGATGGCACGCAGGCTCTGCGGGGCGTTTCCTTCCGGATCGTCCACGGGGAGTCGGTCGGCCTGGTCGGCGCCAACGGGGCCGGGAAATCCACGCTCCTGCTCCACCTCAACGGATGCCTGTTTCCGGACCGCGGTACGGTTCGGATCGGGGACCACCCCCTGACAAAGAAAAACCTGAACGATGTGCGCCGCCGGGTGGGCACGGTCTTCCAGGATCCCGACGACCAGCTGTTCATGCCCTGTGTTTACGACGACGTGGCCTTCGGGCCGCTCAACCTCGGCCTGCCGCCGGAGGAAGTGGAGACGTGTGTCCGGGAAGCGCTCCGGCAGGTCGGCATCGGCCATCTGGCCGCCCGACCGCCCTATCGAATCTCCGGCGGCGAGAAGCGCGCCGCCGCCATCGCCACGGTGCTGTCCATGTCCCCCGATGTCCTGGTCATGGATGAGCCAAGCTCCGGCCTCGATCCCCTTTCCCGGCGGCAGCTCATCGGACTCCTCCGGAAGTTTCATCACACGAAAATCATTGCCACCCACGATCTCGATCTTGTCATGGATGTCTGCGAACGGACAATCGTCATCGGCGGCGGACGCATAGCCGCCGACGGTCCGACGCTGGACATTTTCCGGAATGAGCCCCTTCTTGCCGCCAACCATCTCGAACAGCCGCTGCAGATGCGCAGCGGCTCCTGAAAAGGCGACGGCCGCGTCCGGCCGGTGCATCGGGCCCGCGGGTTTGGCCGGAGAAGCATCGGGAGGGCGAAGCGGCCGCCGTCACGGACCCCTGCCGGCGTGCTCCCGGATTGACAGGCCTGCTCTTTCCCCATATAGTCCGTCACCGAAAACAGTGGTCGATCCGCCGTTGCCGGCGTCACCGGATGCCCGATCCCCGGCCGGTTGCACCGCTTGTGCTTCATCGTTGCGATGCCCATGAGGCTTCGCGGAAAGGAGCATCCCGTGAAGAAAAAAATCCTGATCGCCGTCGGCGTTCTGGCCGGGGTCGCGATCCTGATCGCCGGCTATGTGCTGGTTCCGTTCCTGATCGAGGTCCGGAAGATGACGCCGGTGGCCACCGGCGAGGTCGTTCCGGGCGTTTTCGCCATCCGGGACGATTACGTGAACCTCTATCTGGTCAAGGGAAAGGACGGCTATGTCATGATCGACGGAGGCGCTAAGGCCGCCGTCGTCGAGGAGGGCCTCCGGACGCTCGGCATCCCGAAGGACAGGATCAGCGCGGTCTTCCTGACCCATTCCGACAGCGACCACACGGCGGCCCTGGCCGTGCTCGGGGACATCCCACTCTTCGTCGGGTCAGAGGAAGAGCGGATCATCAAGGGTCCCGAATACAGGATGTTTTTCATGCGGAACTCGCTGCCGGCCCGCCGGAGGCTCCTGGCGGGAGGAGAGACCGTGGACAGCGACGGCGTGATCTTGCAGGCGATCCGTACCCCGGGACACACACCGGGTTCACACTGTTATCTCGTCAACGGCCGCTGGCTCTTCACGGGCGACACGATCAGCTTGAAGGAGGGCAAGGCGGGTCCCTTCGTTGAGCGCTTCAACATGGATACACCGACAGAGGTTGTCTCCATCGGGAAGCTTGCGAAGCTGCAGGGCGTGGAAGCGGTCTTCACGGCGCATCACGGGTTTACAAAGGATTTCCAGGGCGCATTCGCCGCCTGGCGGAAATGACCGGTCCGGTCCCGTGTTTCGCATGAACATGGGAGAGCGGAGTCCGAAGGAGGAATCATGGACGTAAACAGGCAATTCGTTTGCATGATCCTCGGCCTGTGCCTGCTGGTCCTGGCCGGATCCGTTTCCCCGGGATGGGGGTATGACAGCGGTGTGGCGGTCAGGACGGTCCTGAAATCGACCACCGCTGGAAACGGCCGAGCGCTGGAATACCTGCGGACGGACCGGCCCGAGGTCACGGCGGCGGTCGTGGAGATCGCCCCCGGGGCGCAGACGGGGTGGCACCTGCACCGGGTTCCCGTCTATGCCTATGTCATGGAAGGAACCCTCAGAGTCCTGCTGGATGACGGGACCGCCCTGACCTTCGAAAAGGGGCAGGCCATTCTGGAGGTCCGGAACACCCCTCACAACGGAATCAACACCGGGAAAGAGACGGTCCGGCTCATCGTCTTTTACACGGGAGCCGTGGGAGAGCCCCTGTCGGAAAAGGTGGAGCGTTGATCCTGGCCGCGCCTCCGCGGGTGATGGGTTCGTCCGGGGCGCGGAGGCTGTCACGGGGATTCCCTCCGTCGCGGAATCGTTTCCAGGGGTTGCCGCTGGTGAACCGGGACTCCCATGATGGAAACGCTTCCTGATTGCTCCTCCGGGAACCCCCGGCCGCGCCTCCGCGGGTGATGGGTCCGTCCGGGGCGTGGAGGCTGTCACGGGAATTCCTGCGATCGGGAACAGCGAAGATAGGGGACGGATTTCAAATCTGTCCCTTTTCCATATGGTAACCAGCTATCCGACGAGCCTTTGAGGCTGTTCAAAAAGGGTCGGAGGCAAGGCTCCCGATGTTCTGATCCGCGAGGCGTACTCCAGGTACGTTGAGTGGCGAAGGACGGGTGAAACAAAGCAGACGGGCATTTTTCAACAGCCCGTCCCCTAGAACTTGTCGATGTCAATCCCTGCCTGCATGGCAATCCGGTAAGATTTCCCCTTGCAGTAAACGCCGAGACCGAAGATGCCGAGGGATGCAAAAAGGGCGATGACGAGCCAGGCAATCCAGTCGCCCGCGGAGTCGATCTGCGTGTAAGCGAAAAACAGCGCCGGGATGCAGAGCATCGTCATCAGAAGACCCGCGTGATAGAGGCGGTCGCCCACGATCCACCAGGCAGCGGCCCGGGGCGACCGCTTCTTCATTTTCTCATAGAGCGGGTAATCCCGCGAAGTACTCACAGAACCGGAACGAAGGGTCATTTCGCCCTGACTTTATGGGTGTTGATCGTCGACGCCGTCAGGCGGTCCCCCCAGCCCACGAGCTTTCCGTCGATGAACACGACGGGCGTACACTCTTCCTTCACCGACAGGACCGTGACGTTCTTCGTCTCGGTCTGGTAATAAAGGATGCTCACCCTCTCTCTCCCGGCCGCCTCGTAGGACTCGCTCACCGTGGGCGGTCCCATGATTTTCACGGCTTCCGCCTGCGGCATCCCGACCTTGAGCATCATCAGGTTTTCGTTGTTTTTCCGGATGGACGCTCCGCAGCCCGCCAAAAAGAGTAAAGCAACAAGAATAGCTAATACTTTTTTCATGATTCGTTCCTTTCCCTGTTTTTTCTTTGGCTTCGGTATTTAGAGAACGCTTATGATAGAGTCAGTAGTAAATGGCAAGCGGAAATCATTATGTCATAATATACACAATAGAATCGATGACCTATATTCCTCCTCGCCAAATGTTTTTTTCCGTTAAGAGACCTAAAGTGTCTTGACATTTTTCACCCCGCCGGGCAGTATTCATCCACCCGGTAGCCCATTCGAGTTTGTGTAGAGGCTGCTTACTTTGATTCTCGATTTGCTTGCCAACGGGTGTTGTGGAGCCCCTGATTGCCGGTTTCATCCCGGAAGGGATGACGGAATGTCGCCACCTCACCGTTATTCTTCATCAAATAAACATCTAGTCGATATGGTTGTCCGCAATGCGGTGGTCGGAGTCCGGATGCGGCAGCGGGCCTTTTTGCATTCAACATGAAACTTCGTTCGGAAGCGTTACGGGAAAGGGGATCTTCATGAAACATGGCATTGTGCTCCGGTTGGACCGCGGGAAGAGAATCTTCCGGTCCGGTCCGTCGGGAATCGGGACACTCCTGATCCTGGCGCTGCTCTTTTTTTCTCAACCTTCCTTCGCCGAGGACCTGCTCGGGGCGTACGGACTGGCCCTCAAGAACGACCCCCGGTTCATCGGTGCCCGTTATGAGCGGGACGCCTCGGTCGAGAAACTGAGCCAGGCCAGGGCGGGGCTCCTGCCGAAACTGACGGCCGAGGGGGTCTACACGCAAACGCGGCAGAACATCATCAGCAGCGACAACACCGTCTACGGCCAGGGCACATCGACCTTTCCCACAACGGAATATTCCCTCTCGCTTGTTCAGCCCCTGTTCAACATGGCCTCGTGGGCGAGCCTGAAGCGCGCCCGGGCGACGGTCAAGGGAGCGGACCTGAAACTGGAAACGGCCAGGCAGGACCTGATGGTCCGCCTCGCCCGGTCCTACCTGGGGGCGCTGGCCACCCGGGACAATCTCGAGTTTATCAGCGCCGAGGAATCCGCCGTGAGCCGCTATCACGAGCTGGTCACCGGCCGCTTCAGCTCCGGTCTGACCTCGAGGACGGACTTTCTCGACGCCAAGGCGAGGCTGTCGGACGTGAGGGCGAGGAAAATCGCCGCCCGGAGCAACCAGGACGACGCCTTCCAGGCGCTCCGGGAGATTGTCGGCCAGGATATCGAGAAGATTGTGCCCGTCCGCGAGGACCTGCCCCTGGTCGGCCCGGATCCGAACAACATCGACACCTGGATCGACGCCACGGTGAAGCAGAACCCCTCCCTCGAGATGCAGCGGCAGGCCGTGGAAGAGGCCAATCAGGAGATTAACCGGCAGCGGGCCGGGCATTATCCCTTCCTGAACCTGGAAGCGGAGTACGACCGGACAAAGACCGAGGGCACCCTGTTCGGAGGCGGCAGCGAGGTTGAGACGGCCTATGTATTGGCCCGGCTGACCATTCCGATCTTCGAGGGTGGTGTCGTGGCTTCCCGCACCCGGGAAGCCAAGAGCCTCCACCAGGCCGCCGCCCAGGAAGAGGAGCGCCAGACACGGGCAGCCAGGAAGGAAACCCGGGCCGCCTATCTCGGCGTCATGAGCTCCATCGACCGCGTGAAGGCCCTGCGGGAGGCGCTGGATGCACAGAAGATGGTCCTGGAGGCAAAGAGGGAGGGATACCGATCCGGTCTTTACACGGTCCTGGCCGTCCTGGACGCTGAGCGGGATCTCTACCGGGCGCGCCGGGACTATGCGGTGGCGAGGTACGACTATATCATGAACAGCCTCCGCCTGAAGAAGGCGGTGGGCACCCTGAGCGACGGGGACATCGCCTCCATCAACGAGTGGTTCGAGAAGGAGCGGTAAGTCCGTCGAACAGGAACATCGTCCTGAACGCCGCCGGATAAACGGGCGGCTTTCATTGTTCCGGAGCGGGAGAAAGATGCATTCGATTCCGGGACCCCGTTTTCATGATGCAGGATTGTTTCCGGACATGCCGGCGGACGGCGCCGGGACGTTCTCGGATTCCCTGAGAGGACAAGAACCATGTGGCGACTGAAAAGCAGGAAGAAGGCAGCGGATCGGGCACAGAAGGCAGGGAGCGGACGCGGGAAAAAACCCCGGCCGTTTCGGTTCGAGGCCCTGGAGCCGCGGCTGCTCCTTTCCGCAGATCTCGTCATTCCCGTTGACGAGCTCAACGCGATCGCGGGCGGCATTCCTGCTGTCGTCGAGGAGGCCGCCCCTGCGGAGGTCGAAGCCGTCCAGACAGGGGACAATCTGGATCCGGTTCCGGAGACCGCGACCGGCGATGTGAGTGACCAAGCCGCCGTCCAACCCCCGACCGGAACGACGGATGCATCGACCACGGGCGATCCTTCCACAATCTCCCCGGCCGTCGCGGAAGCGACTTCTTCGGCGGCGGTTTCGGCCGCCCAGGACAGCCGCTGCGAGATCATCATCGTCGATCCGTCCGTGCCCGACGCCCAGTCCCTCATCGAGGCCCTGCTCAAGGAATCCGGGCAGGAATGGTCCATCACATCCGTCGTGGACGGTCTCCAGGAAGAGGCCGCTGCAGCCACCGCCGAACAGGGTGACTCCAACGCGTCCAATCCCGACACGACCGACCGGTCCGGTATTTTCATCCACTACCTCGACGCCGGCCAGGACGGCGTCCGGCAGGTGACGGACATCCTGAAGCAGTACACGAATCTCGACGCCGTGTACATCCTGTCCCACGGCGCATCCGGCGAGATCAGCCTCGGGACGACGGCGGTGCTTCAGAATGTGCTGCAGGACCGGGCGGCGGAGATTGCGGCCTGGGGCGACTCTCTGAAGGACGGTGCCGACATCCTGCTGTACGGCTGTGACGTGGCCTCCGGAGGGGCAGGCGTTGAGTTCGTCCGGACCCTGTCCTCGCTGACCGGCGCGGACGTGGCCGCCTCGACGGACAAGACGGGCGCGGCCGAGGCCGGCGGCGACTGGAACCTGGAATACCGGGCCGGCGCGATCGAAGCGGCGGCCCTCTTTGCATCCGGAGACGGCGGTTACCGCCACCTGATGCAGGACTTCGTCAGCACGACCGCCGGCGAGACCCTCACGGGGACCGATTCGGGCGACAACTACATCTTCTCCGACGACTGGGGCAACGACGTCGTCAGCGAGACCGGCACGACCGGGACGGACACCCTGAATTTCTCCGCCGTCACGGCGGACCTCACCTTCACCATTCATGCCGGCGGCACCGTCTCCGTGACCGACGGCACGAATACCCTGAGCGCCGTCGCCAACATCGAGCGGATCGTCGGCGGGTCGGGCAACAACACCTTCGTCTTCGAAAACGGAGCGGTCTTCGCGGGGACCATCGACGGCGGCACCGGCGGGACGAACACCCTCGACTACGCGGCCTGGACCACGTCCGTCACGGTCGACCTGGCCGGCGGGCTGGCCACGGGAACCTCGGGTGTCAGCAACATCCGGAACGTGCGGGGAGGTTCGGCCGCGGACACGCTGAAGGGCGACGATCAGGCCAACGCTTTCACCGGCGGAGGCGGGAACGACACGCTGACGGGCCGGGCCGGGGACGATACGTACCGGATCACCGACGGCGGCGGGACCGACACGATCGTCGAAGTGACCGGCGAAGGCAGCGACACCCTCGACTACTCGCTCTACACGTCGGCCGTGGCGGTGAACCTGACGGCCGGGACGGCCACGGCCACGGCGGGCGTCGCCTCCATCGAGAACGTGACCGGCGGGGCCGGGAATGACATCATCATCGGGGACGCCAATCCCAACGTCCTGTACGGCGGTGCCGGAAACGACACGATCACCGGCGGCGCCGGCGCGGACGTGCTGGGCGGCGGCACGGGCGTCAACACGCTGACCGGCGGAACCGAAGATGACACGTACATGCTGGCCGGCGGGACCGACACGATCGTCGAGAACGCAAGCGAGGGGAGCGACACCCTGGACTATTCGGCCCATTCCACCGGCGTGACCGTGATGCTGGGCGGCGCGGCGACGGGCGTCTCCGGAATCGTGACGAACATCGAGAATGTCACCGGTGGGGCCGGCGACGACGTCCTCACCGGCGACGACAGGGCCAATGTTCTCTCCGGCGGCGCCGGCAACGACAGGCTGAACGGCGGGGCCGATGACGATGTGCTGGCGGGCGGGGCCGGAGACGACACCTACGTATTTGCGGCGGGCGGCGGAACCGACACGCTTCTGGAGAGTGCCGCCGAGGGGAGCGACACCCTCGACTATTCCTCCTACGGGTCGGCGGTGACGGTGGACCTGGGGGCCGGGACGGCGACGGCCACCGCGGGCGTCGGCAACATCGAAAACGTCACCGGCGGCACGGGCAGCGACACGATCACCGGCGACGCGAACGCCAACGTCCTGTCGGGCGGTGCGGGGAATGACACGCTCACCGGCGGGGCGGGGAACGACACGCTGTCCGGCGGGGCCGGGACGAACACCCTGACCGGCGGCACGGACGACGACACGTACGTGCTGACGTCCGGCTCGACAAACACCATCACCGAGAATGCCGACGAGGGAAGCGACACCGTCGATTACTCCTCCCATGCGACGGCCGTGACGGCGACGCTGGGCGGGGCGGCGACGGGTGTCTCCGGAAACCTCGTCAACATCGAGAACCTGACCGGCGGGGCCGGGAATGACGTCCTCACCGGCGACGCCAACGCCAACATCCTGAAAGGCGGCGCCGGCAACGATATCCTCGCCGGCGGAACGGGGAACGACACGTATGCCTTCGGCAACGGCTGGGGGACGGACACCCTCGTCGATTCCAGCGCGGCGACGGATACGGACGTGCTCGACTTCTCCGCCGTCTCGGCGAACCTGGCCGTTGCGGTCCTGGCGAGCGGCGCCCTCTCCGTGACAAGCGGGACCAATGCCCTGAACAACGTGGCCGTTGCGGAGCGGATCGTCGGCGGGAGCGGGAACAACACCTTCACCCTGGCGAACGGCGCGAACTTCGCGGGCTCGATCGACGGCGGCACCGGCGGGACGAACACCCTCGACTACTCCGCCTGGACCGCCGACGTGATCGTGAACCTCTTCGGCGGCGCGGCGACGGGAATCGGCGGGGCCGTGAGCAACATCCGGAACGCCGCCGGCGGCTCCGGGTCCGACATGTTCATCGGCGACGCCAACGCGAACGTATTCACCGGCGGCGCGGGCGACGACTACTACTACTTCTTCGTCGACGGGGAAGCCGACACGATCGTCGAGGGCGCGGGCGGCGGCAGCGACACCCTGGACTACTCCGAATACGGCGCCTCCGTGACGGTGAACCTGGCGACCGGAACGGCAACGGATGTCGTCAACGGATTCGCCAACATCGAGAACGTGGTCGGCAGCACCGAGGCGGACACGATCACCGGCGACGCCAACGCGAACTACATCGCGGGCCGGGCGGGGAACGACGTCCTGGCGGGCGGCGGCGGGAACGACACCTACATCTTCAAGGACGGCTGGGGAACCGACACGATCACGGATTCCGCCGGAACGGACACCCTGGACTTCTCGGCCGTCACCTACGACCTGACCTTCACCATCCATGCCGACGGGACGGTCTCCGTCACGGACGGCACCCATGCGCTGAGCCACATCGCCGGAGTCGAGAAGCTCGTCGGCGGGAAGGTGGACAACACCTTTGTCTTCGAGGACGGCGCGGCCTTCGCCGGGACCATCGACGGCGGCGACGGACTCACCAACACCCTCGACTACTCCGCCTGGACCGCCGGCGTGGCAGTGAACCTGCCGGCCGGGACGGCGACGGGAACGAACGGGGTCACCGGCATCAACAAGGTCATCGGCGGCACCGCGAGTGACACGATCGCCATCGCCGACACCTGGGGGACCGTCACCGTCGGCGACGCCTCCGCGGCCGATTCCGACATCCTCGATCTCTCCTCCGTCTCCGCGGATCTCACGGTCACCTTCAACGCCGACGGGACCATCTCCGTCTCCGACGGCACGAACGACCTGACCGTCACCTCCAAAATCGAGCGGATCACCGGCGGCTCCGGGAATAACACCTTCGCCTTCGATGACGGCGCGACCTACACCGGGACCATCGACGGCGGAACAGGCGGGACGAACACCCTCAACTACTCGGCCTATACGACCGCGGTATCGGTGAACCTGTCCACCGGGACGGCAACGGGCATCGGCGGCGGCGCGGCCGGCAAGTTCAGCAACATCCGGAACGTGACGGGCGGCTCCGGGGACGACACGATCACCGGCGACGCGAGCGCCAACGTCCTGGCGGGCGGCGCGGGCGATGACACGCTGAGCGGCGGGGCGGGCGACGACACGTATGTCTTCGCGGCGGGCGGCGGGACCGACACGCTCAGCGACTCCGGCGGCAGCGACACCCTCGACTACTCCGCCTATACGACGGCCGTGGCAGTCAGCCTGGCCGCCGGGACGGCCACGGGCGTCACGAGCGGCTTCAGCAACATCGAGAACGTGACCGGCGGGTCCGGGGCCGACACGATCACCGGCGACGCGAACGCGAACGTCCTGGCGGGCGGCGCCGGGAACGACACCCTGACCGGCGGGGCGGGCGACGACACCTATGTCTTCGAAGACGGCTGGGGGACCGATACGGTCACCGATTCCGCCGGCACCGACGCCCTCGACTTCTCCGCCGTGACGGCCGTCTTGACGCACACCATCTCCGGCAGCGGCACCGTCTCCGTGACGGACGGCACGAACGCCCTGAGCGGGATCACCGGCATGGAGAGCCTCACCGGCGGCGAGGGAAGCGACCGCTTCGCCTTCGCCAACGCGGCGACCTTCTCCGGCACCATCGACGGCGGGGCGGGGGCGAACACACTCGACTATGCCGCCTACACGACGGCGGTCGTCGTCGACCTGGGGGCCGGGACGGCCCTGGCCGGCGCGGTCACCGCCACCGTCGGCAACATTCAGAACGTGATCGGCGGCTCCGGGGCCGACACGCTGACCGGCGACGCAGAAGACAACATCCTGGCCGGTGGGGCCGGCAACGACGTGCTCACCGGCGGGGCCGGGAACGACACGTACGTGTTCAAGGCGGGCGGCGGGATCGACACGATCAGCGATTCCGGCGGCAGCGACACCCTCGACTACTCCGGCTACACGGGAGGATCCGTTTCCGCGAACCTGACCGCGGGGACCGCAACGGGGGTGACGAGCGGCTTCAGCGGCATCGAGAACGTCATTGGAAGCTCCGCCAACGACGCGCTGACCGGGGCGGCCGGGAACAACGTCTATTCCTTCACCAACGGCTGGGGAACCGACACCATCAGCGATCCCGGAACGACGGGCAATACTCTCGATTTCTCCGCCGTGACGGTGAACCTGACCTTCACCCTGCATACCGACGGCACGGTTTCCGTGACGGACGGCACGAACGCCCTGAACCGCATCGCGAACATCGACAAACTGGTCGGCGGCCAGGGGAGCAACCGCTTCGTCTTCGAAAACGGCGCCACCTTTGCCGGGATCCTCGACGGCGGCCTCCTCGGCACGAGCACCCTCGACTACTCCCTCTGGACGACGGCGGTGACCGTCAACCTGGGCGCGGGAACGGCCACGGGGACGAGCGGCGTCGTCCACATCGACAACGTGACCGGCGGCGCCGAGGACGATACGATCACCGGTGATGCCGGCGACAACGTCCTGACCGGCGGCCTGGGAGACGATATCCTGGCCGGCGGGACCGGCGACGACACCTACGTGATCACCGCCACCAGCGGGACCGACACGATCACGGAGGGGAGCGATTACGACGACGGCAGCGACACCCTGGACTATACGGGCTATGCCGGCGCCGTGGCGGTGGACCTTGCGGCGGGGACGGCGACGGGCACAGACGGAATCGGCGAGATCGAGAACGTGAACCTGGGCTCCGGGAGCGAAACCCTGAGCGGGTCGACCACCGACAACACCTTC
>CAYNEJ010000088.1:0-14731 GCA_964396205.1 uncultured Syntrophaceae bacterium
TGGGCGTTCTTGATGGCGATGTCCGAGCTCTGGGCCGGCCAGAAATTGGACCATTCCGACTTGGCCATCTCCTGCAGGTGCGGCGTGCTGTAGAAACCGCAGACCAGCTTGAAGGTATCGCGGTACTCGGGCTTGAAGATCTTGTAGGGCCTGAGGACGAGGGCAAAGCAGTACTCCACATCCTTCAGCTCGTCCTTGCGGTCCGCGATGGCGTCCATGATCGGCATCGCGGGTTGCCCCAGGAGAAGAGGCGTCCAGAAACGGTCACCCGACTTGACGATCTTCGCCGCATCCTGCGCTGACATCAGCCTGCTCGTGTAGACTTCCTTCCAACTCATGAATATCCCTCCTGTTAGTTTTATTGCGCACGGCCCCGCCCGACAGCAGGCACAACTCACCCGCTGAAGACGTTTCCGTTTGGCTCGCAAAGAAAAAAAGACCTGCCGCGGCCGACTCCGGCCTCCGGCTCCCCCTGGAGAGAATATCTCATCCGCATCCCGTGCAGGGTTCCCTCCCGCCTGAACCGCCCGGGGAGAGGCGACACTCCCCTGCCCCGGGTCGGATTCAAGAAGGGATACGGTGTAGATCCAAATTACAGCGGCTTGAAATACTTCAGGTTCATGATATGCGCGTTCTTGTCGTTGCTCCAGACCGCCTTCAGGCGCATACCGTTCTTGACGGTTTTCCTGGCCTTCTCGAAATCCGCCAGATCGAACCCGCCGAGGAGATGCAGGAAATCGACGTCCGTACCGTCCAGACGAAGCAGCGCACTGATGAAAGGCGGCTCCGTCGGCATTCCAAAATAGCGGTAGTTCACATAGCTCCAAGCCGTGAGCGTCCCCGTCTGGGCAACCTCGACCCACTCGTCGGTGTCGACAAAGCAGCGCGGGCAGAAACTCCGGGCCGGCACGAGGATCCGGTTGCACTTGGTGCACTTGGTTCCGAATATCTTCTTTTCCGCCATCCCCTCGAAGAACCGCGTCCAGACAGGACCATAGGCGAGTTCGTAGGGAAGCCGGATTTCCGTCATCAACGTCTTATATTCCTTCGACATAGCATTATCCTCCGTCAGTATTCTTATAATTCGGATCCCACGATCATGACGCCGTTGAACTGGTCCACGCCGCCCATGGCATGGCTCAGGGCCGTCTTCGCCTTGGGAATCTGGTGTTCCCCCGCCCTGCCCGTCACCTGGAGCGCCGCTTCGGCGACCCGGATCAGGCCCGTGGCGCCGATGGGATTCGTGCAGAGCACCCCCCCGGAGGGATCACAGGGCAATTGGCCTTTCTTGTCGAAGGTCCCCTTCAGGACCATATCGGGAGCCCCGCCGGGCTCGCAGAAACCGAAGCACTCGTAGAAGAGCATCTCCTGGAAGGTGAAGGGATTATAGACTTCCGCCACGTCCAGATCCTTGCGGGGATTCTTGATCCCGGCCTGATCATAAGCCTGCTTCGCCGCCTGGACGGCTCCCTGCCAGAGCCCCTTGTCGCTGTCGCCGAAGAAGTACTCCTCGCCCCGGTACCCCACACCCTTGACCCAGGCCGTCTTGCGGCCGAACTTCTTCGCCTTGTTCTTGGAGACAAAGATCATGGCACAGGCCCCGTCCGAGGTGGGACAGACGTCGAGAAGCCGCACGGGATAGGTGATGACCCGGGCGTTCTTCACGTCGTCCATGGTCACCCGGATCTTCACGTGGGCATAGGGATTTTCGAAGGCCGCATTGTGGTGCTCCACGGAGATGTGTGCCGCCGCGTCACGGATCTTCGCCTCGGGAATCCCGTAACGATCCGCCCACATCTGGGACTGCATGGAAAACACCCCCGGCGCGCCGGCAATGAAATACCGCTGGTAGAAGGGTTCGGCAACCGTCGTCATGGTAGCCTGAGCATCCCCCTCGTTCATCTTCTCGTGACCCACCGCCAGCACGACGTCGGCCATCCCCGAGGAGACCCAGTAATAGGCCGTGTGGGCAATGGAGACCCCCGTGGACCCGCAGGTCTCCGTCTTCAGGATCGGCTTTCCGACGGCCTGCATGGCGTCGGCGAAGTAGAAATGCGTCAGGGCCACCCCTTCCATCATGGACGGCATCGTCCCCGAGACCACCCCGTCGATATCGGAAGGCTCCAGCCCGCTGTCCTCAAATGCGCGCAGCACCGCCTCGCGGACAAGCTCCGGATATGCCACATCCATGCGCCGCCCGTGTTTGGTCTGCCCGACTCCGATGATTCCTACCGGTCTTCCCATAACCTTCCTCCTATACGCCAATGATGGCGACGGCATGGCACTGCCCGGCGAATCCATGGGTTCCATGGGCCAGGGCCGTCTTCACCTTTTTATCGACCTGGTGCTCACCCGCCTCGCCGCGGATCTGCAGGAATCCCTCCGCAAGCCGCTGCAGCCCCCGGGACACATAGGGGTTGTTCGCCAGGACTCCGCCGGAGGGATTGACCGGCAGGGCGCCGCCGATTTCCGTAGCTCCCTTGTCAATCAACTTGCCGGCTCCGCCGGGCTTGCAGAACCCCAGCTCCTCGCACCAGAGCAGTTCCTGGAACGCGTAGGGTTCGGTGACTTCCGCCACATCGATCTCCTTCTTCGGGTCCTTGATATCCGCCATCCGGTAGGCCTGGGCAGCGGCATTTTTCAGCTGGGTGTCCAGAAGGTCGCGGTCGCCGAGAAAATACGTGTCCAGGGACGATCCGTAGCCCTTGAACCAGACGGGCTTGTCCGTCAGCTTTTTCGCCTTCTTTTCCGACGCCAGCAGCATGGCCACGAAGCCTTCCGACTTCGGCGCGATCTGGAGTTGCGTGAGGGGCGCTGCGGCGGGTCCTGAGTTCAGGATGTCCTCCACGGTATATTTCCCGCGTCGGTCTGCATAGGGATTCCGAAGGGCATTGCCGAGATTCTTCACGGCCACCTTGGCGCACTGCTCTCTCGTGACGCCGTACTTCTCCATGTAGGCCTGCATCTGGAAGGCCGCCGATGTCGTTTCCGTCAGCCCGAGATTCCGGTGATAGAAGGGGTCGCCGAACATCAGTGTGCAGGTGTCGTTCTCCGGGTTCTCCGAACCCTTGCACAGGGCGAGGATCAGGCAGTTGTCATACTGGCCGGACATGATCCGCATGACGCCGTACATGAATGCAAACAGGGACTCCCCGTCCTGGCGGGAGGCGTTCTTCAGGAAGGCCCCCGTCGTTTCCCAGTAATACGCGTTTGCGCAGGAGATGCCGCCGTGGAAGATGTCCGACGACGCCGACACGGCCGTTCCCAGCTCTTCCCGGGTCAAACCCGCCTTGTCCAGGCATTCCCGCGTCACCCGATAGGCCTGATCATAGAAGTTGTCCTTCGATGCAGGCCCGGCACTCTGTGCCACGGACACAATCGCTACCTTTTTCGACATAGACTTCCTTCCTTTCCGTCCGGGGGATGAATCCGATCAACTCATCAGCAGTTCCCTGGCGATGATGAGGCGCCGCATCTCCGACGTCCCCGCTCCCAGGGTTCCCAGCTTCGAATCCCGCCAGAAGCGCTGGACGGGGTATTCGAGGCAATACCCGTAACCGCCGTGAATCTGTACCGCCTCCGTGCAGACCTTGTCACAGGCCTCGGCGGTGAAGAGGATGGCCGAAGCCGCCAGCTTGTGGACCTCGGTACCCTTGCCGCCGCGCTCCGCCTGGCCGGCCAGGACGCAGGCCTTGTAGCACATCATGCGGGACGCCTCGATGAGGGTGTACATGTCGGCCAGCTTCGCCTGGATCAACTGGAACGAGGCGATGGGCTTGCCGAACTGGACCCGCTCCTTGGAATACTTCAGGGCCTCAGCGAAGGCCCCCTCGGCGATGCCCAGGGCGAAGGTGGACAGGAACGCCCGCTCCACGTCGAGGCCCCGCATCATGACGGCGATTCCGCCGTTCTCTACGCCCAGAACGTTCTCCGCGGGGATGCGGCAGTCCTCCAGGAGCAGCTCGCCCGTCCGGGAGCCCCGGTTGCCTACCTTGTCCAGGGCCCGGGATACGGAGAACCCGGGCAGGGTCGTGTCCAGGATGAAAGCGGTGATTCCCTTGGGACCGGCGGCCTTGTCCGTCTTGGTATACAGGACGATTGTCCGGGCGTCCGGCCCGTTGGTGATGAAGGTCTTGCGTCCGTTGACTATGTAAACGTCTCCGTCGCGGCGGGCGGCCGTCTGGATGCTGACCGCGTCGGACCCGGCGTTTGGCTCCGTGAGCCCGAGGGCGCCGACGTGCTCTCCCGCACAAAGGGGTGGCAGGTACTTCTGCCGCTGGGCCTCGTTTCCGTTCTTGAACAGGTTATAGCAGCACAGGTTGGCGTGGGTCCCGTAGGAGAGGGAAACAGCGGGCAGAACCCGTGCCAGTTCCTCCACCACCAGCGCGCCCGAGAGGATGTCCGCCCCCGCTCCGCCGTACTCAGGCGGAATGGTGATTCCCAGAACTCCCAGGTCTCCGAGTTTCTTCCACATGCCTTTCGGCCACTTGTCCTCCCGGTCCGTTTCTTCCGCGATGGGCTTCAATTCCTTGGCGGCGAACTGGGCGACGGTCTCCCTGAGCATCCGTTGCTCGTCCTTCAGATCAAAATCCATTAACGCCTCCTTTCTCGGCCCTCCTGATGGTGAGGGTATCCGGTAATCTTTTTTATATTTGCACAAAGGATGCCACGGAATATCCAACATATTAACCTTATATTTCAATATATTAAGATGACCGCGGGGAATGCGGGGGCTGCCTGGACAGTCGCTATTCGGTCAGATGTTCTCATGTGGACACAAAGGTTGACAGCCCGGCGGCCTTCCGCTACGATGCCGCCGGCTTCGGGCGTCCGTCCCATGAAACGCTTTTCGGGTTTCCATGCTTCCCCTCATCAACAGGAGAACCGGCCATGTCCCGCAACGAACCGCTTTTGGAAAGGATTTCCGAGGAGCAACGGGATTTGCTCTTCCGGTTTCTGCCGTTCGCCGATACCTTCTCGATTGACTGGTTCTCCGGCCAGGCCGACATGCCGCCCTCAAAGCTCCTGTCGACCATCCGGTTTCTCGAGGGACAGCAATGGGTCGCCGAGCGGGACGACCAGCCGGGAGTCTATGGATGGACCCGGAAGCTTCCCCGGCAAGATCTGACGGCCCGGATTTCCCCTTCCCTATGGCATCAATATTGCCGCTCCGCCGCCGACATGCTGCGGCGGCATCTGCCCGGGACAGCCGAGAGCCTCCTCCGGATGGCCAGGCTGTGTGTTCAGGCAGGTCTGCAGCAGAACGACCTCGAGGGCATCCTCCTGGCGGCGCTGCACGAGGAGGAGAACCACAAGATCTCCTCGGCCGTGGAGCTCTATGACTGCCTTCTTGAATATGTCGAGTCGGCCGCCCGGGAGACGGAGGGAGTTCTGACCCCGGAATTGAGTCGAATTCTCGTCCAGACCATCGAACGACGGGCCTCGCTGTCCCTGTTTCACCCCAATCTGAAGAAAATCAATACGTTCCTGTCAACCGCCATGGATGCGGCCACGAAGCAGGAAGATCTTCGGGCCCTGGCCTCCCTGCACCTCCTGATCGGCCAGAACTTCTGGATGGCCTTCCAGCATGAACGGGCGGTGGAGCATTTCGACACCGGCTGGAGCATGATCGATAAGGGGGAGAAGGATGCCCTGTATCGCCGGGGGTTGCAGCTCCAGGCCCTGTCAGCCTGGATCCGGGGCGACCTGAGCGGGGCCGTGCAGGCCTACGAGGATTCCCTGGGAGAGCTCGACTCGGTTGCGGCGGATGACTTTTCCCAGCTCATCGCCCTCCACCTGGCACTCTGTTATACCCAGGTCGGCATGCCCCAGCGGGGTCTGGGCATCACGGAGGCCATCCAGCAGCAGGCGAAAAAAGCCGAAAACGGGCCTCTCCTTTCGGTGGCACTGGCCACGACGGGAGTCATTTTCCTGGAGATCCGTCAGCTCAAGAACAGCCGGACCTATTTCGACATGGCCCTGGAGATAGCCCGACGCGAGGGCATCCCCATGGCGGAGGTCATGGCCGGCATCGGGCTGTCGAACATCGCCTGCCTGGAGGGCGACCTGGATGCGGCGGCCGAGCAGTTCAAGACCCTCTGGAAACTCCGCAAGTCGAGCTGGTACCATACCCTCAACAGCCCCCACGTCTTCGAGGCAGGCTACGTGCTGCACCGCAAGGGACGCTCGCCGGTGGAACTGGAACCGGTGATCAATTTTCTCTATTCCCTGGGGAAGGACCAGGTGAATCCTTTTCTGTACAGCATCATCCGGCACCGCCAGGTCCTCCTGATCGAGCGGGGGACGGCCCCGGTGGAGAAAATCAGCGAACTTCTGGAAATCGAGAAATCACTTGGGAAACTGGGAGCTGTCCTCGAACTGGCGAAGCTGCGCATCACCCTGACGAGGCTCTTCCTGCAGACGAACAACTGGAGAATGGCCGAGACCTACGCCCTCAAGGCATGGGAAGTGGCGAAGTCCGTTGCCAGGGACGTCTTTCCCCGGGAAATCTTCCCGCTCCTTCCCCAGGAGGACATCAGCGAGAAGGACCGCCTGTTCGATCTGGTCGTCGAGATGGGGGAGGCGGTGACAAACCAGAAGAACATCGAGCAGCTCCTGACCAACGTCATCACGTCCCTCACCCGGCTCACCGGCGCGGAGCGGGCGGCCATCTTCATCCGGGGTAAGGATCCCCGGGATCTCGAAATGGTGGCGTCCCGGAACCTGTCGCAGGAGACCCTCCGGGACGAACGGTTCGGCGACACGATCCAGCGGATCCGCATCGCCACGGAAGATCCCGGGGGCCACATCATGCAGTATGACGTGAGCGGGCCCGACGCCATCGACTTCCGCCGGGTCATCATCACGCCCCTGACCCTCGGCAAGAACGTCATCGGCGCCCTCTACCAGGACAGCCGCTTCTTCTCCTTCGACATCAGCGCCGGCCGCCTGAAGCTCCTCTCCGCCCTGGCCTCGCAGATCGCCGTATCCATCGACCGGGCCCAGGCCTACGACGAGATCGCCCGCCTGAACGACCGCCTGCTCCAGGAGAACGTGTATTATCGGGAGGAGACGGAGGAATTCCGTCCCTTCGGCGACATCATCGGCACCAGCGAGATCATCGTCCGGATCCATCGCCTCATCGCGAAAGTCGCCCCCACGGTCTCCACCGTCCTGATCCATGGCGAGACGGGCGTTGGAAAGGAGCTGATCGCCCGGGCCATTCACCGGGAAAGCCCCCGGCAGAAAGGGCCCTTCATCCGGGTCAACTGCGCCGCCCTGCCGGAGAGCCTCATCGACAGCGAGCTCTTCGGACACGAGAAAGGGGCCTTCACCGGGGCCATCAAGATGAAGGCCGGCCGCTTCGAGCTGGCCAACAACGGAACCATCTTTCTCGACGAGGTGTCGGAGCTGCCGCCGTCGACCCAGAGCCGGCTGCTCCGAATCCTTCAGGAGAAGGAGTTTCAGCGCGTGGGGGGAACGCGGCTTCTCTTCTCGGACTTCCGCCTCATCACCGCCACCAACAAGGACCTCCAGAAAGAGGTCGGGAAAGGGCGGTTCCGGGACGACCTCTTCTACCGGCTGAACGTCTTTCCCATCGCCGTGCCGCCGCTCCGGCAGCGCAAAGAGGACATACCGCTTCTGGCGAGCCATTTTCTCAAGCTCTTCTCCACCCAGTACAACCGGCCCGATGTCAGGATCCACGAAGCGGAGATGGAAGCGCTGAAGACCTACCCCTGGCCGGGAAACATCCGGGAGCTGGCGAACATGGTGGAGCGGGCCGTGATCCTTGGAGGATCGAGGATCCGGTTTCCCGAGCTGGCCACGGGAACGATCCCGGTGACAGCGGGAGAAGAGCCGCTTCCCCTCCAGGAAATGGAGCGCCTGCACATCCTTCAATCCCTGAAAACGACCAGGGGAAAGATCGGAGGGAAGGACGGCGCTGCCGCCCTCCTGGGGCTCAAGCGGACCACCCTCATCAACCGGATGAAGAAACTGGGGATTACCCTGGAGCGCAGTCCCTCCAGAAGTGATTGAAAAAGGGGAGGATTGGGTTGAGGAGATCCCTGCCGCATGGCTCCCGCGGGGGGACAGTCACAGCACCGGAACAGCCGCAGCGGGACGGGATCCGTTCCAGGAAGGAACCCCATGAAAAAGCTCAATCCGGCCTATGTCCGGGCCGTCCGTGCCTATGCCAGCGACAGCCCCTACTTCCGGCACCTGTCCATGGTCATCCGGGATCTCGGGATCGGGTATGCCGTCGTGGACCTGGAGGTGGGAACGGAGCATCTCCAGGCCTTCGGATATGTCCACGGCGGCGTATTTGCATCGGTCATCGACACAGCGGCCTTCTGGTCCGGATTCTGTGAGCTGGAGGAAGGCGTGGGAATCACAACGACGGATCTGAAAGTCAACTACCTGGCTCCCGTTCAGGCGGGAAAACTCATTGCCGAGGGGCGCTGCATCCGGATGGGCAAGACCCTCGGGCTGGCCGAGGCCACCATCAGGGACGCCGCGGGCCGAATCATCTCCCATGGGACGTCGAGCCTGATCGTCCTGCCCGGGTTCGGCCTCGCCGGAGCGCCGTCCCTTCCTCCCAAATTCCTGGAGCGAAAAGACCGGGGGAAGAAGTCCCGCGGATAGACTCGCCGGCTCCCTTTTTTCATGGGCGCAGGAGAATGGCAGGTCTTTGACAATCAAGACTCCCGGCGCTTTTCCGAAACCGGAGAAAACTGTTGACAGGAGGAACCGACCGCTTTATATCACGTGACGCTTCCCAGAGATGGGGGATCGTTCAACGGCAGGACAACGGACTCTGACTCCGTGAATCGTGGTTCGAATCCACGTCCCCCAGCCATCGAACATCAAGGGGTTGCAGACCGCACAGACGGTTTGCAGCCCTTTCTTTTCGCCCTTTTTTCCCAAAAGTGATCTTTCTTATGATTCACATTTACTGGGGGGTATCAATCCACCGGAATGGCAATTCGGTTGCATCCGAAAAAGGAGAGACTGGAGTTTCAGCGGATCAAAACGGGATGACTGGGCGGAAAAATCTTCAATGCCGATGAATAACGGTATGTGCAATCCGTTGCCACCGTTGCCACGCGGCGGCAACGGATTGCAATAAAACCCGATTTCCTCTGCATCCGGAGAGGTGACCGATCCGATCTGGAAACCGGAAGGTTCAGCTTTTAGGGTCTCCCAATGGAAACTACTTCGCTTTGATCCTTTTCGGTCCCACCCATTCATCCCAGGAATTATTGTAACCGTCGTAGTGGATGAAATACTGATTGCCTTTTGTTTTCAGAACATGTGCGTCATACCACTTGCCCTTCCACAGCACCCGGACAGCATCCCCTTCATTGAAATCTGCTGCCGAGGCCGCCTGCCCTGCAAGCTTGATCCTCTCGGGACCGACCCACTCATCCCATGAATTGTTGTAGCCGTCGTAGTGAATAAAGCACTGTGTGCCCTTGGCCTCTTTCACCGTTGCGGGATACCATTTGCCCTTCCACAGGACCTGAGCCTTGTCGCCGGGCTGACAGGCCGCCGATGCCAACGAAACAAACAAAAAGGAAAGAAAGAGACAAAGCACAACAAGAACGACTGTTTTCTTCTTCATAAAATCCTCCTTCTCTGAATGAATTGGAAATGATGCGGCAAGGCCGCCTCCCGAATCTTTTCAACCTGAAAATCAGATTTAAAAACTCCCGATCAAGCAATATTTCGTTTTTTCAAAGCGGTCCCGGATCGCCTTCTATCCCGCCCGTTCTAACGCCTGAAAATCTCGTCCAGCCAGTCGAAGAGCACCAGACCCACGATGCTGCGGTTTTCCATGATGCAGTGGTTCGTCGCACCCTCGTCGGACGGCGTGACGACCATCTTTTTCAAAGGATTTGGGAAGTTGTCCATGCTCACCTTCTGCTGCCGCTTTACTTCCGCGCTCTTGTACTCTCCTTCGCCGACGATGATCAGGGCCGGAACGGTCACCCTGGCGGGGTCGAAGGTGAAGCCCCTGTTGGCCGCTGCCAGCGCCGACGGCTTGTCCATCGGCACGCCCCAGCGCCAGTTGATGACCTTGACGATGTTGCCATGGAAGGTTGTCCAGGAATCGATCTCTTTCTGATCCGCGAGAACGACCGGCATCGTCGAGAAAAGCGGGTAGGCATCCACCACGGCGGAATTCATGGCAACGGCCCGGATCCGGGAATCGTGCATGGCGGCCTGGGGTACGAACCCGCCGCCGCCGCTGTATCCGTAAGCGGCCAGCCGTTTGGGGTCCACGTCGGGGCGGCTCAGGGCGTAGTCGACAACCGCCTTCATGGGGACATTCATATCCGGCCGGAAGACCTTTCCCTCCAGGGGAAGGAGCCCCTGCCCCGGCAGGTCGACGGTCATGAAGTTCCAGCCACGCTCGTTGGCCTGGGAGGCAATGTAGAAATACAGGTCCTCGGCAAACGTTTCGCCACCGCCGACCATGATCAGGGTCTTCATCGGTTTCGTTCCCGCGGCGGCCTTGCGGAAATACCCCGGCAGCACCGTTCCCTCGTAGGGAATCTCGAAATATTCGAGCGGCGGATCCAGGAGCGCTCCCGCCTTTTTTACCAGGCTCCTGCTCTTCTGTGCCCGCTCCTTGAAGTGCGGATCCGTCGGCAGCATGGAGATGAGGGAGATCCGGCAGTAATAGGCGGCCCGGTGGAACTGGTCGCGGGCGCTCACTCTGTGGCCCGCGGCCAGGGATGTCTCCCCCCGCGCCTCAACACGGCGCGCCAGTTGAAACCATTCCTCCTGCCAGCTTGCCGCGTCTCCGTCCTTGATCCGGGAGGCCGCATAGAAGGCCTCGCCGATTTCGGCCCCGCGGTTCACGGTGGAACCGAGAACGATGGTACCGAAATGGAAATCCATGTCCTTGTCATCGAAATGGAAGCGGACACCGGTGTCGTGGGCATCGAAGACCTTTTTCTGTCCTCCCGCCTGCGCCGCCTTGTTCTCCTGTGCGGCAAGGCAGCCGCCGTCTCCGCCGTAAGACATCAGAAAAGCCGACGCCAGGAAAACGAACGCCGTCATCCACAAGATTTTTCCCTTCATCCCCTGCCTCCTCCCTGCTGCTGTTTCATCTATCCTTCAGACCGGCCGCTTCATCCCAGGATCTCCCTGATCTTGCCGGAGAGCTGCCCGATGTGAAAAGGCTTCTGGAGAAACCCGTTGCAACCGCGGTCCAGAATATCCTGGGCCTGCCCGGTGATGCTGTAGCCGCTGGAAAGAAGAACCCTGACCTCGGGGTTGATCTCCCGGAGGCGATCGAAGGTCTCTCCTCCCGAGATTCCCGGCATGATCATGTCCAGGATCACCAGGTCGACATCATCTTTCTTTTCCATGTATATGGCGACGGCCTCCTGGCCGCTCCCGGCCACGTATACTCTGTATCCCAGGGACTCAAGCAGCTCCCTGGTCACATCGAGAACCATCCATTCGTCGTCCGCCAGCAGGATCCTTTCACTTCCGCCCGTAATGGCCCCCGTTTCCAGCGGCTCCTTCACCGCTTCTTTCTCCGAGGCGGGCAGGTAGAGGATGAACGTCGTCCCCTTGCCGGGCTCGCTGTCCACGTGGATGACTCCCCCGTGTCCCTTGATGATGCCGTAGACCGTCGCCAGTCCCAGTCCCGTCCCCCTCCCCATCGCCTTTGTCGTAAAGAAGGGATCGAAAATCCGCTCCTTGGTTCTCTGATCCATCCCGGTGCCCGTGTCCGCGACGGTGATCCTCACGTATCTCCCCGGTCCGGCGGCATAGGGAACCATTTGTTTATCATCCAGAAAGACGTTGCCTGTTTCCAGAAAGATCTCCCCGCCTCCCGGCATTGCCTGCCAGGCATTCACGTAAAGGTTCATGAACACCTGATCCATCTGCCCCCGGTCGACCTCCACGCTCCACAGGCTTTTTCCGTACTTCCGGTGAATGGTTATTTCTTTTTTCGTTCTCCCGAACATGGAGGAGGTCTTTTTGACAATGTCGTTCATATCGGAGGGTTTCACCTCGTACCTCCCCCCCCGGGCAAGACCAAGGAGCTGCCGTGTCAGGTCGGTTCCGCTTTTTACCTGTTCCTCGATCCGCCTGACCCGCTCATGATGGGGATGGGACGGTTCCAGATCGAGCAGCATCAGGGAGGCGTATCCCTGGATGCCCATAAGCAGGTTGTTGAAGTCGTGGGCGATGCCTCCGGCAAGGGTGCCGATGGCCTCCATTCTCTGGGCCTGATTCAGCTTCCTCTCAATCCCCTGCGCTTCCGTTATGTCCTTCAGGGTACCGACAATGCCGGTCACGCGGCCTTCGGCGTCCCGGTTGAAGGCGCTGTTCATGTTGAAGATCCGCTCTTTCCCGTCCCGGGTCAGCATGACCCCGACATGGTTGGTGATGATTTCCTGGTTATTGCGGATGCCCTTGAACAGCCTCCGGTAGGTTTTTCTATCCTCTTTCCTCGTAAATTCAATAAAATACCGCCCCAGAACATCTTCCGGATCATGGCCCAGGATGAGCTTCCAGGAGGGATTCGTGTACGTGATCGCCCCTTTCAGATCCATTGTGTAGATGATATCCGGCGCGTTTTCACTCAAGGCTCGGAAGCGCTCCTCGCTTTTTCGCAGGGCCTCCTCCGCCTGCTTGCGACCCGTAATGTCCAGGAGGGAGGCGATACTCGTCTTCGTCCCCGGAATCACATCCGCGCGAAGGGCGATCTCCCTGAAGTGTCCGTTTTTATCTTTGAACCGGAATTCATAATATTTTTGAGAAGCCTTGTTATCCTCCCGGCGCAGGCGATGCTGCGTCAGCATTCTTTCCAGGTCCTCCGGAGCGACGAATTCCGTCCAGCTCTTCCTGCCCTCGATTTCGCCCCTGGCATATCCGGACAGTTTTTCGAATTCCGTGTTGGCGAAACTGATGATCGTATCTTCTTCGACAACGATGATGGCCGTTCCCGTATTTTCGAATATTGTCCGGTATCGTGATTCGGACCGCCTGAGTGCCTCCTCGCTACCCTTGCGCTCGGTGATGTCGGTCACCAGGTAGACGGTCGCCGGCCTCCCCTTCCACTGCAGGCTGGCGGTTGCGGAAAGATGAGTCCAGACGGGCCTTCCTCCGGCGCCCACGGCTCTGAATTCATACAGGGCGGGGACGTTCTCTCCGACAACGCGCTTCCAGTAGGTTTCAACAACGTACGTGCGGTCTTCGGGCCAGACGTTGTCGTAGAAAAAGGAGCCCTCCAGGTCCGATACCGCCGAGCCCAGGATGTCGGCCATCCTCCGGTTCACAAAGACATACATCCCGTCCTGCACGACGAAAAACCCTTCATTTGCCTTATCCAGCAGACCGCG
The DNA here is from genome assembly GCA_964396205.1 of uncultured Syntrophaceae bacterium. GTDB lineage: Bacteria > Desulfobacterota > Syntrophia > Syntrophales > PHBD01 > PHBD01. Next base: position 13,368 of record CAYNEJ010000088.1, read on the forward strand.
ATACTGCTCCAGGACCTCCGCGACCATCTCGTCCGCCTTTCCGGCCGGAGGGTCTTCCTGGGGCCCGATGGCCGATAATCGCCGGCGAAGTCCGTTCAGTTCCTCAATCAACTGTTCCCTGGTTTTTTCTTCATCGTTCACGGAAGTTCCTCGAATCAACAATATCTATGAAATGCCGGTCTTTTCACTCATAATCGGATCGTGCCGAACCGGTCCGCTCCGGTGCGATCCGGCCGGCACCTTGATGCCGGAGAGCCCGTCGGGCATCATGATGGTGACTGACCCTGAAGCAGTTTCCGGAAGATGTCAAGCAATCAGCACCACGATCCGCTCCGTGACCCGCGTCGTGACCCGCGTCGCGGAGGCTGGAATGGAAAGTGGGATCCAAGGCAGGAAGCAGCGAGTCACGGGATTCCCTCTTTTCATGAGCATGGCGTTTTCCGACCCATTCCACCCTCAGTCCGGGACAAGCAAGCGGGAAGCTCCAACCGCGAATTCCGTGGCCAATGAGCCATCGCCCCTGCACAACATATGGGCTCACAAAAACAACATGCCGCTCGCTCGCCGCTTCCCCTTCAGGGACCACAAGAACAACTAACCGTATTCATAAGTGTTTTTCCAATAAAAGCGGTGGCACTTTCCTTGCGTCACCCTTTCCGTACCGCGACATTCTCTGTCCGCCGGATGCCGCACCTGTTACCCTGCGCAACAATGTCTTTTGACGGAGACGGCGTCGGTTCCATGAAATCGAACGGTTATACCCGGCAACACAGGAAGCACGATTCTGAATATCAAACAAGGAGGATACGGCATGTCAAAAAAGTATGATGTCATCGTAATCGGAGCCGGAATCGCCGGCCTGGGTTCGGCGGCCATTCTTTCCCGGGATTTCGGGCAGAAGGTGCTCGTTCTGGAAAAGAACCCCTTCATCGGCGGTCGCGTGGCTTCCTTCGTCGGCAAGGGCGACAAGGTGTGCATCGACGGCATGGAACTGGACGCGAGCGGCTTCAAGCGAGCCCTGGGCATGATCGGGTGCTGGATTCCAAAGTGTACGCCCGACCTGGAGACCTGCTTCAAGGAAAAGAAGTTCGACGGATACACCCTCGACACCGGTGCCACCGAGATGGCCAAGACGCCGCTCACCATCGACACCGGCCACGGGCTGTTTTGGGGCAACAAGGGCAAGATCCGCATGCTCATGGACTACATCAACAAGCCCGTTGACATGCCGTGCAACGTCGGGTTTGCCTTTGTCGATTACAAGAAAGGCAACAAGGCCTACCAGGTGGCGAAGGGCGAGCCCTATGCGTGGATGAGCAAGGAAGGCTTCCGGGCAACCATGATCGCTCTCCGGGATATGGCGA
>CAYNEJ010000089.1:0-11723 GCA_964396205.1 uncultured Syntrophaceae bacterium
CCTTTCGGTCAACGGTTTTCAAGACCGCCGCCTTCGACCACTCGGCCATCCCTCCGTATTTCTATTTTATGATCTCCAGGCCTCCCATGTAGGGACGAAGCACCTCCGGGACAACGACGGTCCCGTCGGCCTGCTGGTAGTTCTCCAGGACAGCCACCACCGTGCGTCCCACCGCAAGCCCCGAGCCGTTGAGCGTGTGGAGGAATTCCACCCGGCCTCCGTCGGTCCGGCGGAACCGCATCGCCCCCCGCCGGGCCTGGAAGTCCTCGAAATTGCTGCAGGAGGAAATCTCCCGGTACGCTTCCTGCCCCGGCAGCCACGCCTCGATGTCGTACGTCTTGGCGGAGGAGAAACCCAGGTCCGCCGTGCAGAGGCTAACCGTCCGGAAGGGAATCTTCAGGCGTTTCAGCACTTCCTCGGCATTCGCCGTCAGTTTCTCCAACTCGTCGTAGGACGTCTCCGGCGGGCTGAATTTTACCATTTCCACCTTGTTGAACTGGTGCTGCCGGATGAGCCCCCGGGTGTCCTTCCCGTAGGACCCCGCCTCGGCCCGGAAACAGGGCGAATACGCCACGTAGTAGACCGGCAGGTCCTTCTCCTCAAGGATCTCGTCCCGGTGGATGTTCGTGACGGGCACCTCCGCCGTGGGGATCAGGTAGTAGTCCGTCTTCTCCACGTGGAACAGGTCCTCCTCGAACTTCGGGAGCTGCCCCGTGCCGGTCATGCTGTCCCGGTTCGCCATGAAGGGCGGCAGGATCTCCAGATAGCCGTGCTCCCGGGTATGCAAGTCCAGCATGAAGTTGGTGATGGCCCGTTCCAGGAGCGCCCCGGCTCCCCGGTACAGCGTAAACCGTGCGCCGGTGATCTTGGCTCCCCGGGCGAAGTCGAGGATCTTCAAGTCTTCGCCGATGTCCCAGTGGGGCTTCGGGGCGAAATCAAAAACCCGCTTCTCTCCCCAGGTGCGGATCACCGGGTTGTCCTCGGAGCAGGTCCCGTATTCCACCGATTCGTGGGGCACGTTCGGAATGACCATCAGGAAGGCGTTCAGGTCTTCCTCGGTCTGCTTCAGTGTCTCGTCGAGGGTCTTGATCCGGGCGGATACGTCACCCATCCGGGCGATGATTTCCGAGGCGTCTTCCTTGCGTTTCTTCTTTTCCCCGATTTCCTTGGAGACGGCGTTCCGCTCGCTCCGGAGGACCTCCACTTCCTGAAGGATGTCCCTCCGCCGCGCATCCAGCTCCGTGAAGCGGCCCATGTCGATTTCCTGGCCCCGCTCCAGCATTTTGATCCGGACGTGCTCCAGATTCTGTCTCAGATACTTGATGTCCAGCATGGCACTCCCAGCCCGGTCGTAAAGGTCCAAAGGGACAATTTTCCTACCACTCGGCCCGGGTCAAGTCAACTTGTTTGTCCCGTTCCGGCCCGAGTTCAAAGGGTTTTCCCGGATCGCGGGCGGCCGATCCTTCGCCGGATCGCATCCGCCAGGGCCGTCATCTCGGGGCTCCGGACAAGCCAGGAGGACAGGAGGAACGCCCCGCCTCCGAGCGACACCGCCAGGGCCAGGAAGACGGCCCTCTCGATGAAGGGGCCGGAGGTGTTCCAGGGATACAGGAGATCCAGCCCCAGGATGACCGCCCACATCACCAGAGAGGAAAGGATCACCTTGCCGAGAGACGGGTAGAAGTCTCGCATCAGGAAGGGACCGATCCGCCTCCAGAGGATGACGGACAGCATCCCCACGTTGACCGCCGAGGCAATGGCCGTCGCCAGGGCGATTCCCCCGTGCTTCATGGGAAACATCAACGCCACGCTCAGACCGACGTTCACAACGAGAGCGACAATGGCCGCCCTCATGGGGGACTTCGTATCCTGGAGGGAATAGAATGCCGAGACAATGACCCGGATGACCGAGAAGGCCCACAGGCCCGTGGAATACCACAGGAGGGCCCAGGCCGTCTGCACCGTGGACTCGGCGGTGAAGGCCCCCCGCTCGAAGAGGACCGAGATGATGGGGACCCGCAGCGCGATCAGAGCCACCATGGAGGGAACGGTGATGAAGAGCATCAGCCGGAGCGAAAAGGAGATTGTTTTTTTCAGCTCGTCGAACCGGCCCCGGGCGACCTGCTCGGAGAAGCTCGGCAGGGTTGCCGTCCCGATGGCGATGGCAAAAACGCCCAGGGGCAGCTCCACCATCCGGTCGGCGTAGTAGAGATACGAAACGCTTCCTTTCGGCAGGAGCGACGCCAGGACCGTCCCGATGAAGACGTTGATCTGGTAGATGGCCGCGCCGAAGATCGCCGGCATCATCAGGGCCCCGATGCGCCGGACACCGGGGTGGCGGAAGGCGAAATTCAGCTTGAGCCGCACCCCCATCTTCACCAGAAAAGGCCACTGCATGGCAAGCTGGAGCACTCCGCCGGCCATGACGCCCACGGCGAGCCCCACGATGGGTTCGGCAAAGCAGTCCTTCAGGAACAGGGCTCCCAGGATCATGGTGATATTCAGCAGCACCGGCGAGAGGGCCGGGGCGGCGAAGTGCCGGAGGGAGTTGAGGATCCCCATACACAGGGCCACCAGGGAAATGAAGAAGATGTAGGGAAACATCAGGCGGGTCAGGAAAACCGCCAGGTCGTACTGCTCGGGGACCCGGGAGAAACCGGGGGCCATGACGGCGACGATCAGGGGGGCAAAGAGAACTCCCAGCAGGGAAACCACCACCAGGATGATGGAGAGGGCCGTGAAGGCCACATTGGCGAGTTCGAAGGCCTCCTCCCGGGTTTTCTTCTTGAGATACTCCGTAAAGACAGGGACAAAAGAGACCGTCAGGGATCCCTCCGCCAGGAGGCGCCGGAGCATGTTGGGAATCCGGAAGGCCACGAAGAAGGCGTCCGTGGCGAGGCCTGCCCCGAAGAAGGCGGCAATGACCACGTCCCGGACAAAGCCGAAGACCCGGGACAGCATCGTCGCCAGTCCCACGACCCCCGCCGCCCGGGCGACCCTCGCATTTTCGGAGCGAACCGGCTGCCCGGCGCTCACGGTTTTTCGTCTCCCAGGAGCGCGGCCAGCCGAAGCTCCAGTTCCCTCCGGTCTACGCCGGAAATGGAGAAGGTCTTCGTCTTTGACGTCGGCCCCGCCACGAGGGCGATCCGGGATCTCCGGATCCCCAGCGCCTCCGCAAGGAAGCGGAGACAGGCCTCGTTGGCCTGCCCCTCCACGGGGGGGGCCATAATCTTGAGTTTGAGCGCCCCGTCCTGAACGCCCGAGACTTCTGTCCGGGAGGACCGGGGCAGAACCCGGACTTTCAGCATCAGGCCGCTTTTTGTTTCGGTGAGCGGAATCGACATGGCATCATCCGGCGCGGGACGGCCGGGATCAGAAACGAAGGGCCGCCTGGATCAGCGTCTGAACAAGAAACTCCTGGAGGAAAAAAATGATCAGGAGGACCAGGATGGGCGAGAGATCGATCCCGCCGGTGCGGAACGGAATCAATCTCCGGAGCGGCGCCAGAACCGGCTCGGTGACCCGGAAGAGGAAGCGGACGATCGGATTATAGGGATCCGGGTTCACCCAGGAGACAAGAGCCCGGGCGATGATGATCCACATGTAGATGGTGAGGATCAGGTTGACGAGCTTGGCAACGGCCACAATCAGGTTTTGTGCGACAAACATGATGCCTCCTGGAATCGGTCCCGCCGCCAGGCATACTCCGTTCCCGGTTCTGCGGCCGGAAACCGCACCGGAAAACGATCCCCCGGGGATAAGATTCGAGCGTTTATCGAGCCTCCGCTACAGAGATTCGGCGAAGTCCGAGATTTCCTGGTTGAAGACCTCCGGGTTCTCCATCATGACGAAATGGCCCGCCCCGGGAACGACCACCATCTTCGCCCCCGGAATGGCATCCCGAAGGAATTCCGAGAGAAACGGAGGGGTCATCTTGTCGTCATCACCGCACACCACCAGGGTGGGAACCCGGATGGAACCGGCGGTCCCGGTGAGGTCCAGGCGGTCGCAGGCCGTCAGGTCGCCATGGAAGATCATGGCATCCGCCCGCGACAGGCTCTCGACCATGACCTTTCCGAAGCGCTCCCGGTTGGCCCTGGCGAAGGAAAATTTGACGACCATCTCATAAACCGGTGCCGGGTTCGTCTTCAACCCCTCCAGGATGGCTGGGTTCACCGGCATGCGGGCGCCGCTTCCGACGGGTACGATTCCCGTGAGGAGGGATCCGTATTTGACAGCAAACGTAAGGCCGGTGGCGGCACCCAGAGAATGGCCGATCAAAATGGGCCGGGCAATGCCCAGGGCGGCAATCGTCTTCCGGACCCACTCCACATAGACGTCCACAGACTGCTCACCGGGCCCCTCGGACCGGCCATGGCCCGGCAGTTCAAGGACAGCGATCGGGAAACGGTCTTTCAGGGTTGAATACTGATAAATCCAGTTCGTATGATCACCCGCCGACCCGTGAATGAATACCAAGGCTTTCCGCGACGGGTCAAAGGACTCCCCGCTGACCCAGGCGGACAGCTTCCGCCCGTCCACTTCCACCGTGCGCATCATGATCGTTCCCCTCCTGCCGGTCAGTGGGGCACTTAGTAGCACATCCCGCAGGACTTGCGCAAATGAAAGCTTGACGCCGGCCAATAGGATCCCCTATGATTCCCACCATTTCTACACACCTGAAAAGGAGGGGGCGGGAGGATGGACAGCAAGACGAGGATCGGTTTCATCGGCGGCGGGAAAATGGGCGGCGCCATCGTCGGGGGGCTTCTCTCCCGAGGCGTGGCCGACGCCGGAAGGATCTGGGTATCCGACACGGAAAAGGAGAGGCTGCGGGAACTGAAAGACCTCTATAAAATTCATACCGCGACGGAGAACCGGACGGTCGTGAAGAATGCCGATATTCTGATTCTCGCCGTCAAGCCCCAGGTCATGGGAGCTGTCCTCAAGGAGCTTTCCGGGGGCATCGGCCCGTCGAAACTGGTCATCTCCATTGCGGCCGGGATCCCCCTTGCCTTCATCGAGGGACTCCTGGGCAAAGGTGTCCGGGTCATCCGCACCATGCCCAACACGCCGGCGCTCATCGGCGAGGGCGCCACAGCCCTGGCCAAGGGGAGCCATGCCACAGAGCGGGACCTGGAGACGGCCCGCCGGATCTTCGATGCCGTGGGCAAAACCGTCATCGTCCCGGAGAGCCAGATCGACGCCGTGACGGGCCTGAGCGGCAGCGGGCCCGCTTACGGGTTCATCATCCTGGAGGCCCTCTCCGACGGGGGCGTCCTCATGGGACTCCCCCGGGACACGGCGCTGGTCCTGGCTGCGCAGACCATGCTGGGGGCGGCGAAGCTGTTTCTTTCCGGGGACAGGCATCCCGGCCAGCTCAAGGACATGGTCACGTCCCCGGGAGGGACGACCATCGCGGGGATCCAGGCGCTGGAGGAAGGGGGGCTCCGGGCGGCCCTGATCCGGGCCGTGGAGGCGGCGACGCTGCGCTCGCAAGAACTGGGTAAATAACGTGAGGGGGGACCGATTTTCATCTGTCCCCCCTCATCGCTCAAGGCAGAGTTCAAATCTGCCCGGTCCCTGCCGAGGCCTTTGCGAAACTCGCAAAGGCCTCAACTTTCTCAGCGCCTCGGCATCGAAAAGAACCCGCCGAAGGAATCGTCCTCGTCATCCAGATCGAAGACCGCCTCTCCTTCCGGCAAAATGCTTTCTCCCGTCGCCTTCGCTTCTTCACCCTGCGACGACTCCACCAGCCCCTGTCCCTCACCCTGGCTCTCCGCCCGGGCACCTGATTTTCTGCGGCGTCGCGGCCGGCGGCGGGATTTCTTCTTCGGCGCCTCCTGCCCCGGCGGCGTCCCGGCGTCATCCGTGTCTTCGGCAACATCGGCGGCAACCGGGGGTTCAACCGGCGCCGTTTCCCGGCTCTCCTTGCCTTCCGCAATCGCAGCGATTTTCCGGGGCTCCTTTCCCGGAGTGCCTTTTGCCTGCTTCTTCGGCTGCCGGCGCTGCTTTTTCGGCGGAGGCGCCGGCGCCTCGGCTTCCTCCTCGACTTCGACGGACTCATCCGGTTCGCTTCCGTCCATCTCCAGATCATGCTCCGGCACCGATATCGCCGGCCTGCCGACAGACTCCACGCGGAGCATGTCCCACGCCATGTCGGGGCTTCCGGAGATGAGGATGTCCATCTCGTGCTGGCTCTCCAGCTTCAGGAGCTCGGATCGTTTCTGATTCTGGAGGTAATCCGCAACTTCATACGGGAGAAATATCTTCAGGACCGCGGTGAGCCCTTTCACCGCCTGGGACTGGATCCTCCGGTAGGCCGCCAGGGCCGTAGATTCCAGGGAAGGACGAACCCCCCGGCCTTTGCAGTGGGGACAAGTGGAAAAGCTGATCTCTTGAATGGTGGGCTGTTTCTTCTGCCTGGAGAGCTCCAGCATTCCAAACTTGGAGATCCGGGAGAGCTGGATCCGGGACCGGTCGAGGCTCAGGGCCTTCTTGAAAGCCTTCTCCACCTCCGCTCGATGCTTGCTGTCGGCCATGTCGATGAAATCGATGACGATGAGCCCGCCGAGATCCCGGAGCCGCAACTGCCGCGCGATCTCCTCCGCCGCATCCAGATTGGTCCGGAACGCTGTTTCCTCGACGTTGCGCTTGTTGGAGCCCCGGCCGGAGTTCACGTCGATGGTGATCATCGCCTCCGTCGGGCTGATGACGATGTGGCCGCCCGACCTGAGATCGACCCGATCCTGGTAAATCACGCGGATCTGGTCCTCCAGGTTGTGCTGGTCGAAGATCGGGCTGTTTTCCTTGTGGAGCTTGACGAACTTGGCCATCCGGGGCGAAACGACCTTGCAGTAGTTTCGCATCTTTTTAAACGTTTCCTGATCGTCGACGAGAATCTCCTCGATGTCGGAAGTGTAGTAGTCCCGGAGGGCCAGGACGCCGAAATCGCTCTCCTGGTAAATGAGCGCCGGCGAGGGGGATTCCTTGGCCGCTTTCTGGATCTCCTTCCAGAGACGCAACTGGTTCTGGTAGTCGCGGGAGAGCTCCTGCTTGGTCCGGGTCATGCCGGCGGTCCGGACGATGAGCCCCATCCCCTCTCCGACCCGGATCTGTTCCACCAGATCCTTGAGGCGCTTGCGATCTTCCTCGTCCTCGATTTTCCGGGAAACGCCGCTGCCGGCCTTGTTGGGCAGGAGCACAAGATAGCGGCCGGGCAGCGAAAGGTAGGTCGTGAGAAGCGCTCCCTTGCGCTCGCTCATCTCACGGAGAACCTGGACGAGCACTTCCTGTCCCGTCTTGAGGACAGGGCGCCCCCCCTCGCCCGCAACAAAATAATCGGGACTGACGTCCCGAAGCGGGAGGAAGCCGTCCCGCCTGCCCCCGTAATTCACGAAGGCCGCCTGGAGTCCCCGCTCGACTTTCAGGACCGTTCCCTTGTAGATGTTGCCCGTGATGGGCTCCCGCACGGACATCTGGATGTAGAACTCCAGCAGCTTGCCCGCGTCGACGATGGCCATGCGCTTCTGCTCGACGTGCACGGCATTGATGAGCATTCGTTTCATGACGGTTCCTTTCTCAGAGAAAGGCTGAGACGTCCCCCTTGCCGACCCGGATAATCTCCGCTTCGTCCTGGAGCAGGCTGATCACGCTGGATTCCTCGGGAATCAGGCTCCCCCCGTCGATGACCAGATCGACGCAGTGTCCGAACTTCTTCTCGATCTCCCGGGGGTCGCTCATGTAGCTTCCGTCCTCCATCTTGACGGACGTGCTGATAATCGGCGAACCCAGTTCGGCCAGGAGAGCGTTGCAGACGGCGTTGTCCGGCACGCGGATGCCCGTGGTCTGACGTTTGGGGAGGATGATCTTGGGAACCAGCCTGGAGGCTTCCAGGATGAAGGTGTACGGCCCGGGGAGAAGCCGCCTCATGATCTTGTAGGCGTAATCGGTGACCCGGGCGTACTGGCTGATGTCCTTCAGGTCGGCGCAGATGAAACTCAGGGGTTTGTTCCTGTCCCGCCTTTTGATCTGATAAATGCGTTCGATCCCTTTTTTATTATACAGATCGCAGCCCAGCCCATAGACCGTGTCCGTGGGGTACACCACGAGACCTCCGGCTTTGAGCACGTCGACGGCCCTCCGAATCTGACGCGGCTGGGGGTGCGAATTGTGAATTGCCAACAGCATACATACCGCTTCTCGAGGGGACCGTGCCGGCCCCCTTCCCTGTAAAACTGCATGAGACTATCAAATGGCGGGTGGATTGGCAATGAATTCTTACGCCGGCGCGGCTTCCCGCCGCTTGTGATTCTTGTTCAGCCGATCCTTGCTCAGTTTGTACTGCATGCTGTCCACGAGAGCATACCAGCTCGCCTCAATGACGTTCTCCGAAACGCCGATGGTGCTCCAGGCCTCTTCGCCGTCGGCGGACTCGATCATGACCTTCACCACGGACGCCGTTCCCTCGCTCCCCTCGACAATGCGGACCTTGAAGTCCGTCAGGTGCATGCCCCCAATCTGGGGATAGAATTTCGTCAGCGCCTTCCGGAGGGCGTGGTCCAGCGCATTGATGGGACCGTTGCCCTCCGCGGCGGCCAACTCCTCCTCGTCGCCCACGGAGATCTTGATCGTCGCCAGGGCGGTGGAGGGATGATGAGCCGTCTTCACCACGGCCACATTGAAGCACTCCAGGACGAAGGGCTCGGAAAACTCGCCCGTGGCCTTCCGGATCAGGAGGGACAGGGATCCGTCGGCGGCGTCGAACTGGTAGCCCTTGTCTTCCATCTGTTTGATCTGGCGAACGATCTTCTTGCTCACCGTCCCGTCTTTCCCCAGGTCGATCCCCAACTCCCGGGCCTTGTACTCGATGTTGCTCCGCCCGGCCATGTCGGACACGAGGACCCGCTGGTGATTCCCCACTGCCTCGGGCCGGATATGCTCGTAGGCCTCCGCATTCTTCAGGATGGCGTTGACATGGATCCCGCCTTTATGGGCGAAGGCGCTCCGGCCGGTAAAGGGCATGGAATTGTGCGGCGGCACGTTGGCCACATCGCTCACATACAGGGAAAGGTTCGTCATCTGCCGCAGGGCCGTCTCGGAAAGGCAGCGGCGGTGCATCTTGAGTTGAAGATTGCAGACGGACGCGACAAGATCGGCATTGCCGCAACGCTCTCCGAAACCGTTGATCGTTCCCTGGATCATCCTGGCACCCGCCTGGACGGCGGCAATCGTGTTGGCCACCCCGACTCCCCCGTCGTTGTGGGCGTGGATGCCCAGCTTCGCCCTGGGAAGGGCTGCCGCGACGGCACCGACGATCTCCGTCACCTCGTGGGGAAGAGTGCCGCCGTTGGTGTCGCACAGAACGATCATGTCGGCCCCCGCTGCGAAAGCCGCCTGGACGGTCTGCAGGGCATAATCGGCATTCCGTTTGAACCCGTCGAAGAAATGCTCCGCATCGTAGACGACCTCGCGGCCCCGGGACTTGAGAAACGCAATGGAATCGGCGATCATCGCCAGGTTTTCCTCCAGCGACGTCCCGAGGATTTCCGTAACATGGAGGTCCCAGGACTTTCCGAAGATGGTCGCCACCGGCGTCTGGGCCTCCAGGATGGCCTCGAGGTTCTCCGATGCTTCCGGGCGGATGCCGGGACGACGGGTGCTGCCGAAGGCGGAGAGCTTTGCATGCTTCAGGGAGACCCCCTTCGCCAGTTCGAAGAATCGTGCGTCCTTCGGATTGGAGCCGGGCCACCCTCCTTCGATGTAATGGAACCCCAGTTCGTCCAGACGGCGGGCAATGCGGAGCTTGTCCTCCGCCGTGAAGTTGATCATCTCCCCCTGGGCTCCGTCCCGGAGGGTCGTGTCGTACACCAGGATATCGGTTTTCATCATGTGCAGGTCCCTCGCAAAAAAAATCCGTTACCAGGTCTGGCCTGATAACGGATCGTTGTTTCACTCGTCGATGTCCGGTGGGACTATCCCCCGATCAGGCCTCCTATGTGAGGAGTCCTAATTATGCCGCTGATAATGATGATGGTGATGGTGATGGTGGTAATCCGGCCGGTCATTGCTCTTTATCTCTCTGTCCTGCTGGAATGTGTCGATGTCGCTCTATATTTGCTTTACCCGGCCTTGTCAATGGGAATTTCGCTTTCCACCAGCCCACGCAGGAGGTTTTCCGCCTCCCGGAGCCCCTCCCGGTAGGCCTCGTCGAAGGTGGCCTCCCCGGAGCGGCAGGACAGGAACAGGGGGGTAAACAGGATGGTCCGGAAATCCCCGGCGGGCCGGCCGTTTTCCCCCCAGACGGCGGCAAGCAGTTGCTCCGTCGCGGCATGCCACTCCCGGAATGCCGCCGCATAGGGAGACAGGGAGCGCAGGGCCTCGATCGCCCGGATCTGATCCGCAAGATTTCGGAGAATCTGTTCTTCCATACAAAATCCACATAGCACATCCCGTCCCCCGGCGCCCGGGAGAAGTGACCATGCCTCCACCGCCAGGTGCGTATCCTCCAGGGTAGCGATGCCGTCGTGGGCTGACCGTGAGAACCCGCCATTCCGGGTCTGACAGGCCCTGATGAATTCCGTGCAACCGGCGGCATGACGCACCTTCCGGCCCAGGATCCTCGACAGGAATATCCCCGCATGGACATGTTCGAGGAACGACAGGGTCGTCCCGGGGAGGTCCACGAACCCGGAAGACGGGTGCTCGCAGGCGGCAAGAAAGCGGTCCGCGCCCAGGCCGGCAGCCGGATAATCAAGCCATGAAAGCATTTGGACGGCCTGGCACGTTTCGACCAGGTTGGAATGTGGATCACCAAAGCCCCCATCGGCCTGCCGGTAGCGGAGCAGAAAATCCACCACCGCTTCCTTCTGCTGCACCGGCACGGGAAGGTCCCGTAAACATAGCAACTCCACAACCGCCAGCATCCTGCCGAAAATGGACGTCACCTCCGCCGGAAGGCGATCCACGTCGTAGGCCCGCAAATGCCCAAGGATATAAGCGCAGGGATCGGCTTCGGGCTTCATCCCGAGGATCGCAAGCCCCTTCAGGCAATAGCCCGCCTGTAAGATGCTCTCGTAAGACCCGTCGGGCGCCTGGCGGTCCAGAAGAAAAGCCGCCGTTTCCTCATCTCTCTCAAGCCGACCCAGCCACCGCAGAGAGGACAAGGCATGATACGTATCGGATCCGTTCGGCTCCTCCAGACGATAGAAACAGTATCCGCCGCCTTTGCAGCGCCTCTCCCGAATATAACGGACGATCAGATTTGCCCGGATGCCATCTCCCGGCGAAAATATTGTATTTGTATTGGGAATGCCATTTACCGGCAGGTCTTCCATCACTTGACGACCAGCACCGAGCACGGAGCCAGGCGGACAAGGCTCTGACAGGTGCTGCCCATGACCCGGTCATACAGTGCAGATCGGCCCATGAACCCGAGGACAAGGAGATCAAATTTGTATTTCTTTGTCATTTCGATGATCGTTTTGACCTCGTGCCCGACAATGACATGAACGTGAAGGTCCACTCCGGCCTTCTGAGCCATTTCCCGTGCACCAGCACCTATTTCGTTGAAATAGGCCTTGGAAGAAGCCTCCTCTTCCATCACTTCTCCGATGGTGCCCGCATAGTGGGGAACCTCCTGAACGCTTACAGAATGCAGTTCGGCTCCATACAGTCTTGCAATGTCCACAGCTTGCTTCAGCGCTTTGAACGCCCCTTCCGAT
>CAYNEJ010000089.1:11733-14339 GCA_964396205.1 uncultured Syntrophaceae bacterium
TCCATCCATCCCGTGCAGGATCTTTTTATACATCGGTCTTTTCCTCCAAACCGTTCCTGGGGGGTTGAAACCATTTCTGTGCAACAAGGGTGGGAAGCAGGGCGCTTCCAATCACGGCTGCGACAAGGATCGTGTATTGCTCCCGACTGATGATCCCGTTATTCAAACCGAACAGGGAGGCGATCGTTCCAAACGTGAGACCGGTGCACATCATCAGGGTTGTATATATCCCCTCGCGGGGCTCAAACCGGAATCTTCTGGTAAGCGGCCAGACACCGACGAACTTCGTCAGCATTTTCACGGCCAGGAAGATCAGGATCAGGACGAACGCGGACTGAACAACCGAAAACTTGACGAGCGATCCGGCCTTCAGGAAATAGAAGGGCGTGAGGAACACGAAAGCACCGGCCCGCAGACGCCTGGCATGCTCCTTCTCTCTCAGAAAAAAGGGCGCCAGAACCATGCCGATCAGATAGGCCGGCAGAATCGCTTCACACTTGGCCAAGTCACCCAGCCCTCCCAGCAGAAAAAGCAGGACGAAAAGAAACTTGATTCTCGGCTCGCTGACTCTATCCCCGACTCTGCGAAAGAAAAGGGGAAGAAATTTCGGGATCCCCCACATGGCCGCAGCGGTCGCAAGGATGAAAACCACCAGCCAGACATCGTAATTGGCGAACAGTGCGCCGAGGACGATAACGGTTCCCAGGTCGTTGATGAAGCATGCCGCCAGGATGATTTTACCCAATTCGGCCTGATTGAGCCCCGTTTCCACCATGACGGCATAGACAACCGCGACCGAGGTCGTGGACAGGGCAAGGCCGGCGATCTGCGACTGCGGCCAGGTCCACCCTAGAACATAACGGCTGAAAAGAAGGACTCCGGCAAACGGAACGAGGAATCCTGCCGCTCCGATCCCCATGCTCGACCCGAAATGTTTTCGGATCACCTGGGGGTCCACTTCCGCTCCAGCAAGAAACGTCAACATGATAGAGCCGACGCCCGCCAGGTAATTGACCCACGGAGTTGCACCGAGACCGATGAGATTTCCCGCGAAGAAACCGACAAAGATTTCGATGAGTGCAACAGAAACGGCCACCCGGATGGAGATGAGCGACGACAACAGGGCCAACCCCATCCACAACGCAGAGGTAAGCCAAGCGCTATCCACCGCCATGATTGATGCTCCTTTCGCCTTTTTTTAAAAAAATCGGCCGCGCATTTTTTCAAAAAAGCCCGGCAGACAGGAGTCATCAGCTGGTTGGGACAGCGGTTTCGGTGGACCCCATCACCCGGCACGGAAACAACCGCACCCTCCTTATGAATCTCTGCGGATTTCCGTTGTCAGGTCTTACCTTTCGCGCCACCCCCTTTCAGCGGATTCTCAAAGATCGCCGCCTTCCCGAGCTCCGCTTCGATCTCCAACAGGCGGTTGTACTTGGCGATCCGCTCGCTCCGGCAGACGGACCCCGTCTTGATCTGCCCTCCCCCCATGGCAACGGCGAAATCCGCCAGGAAGGTGTCCTCCGTCTCGCCGGACCGGTGGGAAAGCACATATCCCCAGCCGGCCTTCCGGCAGAGGGCAATGGCCTCCATCGTCTCCGTGATCGTGCCGATCTGGTTCAGTTTGATCAGGACCGCGTTGGCCGTTTTCTCCTGAATGCCCCGCTGTACGAACTTCGGATTGGTGACGAAGATGTCGTCCCCCACGATTTGGATCCGGGTTCCCTGCTGCACCGTCTGCTGCCGGAAGCCCTCCCAGTCCGTCTCCGCCAGACCGTCCTCGATGGACACGATGGGATACTTCCGGATCCATCGATCGTAGAATTTGACCATGTCCTGGCTGGTCTTGTTTCCCTGTCGGGACTTCGAAAGGTTGTACATGCCGTCCTCATAGAAGGAGCTGGCCGCCGGATCCAGGGCGATGGCGATATCCTTGCCCGGCTTGTAGCCGGCCTTGCGGATGGCCTCGACGATCACGTCGCAGGCCTCGTCGTTGCTTTTCAGGTTCGGCGCGAAACCGCCTTCGTCGCCCACGTTGGTTGCGTATCCTTTTGCGGCGAGAATGCCTTTCAGGGCATGAAACGTCTCTGCCCCGTAGCGCAAGGCTTCGCCAAAGGACGGCGCACCCACCGGCATGATCATGAATTCCTGGAAGTCGACGCTGTTGTCGGCGTGCTTGCCGCCGTTGAGGATGTTCATCATCGGGACTGGCAGGCGCAACGCCCCGAAGCCCCCCATGTAGGCATAAAGGGGAAGTCCCGCCGCCATGGAGGCCACCCGGGCGACGGCCATGGAGACGCTCAGGATGGCGTTGGCGCCCAGCTTCGCCTTGTTCGGGGTCCCGTCCAGGAGGATCATGAGTCGGTCGATCTCCGCCTGCTGGGTCGGGTCCATGTCGATGAGAATCGGGGCGATGCGCTCCTTCACATGGGCGACTGCCTTGAGGACTCCCTTGCCTCCATAACGGGTCCGGCCGCCGTCTCTGAGCTCGATGGCTTCGTTTTCACCGGTGGACGCACCCGAGGGGACGGAAACGGACGCCGTGATTCCGCTGTTCAGGGTGACATAGGTCCGGATCGTCGGATTTCCCCGGGAATCGAGGATCT
>CAYNEJ010000090.1:0-14082 GCA_964396205.1 uncultured Syntrophaceae bacterium
AGAAGATCAACCTCCATCTCCAGGAGATTCTGGACCGGAGCACCGATCCCTGGGGAATCAAGGTCTCCCTGGTAGAGGTCAAGCACATCGACCTGCCGGAAGAGATGAAGCGGGCCATGGCCAAGCAGGCCGAGGCCGAGCGGGAACGACGGGCCAAGGTCATCAACGCCGAGGGCGAGTTCCAGGCGGCCCAGAAGCTCATCGAGGCGGCGGCCCTCATGGAGACCCAGCCGATGTCGCTTCAGCTCCGATACCTGCAGACGCTGAACCAGATTGCCTCGGAGAACAACTCGACGACGCTGTTCCCGATTCCCATCGATCTGCTCACACCGTTTCTGAAGAAGGCATAGGCGCCCGCTGATCCCGGCCGCGTTTCCGTTTCACCCGCCGGTCCCGGAAAGGGCGGGCACAAGGGGAAGATCGGGATCGACCGCGGTATCGGAAAGGAGAAAGGGAATTCTTGGAAGCGAAAGAGAAAAAGCACATCCTGACGGGGGGCGTCATCCTCATCGCCCTCGGCGTGCTCATTTTTCTGCACAACGCGGGTCTGTGGGGTTTCGGAGACAGCTGGCCGGTTCTCCTGATCGTCGTCGCAGCGACGACGCTTTTCCAGCGGGTGAAGGATCTGGGCGGCTGGATCCTGATGGCCGTCGGGCTCGTGTTCCTCCTGACGAAGACGCTGAACGTCGACCTGGAGGCCCTGGGGCAGTATATCCTGCCCCTCATCCTCATCGCTCTCGGCGTGAGCATGATCCGGAAGAAGAAAAAGAAGGACGAGCCGAATCCATGAGGAAAGCCTCCGGGGACGGGAAGGTCCTTGTCATCTGCGATTTTGACGGCACTGTCTCCCGGACGGACGTCGGGAACGGACTCTTCAACCGGTTCACCGGCCGGGGCTGGCAGGAGATCGACGAGGCCTACTGCCGGGGCGAGATCGGCTCCCGGGAGGCCTACACGAGGGTGGCGGCCATCCTGGAGGGGGACCGGGAACGGATGCTCGCCTTCATCCTCGGGGAGGCGGAACTGGACGGGCATTTTCCCGACTTCCGGCAGTTCTGCCGGGAAAAGGACCTGGACCTGATCATTGTCTCCGACGGGCTGGAC
Organism: uncultured Syntrophaceae bacterium; assembly: GCA_964396205.1. Taxonomy (GTDB): domain Bacteria; phylum Desulfobacterota; class Syntrophia; order Syntrophales; family PHBD01; genus PHBD01. Next base: position 1,105 of record CAYNEJ010000090.1, read on the forward strand.
TTCTACATCGACGCGGTGCTTCGGAGGTACGGCCTGGAAGACATCCCCGTTCATGCGAACCGGACGCTGTTCCGAGCCGGGCAGCCGCCGGGCATCGAATTCCCCTGGGCGAGCGAGGACTGCGGGCGCTGCGGGACCTGCAAGCTGGGAATTCTCCGTTCCCGGCGGGGCCGCAATGACCGCATCGTCTACGTAGGCAACGGCCATTCGGACGTCTGCCCCTCCGCGGAAGCGGATCTCGTTTTCGCCAAGGGGATCCTCCTTGAAACCTGCGAAGCGCGCCGCCGACCCTGCGTTCCTTTCGATCATTTTGGAGATGTGCTCGATTTCCTGAACAGAAACCCGTTCCGGTTCTCCGGTGCGGGACACCCATACCTCCGCGGCGTTCGCGCCTCGGATCAAATCGAAGAAAATTCAACTGGGAGGTAGTGTTTCATGGCTTCGAAAGCAAAGGGGATCCGCCAGAGCCAGAAGGAGATCTGGCAGAAAAAACTGGATCAGCGACTGGCCGAACTGGCCGCCAAGGGAGTAGAAGGCGCCGCCGTGACAAGGGACGCCGTCGTGCGGTCCCTGAAAGCGAAAGTCCGGGAGGCCGACGGACGTCTGGCCGCCATTGACGCCAAGGACAAGAAGACCGCTGACAAGAAGGAGACGAAGGCCCGGAAGCTGGCGGAGGCCAAGATGGACAAGAAGAAGGAAGATGCACCGCCGCCGGTGGAGGAGAAGACCTCCAAGAGCAAGAAAAAGAAAGAGGAAAAGGCGGAGAAGAAGGAAGGCACCGCCAAGGAAAAGAAAACCAAGGCAAAGGAATAATGAGCGAAAACTGGACAGCCGGACGCCTCCTGGAGGTGTCCGGCTCCTACTGGCAGACCTGTGCGCTCCATGCGGGGGTGAAACTGGGCATCTTCACCGCCCTTGGGAGCAGCTCGCTCTCCGTGGAGGACGTGGCAAGGGAAACCTCGTCCAGCCTGCGGGGAGTCGAGGTGCTCCTGAACGCCCTCACCGCCATGGGGCTGCTGGTGCGGAAGGACCGATCATACAGGAATACCGAAGAGTCCGGGAGATTCCTCGCGAAGGGATCGGATGAGTACCTGGGCTTCATGCTCCTCCACCACCATCACCTGATGGAGTCGTGGGCGCGTCTTCCCGTTGCTGTCCGCGGGGGCCGGCCGATCCGGAAACGATCGGTTTTCCAAAACCGGGAGGTCCGGGAGAGCTTTCTCATGGGGATGTTCAACCTGGCCAGCCGCCTGGCGCCCAAGATCGTGCGGGAAGTCGATCTGACGGGACGGAAGCATTTCCTGGACCTGGGCGGAGGACCGGGTACCTATGCGATTCATTTCTGCCGGCGCTACGCGGGGCTCAGGGCGACGGTCTTCGATCTCAAGACGACCAGGCCCTTTGCGATGCGGACGATCCGTACCCATGGCCTGGAGGACCGCATCGCCTTCCGGGCGGGAAACTACCTGGAAGACGGCTTGGGAGAGGGGTATGACGCCGCCTGGCTGTCGCACATCCTGCACGGAGAGGGGCCGGAGGACTGCCGGAAGATCGTGGCCAGGGCGGCGGCGGCCCTGGAGCCGGGAGGCATCCTGGTCGTCCACGAGTTCATCCTGAACGACACGAAGGACGGGCCCCTGCACCCTGCCCTCTTTTCCCTCAACATGCTCCTGGGGACCCCCGAGGGGCGCTCCTACTCGGAAGCGGAGATCCGGGAGATGTTCACCACCGCGGGCCTTCGGGACGTCTGCCGCCTTCCCTTCCAGGCCCCCAACGACTCGGGCCTCATCGCCGGCTGGAAATAGCCGGCAGATTTGTACAGATCCGAATTCCAACTTTCAGCAGATCTTGTCGATCCGCAACCATTCTGTCATCGGATGCGAGGCGCTGATCCGCGACCTGTCCCCGGGCGGCCGGCGCAGGCTTCCTGTTGCGGATTGTGAACGCTGTGGATTCAGCATTGCCCTTCTCAAGGATTGAAACGCCGAGGGCTTAAGCTTCGGGGGATCCGGGACTGGCTTCAGGGGAGCCCCCAGGGCCGGCGGAGCCGCTCGTATTCCGACCGCGGAAGCTGGACCATGACGGGATTTGCCTCCGGCCGGAGCCGGCGGAGGATCCCCAGGAGGCGGGATTCGTCGAGGGCCGTGCAGCCGGACGTCGGAGTGGCCGGGTCCAGCCAGATGTGGAGAAAGATGCAGGAGCCCCGGCCGGGCAGGGGTGGATCGGTGTTGTAATCTACGAAGGCGCCCCAGCGGTATCGGTCATCCTCGAGGATCATCGTCTCGGAGCTGTTCCAGTCGGGTCGGAGGACGCCGGTTTTTCGGAGAAGCCGGTTGTAGTGGCCGGACCGCGGGTCGTCGACGCACTTCCAGGTGTTGTCCAAGGGGAGGTAGGGGATATGGACGAAGGCCGCCTCGCCCCCGGGGGCATATCCGAAGGCGGTGCCGATGCGGAAGATTCCTGCGGGGGCCCGGCCGTCTCCCTCCTTTTTTCTCGGATCCGCCGGGCCGGCCGCTTCGTCGAAACCCGCTCCCCAGGCGATGCCGTTCCTGCCGAGCAGGGCCGGCGAAAACGGTCCGACCGGCCGCCAGGGGCTGCCGGGCTTCTCCCGCTCGAGGAGAGACAAAACTGCCTTCGGGCTGTCCCAGCCCTCCGCCACCACGAGGACGGCCTGGCGTGATGAGGCAAGGAGACCTTTCCCGAGGGGTGCATCCGGCGCCGCCTGAACCGCCGCACCGGCCATGGCCAGGATCAGGGAAGCCGTCAGCATTGCACGGGCTCTTCGGGACATGGGCTCCCTACGTGAAATTCCGGTGCTGGATGGCCTCGATGAAGCCCAGGGTGCCGGGGGTGATCTGGGCGGCGTTGGCCTCATCCGTATCGAGGTGCATGTCCATCCGGTACGTTGGATGAACGCGGATGAGCACGTCACCGAAGATGAGCTCCCGGACGCCCTTGACCTTCACCATCACCACGTCCCGGTCGCGCAGCCCCAGGTTGAGGGCCTCCTCGGGGGACATGTGGATGTGGCGCTTTGCCGAGATCACGCCCTTCTCCAGCCGGACCGAGCCCTTTTCCCCTTCCATGACGATTCCCGGCGTGCCCTCCAGGTCCCCGGAGTCCCGGATGGGGGCGTCGATGCCGAGCTTGAACTGCTCGGTCCGGGAGACCTCCACCTGGGATTCCTTCCTGAGGGGGCCGAGAATCCGGACCTTTTCGATCCGCCCCTTGGGACCCACGAGATTCACCGCCTCCAGGGCGGCGAACTGCCCCGGCTGGCTCAAGTCCGAGCGTGGCGTCAGGTCTCCTCCGGGGCCGAAGAGGACGTCGAAGTCCGCCCGGCTGAGATGGACGTGGTGGGCGGACGTGGACAGGGGGATGCCCCGGGAGCGGAATCTCTCGACGGTCTCCTGCGTGACCACCCGGCCGAGGGCATGGACCGTCTCCCGGGCGATCATCCGCTCCTCGTCCGCCGGGACGATGAGGATCCTCACCTTCGATTCGGGATCGGAGATGTCGGCGGGCTGCCCCCGGCCCGCCCGGGCTGTCCGGTTTCGCTCGTCGGAAAGGTCGATGCCGAACGTCTCCAGTCCCTGGCAGACCCGGGCCCGGATCTCCGCGGAGTTTTCCCCGATGCCGCCGGTGAAGATCAGGACGTCCAGGCCCCCCAAGGCGGCGACGTAGGATCCGATGTACTTCCGGAGACGGTAGCAGAAGGCGCTGACAGCGAGCTTGCAGTGCGGATCCTCCGCCTCGGCCCCCTCCAGGACCTCCCGCATGTCGTTGCTCCGGCCGCTGATTCCCTTGAGGCCGCTCTCCTTGTTGAGCATCCGGTCCACCTCTTCGAGGGTCATGCCCCGGTGCCGCATCAGGTGCAGGATCGCCCCGGGATCGAGGTCCCCGGCCCGGGTGCCCATGATGAGCCCTTCCAGCGGCGTCATGCCCATGCTGGTGTCGATGCTCCGGCCGTGATCGATGGCGCAGACCGAGGCGCCGCTTCCCAGGTGGCAGGAGATGATCTTCATCTCCCCCACGGGCCGCTTGAGGAAGGTCGCCGCGCTCATGGCGACGAAGCGGTGGTTCGTTCCGTGGAATCCGTAGCGCCGGATCTGCTCCTCCTCGCCGACCGCGAAGGGGATGGCATAGGTGGAGGCGGTTTCGGGCATGGTCTGATGGAACGACGTATCGAAAACGGCCACCTGGGGTGCCTCGGGAAGCAGCTTCTCCAGGGCCTCGATCCCTTCGATGTTGAACGGGTTGTGGAGGGGTGCGATGGGGATGTAGGAGCGGATGGCCTCCTTCACCTCGTCGCTGATGACGGTGGAACTGGAGAATCGTTTTCCCCCGTGGACGACCCGGTGTCCCACCGCGTCGATTTCGCTCAGGGATCCCAGGGCCTGGATCTCCGGGTCCGTCAGGGCGCCGAGCATGACCGCGAGGGCGTCTCCGACCGTGGCGATCCCCGCGGCGGGCAGATCCTTCCGGGTCTCCGGAGTTCGGACGTGATGGGCCGCCTCCCCGGAGCCGATTTTTTCCACCGCCCCTTCCAGCAGCGGGGCCGGTCTGGACGTGTCGAAGAGCGAGTATTTCAGGGAGGAGCTGCCGCTGTTGACAACCAGGATCTTCATCGGTTCGGAGACGGAAGAGAAGTTCAGGTCGTAGGGGTCGGTGCTTTCCCGGAGGGCGACACAGGCCTTTTCCCTCTCCGCCAGCATTCTTTCATCCGCGAGAAGCCGACGGGTGATGATCTTCGTGAGTTTGGAGAGGGTCTTGGGATTGGTCGCCACCGCCTGGGAGACGATTTCCCGGGGGATGCGGAGGAGCTTCGACGACCAGCCGGACACGACGCTGGCCATGGCCGGCTCTCCCGTCATGATGGACATCTCGCCGAGAATGGCCCCGCGCTCCAGGGCGGCGATGGGCTTCTCCGTGCCGTCGGGGCAGGGGAGGGTGACCTCCACCTCTCCGTCATAGACGATCCAGAGGTACCGGCCGATCTCTCCCAGTCTGATGATCGGAGCCCCGTCGGTGAACTCCATGTATTGGGAGTGCTCGGCCAGGCGGGCGATTTCCGCATCGTCCAGGTCGGAAAGAATCTCGACGCTTTTCAGGAAAGGCTGAAGGTCCATGGCGGCAGCTCCTTTCTTCTCTTACAGGTAATCTTTTTCGCTCATCTCCACGGCCCGGTCAATCTCCGCCTTCAGTGCGGACGGGAGGCCGGGGATGTCGACGCTGAGAAAGCCCCGGACAATGGTTGCCGTGGCCTCGTCCTCCGTGAGGCCCCGGGACATCAGGTAGAGGATCTCCTCCTGGGCGATCTTCCCGACGGCCGCCTCGTGGGACATCTCGACGCCGTCGACCCGGGCCTGGAGTTCCGGAATGGCGTGGATCAGGCCGCCCCGGAGCATCATGCCCCGGCATTCCAGGTGGGCCTTCACACCGGCGACTTCGCCGATCAGGTCCCCCCGGTTGATGATCCGTCCGCCGTTGGAGATGGCCCGGGCGATGATCTCCGCCCTCGTTTCCGGGGCCTTCAGAAGGATTCTTCCCCCCACGTCCAGCTCCGAGCCGGGGCTGCCCACCAGGAGGCTGTAAAAGCGCGATACGGCTCCATTTCCCACCAGGTGGGTGGTGGGATACATCTGGAGGGACCGGACGGGCTTCATGCAGATGTAGTTGTTCAGAAAGAGCCCCCCCTCCTCGACGACGCCCACGGAGCGCGGCCGGACACTCATCTCCTCCGCCCAGTTGTGAATCATCGTGAAGCTGAGCTTCGCGTTTTTCTTCACGAAGAACTCGGAGATGCCCACGTGGAGCCCCCGCTTGAGGGTCGGGGACGTGGCGCAGCCGGTGATCACATGCAGCTCCGAGTCTTCCTCGGCGATGATGAGGTTGTGGACGTACTGGCTGAGCCCCTCCTTGTGGATGTAGAGGCAAGCCTGAACGGGGAGGGTGATCTTCGCCCCCGGGAGGGCCCGGATGACGTAACCGTCATGAAGATGGAGCTGGGCCGCGGCGGTGTACTTGTCGGCGTCGACGGCGACGAGCTTCCAGTAGTAGTCCTTGATCCAGTCCTTTTCCTCCAGGGCCCGCTTGATCGGGAGAACCTCCAGCCCTTCCTGGCCGGAGTGAACGTGCAGAATGCTGGTGTCCTGCTGGACGTATGTTCCCGAGCGGCCATCCTCACTGGCATCCACACCGGATTCGAGGATGCGCTGGCGGTCGATCATGGGCAGCTTCGTCAGGTCTTCCAGGTAGCGGTGGTCCGTCGGCTCCGCCGTGAAGGAGTTGAGGTCGATGTCGGGGCCGATGGCGGCCTTCTTGTCCCGCGCCTTTGCGGCTTTTTCATCCATTATGTCGTGCATCGCAAACACTCCTCGTACCCCGCCTGCTTGATGCAGCGGAAGATCTCCAGGGGGTTCTGCTTGCAGGTCATCACCCCGTCGAACAGAACCTGGCCCCTGTCGGCCGTGACGTAGTCGAGGATGAAGCCGGTGTGGGTGATGATGAGGCCCATTTTCGTCCGCTGCCGGAGGCGGTCTTTCTGGGTAAGGTCGGCGTCGATCCGGAAGTCCCGCTGGAGAAGGGAGCTGATGGTGTTGCCGATGAGGGCGATGTTCTCCAGGTCCACGCCCGATTCGGGCTCGTCGAAGAGGAGGAGGTCCGCGTCCTGCGCCATCAGCTGCAGCAGTTCGGAGCGCTTGATCTCGCCGCCGGAGAAGCCGGCGTTGATGTCCCGATCGAGGAAGTCCGTGAAGTGGACTTTCGCCGCCAGGGTCTCCACGTCCACGGCGCTGCGGCCGCAGATCTGCACCATCTGGCGGGTCTTGAGGCCGTGGATGGTGGGCGGCCGCTGGAAGGACATGCCGATTCCCAGGCGGGCGCGCTCGTGGACGGGCATATTGGTGATGTCGATGCCCTTGAACTCGATTTTCCCGGCGGTCACCCGGTACTGGGGATAACCGAGAATCGTCATGAGGAGCGTTGTTTTCCCGGATCCGTTGGGCCCGAAGAGGATGTGGGTTTCTCCGGGCTTGATCTCCAGGTCGATGTGCTGGAGAACTTCCCGGTCACCGATGCGCACCTGCAGGTCCTCGATTTTCAGCATGACCGTCTCCTTTGCAGCCAATCGGGAAAAGGGGACGTTTTCATGTCCGTCCCCTTTTCCGGTCCATCAGGAAACCAGTTCCTCAATCACGGCCCGGACAGGCTTCACCTCCCGGATCAGGGCCGCCACCTGCCCGGCCCCGGCGGGGAAGAGATCAAGATCCCCGGCGAGCCAGCCCTTCGGCGCATTGAAGAGGTTGTAGCGGTCCGACAGGTTGACGGCGGGGTCGCTCATTTCGGCCTGAAGCTTGGGATTCTGGATGACCCGCATGTTCATGTTTCCCAGGTTGAGGAGAACCGTGCCGCCGTCGCCGCACTTCAGAACGGCCTCTTTCCAGGCGGCCGGGGCGGGACTCTCCTCCGTGGTAAGCAGGCGCGTTCCGATCTGGACGCCCTGGGCTCCCAGAGCCAGGGCCGCCCGATAGCCCCGGCGGTCGGCGATCCCGCCGGCGGCAACGATGGGGACGTTCACGGCGTCGGCCACCAGGGGAACGAGGACCATGGTGGAGGACTCGGAGTGGAGGGACCGGAGACCCCCCGACTCGGCGCCCGAGACGACCAGGCCGTCGACCCCCGCCTCGACGGCCTTAACGGCCGTTCCAACGGAGAGCAGCACGTGGAGGCCCTTCATGCCGAGGGCGTGGATCTGGGGATAGAGGGCTTTCGGCGATCCCGCGGAGGTGGTCACCGTCTTCACGCCCGCCTCGGCAAGGACATCCAGAATCTTCGGGTTCTCCGGGTTCATGACCATCAGGTTCGCGCCGAACGGTTTTGTCGTAAGAGCCCGGACACCCGCGACGAGCCTCTTCGCGTCCTCCGTGCTGCTGAATCCCAGGGCGAGCATCCCGTAGGCGCCGGCCTCACTCACGGCGGCCACATAATTCGGAGCGTTGAGCGCGGCAATGGGGCCCTGGATGACGGGATAACGGCAGCCAAGCATTTCCAGAAGTGTGGACATGAAAATCTCCTTTCGATGAGTTGAATCGTCGGGGCGCAAACCCCGCTTGCTCACTCTTCCAGGCGGATGGCCTTGCGGGGACACTCCCGGACAGCCCGCTCGACGGCCTCCCGGTGGCGCTCCGGCTGCTTCACGTCGAAAACCGGCCGGAGATGGAGACCCCACTGGCAGAAGACTTCGAAGCACGTCACGATGCAGTGCTCGCACCCGTTACAGGATTTTGGGTCGATGACGATTCGTATCGGGTCGCCCCCCTATTTCTCCGAGAGCTGCCGAACCAGCTCCGGCGGGTTGCCCTGCTGTTCTTCCTCCGTTTTCGGGAAGACCGGGTCAGCGTCCGGTGAGAACGTGAATCGAACGAAAAAGGATTGGATTGCCGGGCATTATAATGCGGATTGCGGGGAAGATCAACAGAGGGACTTTGCTCAGGGATAAAAAGGCTCCGCGGCCTTGTCCCTGAAGTAGGCCGCGGTGAAGATGTGCCAGCGTTCGGGACCGCCCTTCCGGTAGAGGGCGATGCGGGTCTCGCCGTTTGCGGTCTCGATGACGGCAAAAGAGGACGGAATGGCTGCGCCGAGATACTGGTCACCGGGGTTCAGGAGGAGCGTGCCCCCGAACAGCTCCAGCAGGGCCTGGTGGGTGTGGCCGAAGAGCACGCCCCGGGCATTCCGCTTTTCCGCCATCTTCGCCAGTTCGGCGAGGGTTTCCCGCCAGACCGACGGCGGGTGGTAGGGATTCATGTCGAGCTGGAAGCCGTGGAGGAGCAGATAGGGCCGTCCGCCAAGATCCAACACCTCCATGTCGGGGGCGCGGCTGCCGTAGTCCTCGTTTCCGCGGACTCCGTAAAACGGGATCCCCGACTCCTCGGCGATCGTGCGTCCGTCGAGGATCCCGTCTCCCAGGTGGATCAGTCCGTCGAACGGTCCGTACCGGCCGACGGCATCCCGGAGATCCTGACGGTTGCCGTGAGTGTCGGAGACGACGAGATAGCGCATGGGCTCCGGGTATCCGAAATTTCCTCGGGAATAAGTGAATTGAATCGTGAGGTCCCTGTCCTGATGGGAAGGGACCTCACGAGAGAAAGACTTACAAAAAGGAAGGCGGGTTGTCAAGGGGAGCGGGCTCTGTTGCCGATTTAGCGGCAAAAGCCGGCGGGACGCCCCGAGGGACGGTGTGACGGCCGGCGCCCATTGCCTCGCCGCCCGCCGGCCGATGGGGATCGCCTGATGGCCGCACTAGAGTTTCATCACCTTGCTGACAATCTCCTTCATGATCTCCGTTGTGCCGCCGCCGATGCTCAGGATTCTGGAGTCGCGGTACAGCCGCTCCACCATGTATTCCCGGGTATAGCCGTATCCGCCGTGGATCTGGACGGCGTCGAAGACGACCTTGTCACAGACCTCGCAGGCGAAGTTCTTCGCCATGGAGACCTCCCGGAGGCAGTCGATTCCCGCCTGCATCTTCGCGGCGACGCGGTAGTTGTATTCCTTGGCCACGGATACCTTCGTGGCCATGTCCACGAGCTTGTGGCGGGTCACCTGGAATCCCGACAGGGTCTTCCCGAAGGCCTCCCGGGTCTTGGCGTACTTGATGGACTCCTCCAGGGCCAGCTCCGCCGTCGCGTGGGCCATCACCGCCAGGGCGAGGCGCTCGTTCTGGAAGTTCGCCATGATGCCGTAGAACCCCATGCCCTCGCCGCCCAGGAGGTTCTCCGCAGGGACGCGGCAGTCCTCGAAGGCGAGCTCCGCCGTGTCGGAGGCGTTCCAGCCCATCTTGCGGATCTTTTTGGCCACCGTGAAGCCGGGGGTCGAAGAGTCGATGACGAGCAGGCTGATGCCCTTGAAGCCGGACTCCCCGGTCCGCACCGCCGTGGTGACGAAATTCGCCCGGCAGCCGCTGGTGATGAATGTCTTGGCGCCGTTCACGACATAGTGATCCCCGTCGCGGACGGCCCGAGTGCGGATGTTCGCCACGTCGGACCCGGCGTCGGGCTCCGTGATCCCCAGGGCGGCGATCTTCTGTCCCTGGAAGACCGGTGCCAGGAAGCGCTGCTTCTGCTCTTCCGTTCCCATGTGGAGAATCGGGGGGCAGGCGATGGCGTAGCTTCCCAGTCCCGACACGAGGCCGATGGACCCGCAGCGGCAGATCTCCTCCGTGTAGGCGACGTGCATGAACTTGTCGCAGGGGATGCCGCCATAGGCCTCCGGAAAGTCGAGGCCCATCAGCCCCGCCTCGGCGGCCTTCCCATAGAGCTCCACCGGGAAGATCTCCGCGTCCTCCCAGTGTTCGATGTTCGGCATGATTTCCTTTTCCACGAACTTCCGGACGGTAGACCGGAAAATCTGGTGATCTTCGTTGAAATACTCCTGGAACATGGGATGGTTCTCCTTTTCTTTATTTGTGATGGATCTCGGCATACTCCCCGGCCGCGCCTCCGCGGCTGGTTGGTCCGTCCGGGGCGCGGGGGCTGTCACGGGGGCTTCCTCCGTCGCGGAAACTTTTCCGCGGGGAAACATGCAGAATCCGGGACGCCGGGTTGTCGGAAACGTTTCCTGAATGCTCCTCTGGAAACCCCCGGCCGCGCCCCCGCGGCTGGTCGGCCTGTCCGGGGCGCGGGGGCGGCCATGCCTGTCATCCCTGCGCGAACTTTTCCCGCAGGATGTTCTTCAGAATCTTGCCGCTCGGGTTCCGCGGCAGGGCGTCCGTGAAGATGATTTTTTTCGGGACCTTGTAACCGGCCAGCTCATTCTTGCAGAAGTCGATGACTTCCTTTTCCTCCAGGGGTTGCCCCGGGCGCGGGACGATGACGGCCGTGACAATTTCGGACCACCGGTCGTCGGGCATGCCGATGACGGCGACGTCGGCCACCTTGGCGTGCTTGAACAGGGTCGCCTCCACTTCCTGGGAAGAGACGTTCTCCCCGCCCGTCTTGATGATGTCTTTCGCCCGGTCGACGAAGTAGACAAACCCCTCGTGATCCATCCGGACCATGTCGCCCGTATGGTGCCAGCCGCCCCGGAAGGTGTAAGCCGTTTTTTCCTCTTCCCGGTAATAACCCAGCATGACGGAGGGACCCCGGGCCACCAGTTCCCCAGTCTCGCCGCGGGGGACCTCGCGGTTGTCGGGACCGAAGACCTTCAGCTCGAGGGGCAGGTGGGAACGGCCGATCGAGTCGGGCCGCTTCGCCATGTCATGGTGCTGGAGGCAGGTCCCCAGGGGGCTCATCTCGGTCTGGCCGTAGTAATTCATGAATTCCGTGTCGGGAAGCAGCTTTCGCCAGCGATCCAGGACGGCCGGTGGCGCAAGGGCCCCGAAGACGATGCACAGCCGGAGGGAGCTCAGGTCGTAGCTCTCGAAGTCGGGCACCATGGGCAAATACAGGTACAGGGCCGGGGGCCAGATCCAGTACGTGATCTTTTCCTCCTGGGTGAGCTTGAGGATCTCCACGGGATCCGGGGCGTACTCCATCACGTAGAGGGCGCCCACGGCAAAACTGGCGATGCACAGGTACATGGCCGCCACGTGGTAGAGGGGGATGCCGCCGATGAGGACGTCCCTCTCCGTGACCTTCAGATCGGCCAGTGCACTCAGGAGGACCATGTAGAAGTTCAGGTGCGAGTTGAGGACCCCTTTCGGCGCCGCCTCCGTTCCCGATGTGTACAGGAGGATGGCCGGATCGTCGTAATCGATCTCCACTTCCGGCTCCGTGGCGGGATTCTCTTCCTTCCAGAGGTCTTCGATGTTCATCCATCCCGCCGGCGCTTCCTTGCCCGACAGGTTGATGAAACCGAACACCTTGACGCTCTTGAGTTCATCCGTCGCGTCGCCGAGCTGGGGAATGAGGGCGTCCTCGACGAAGAAAGCCTTTGGCTCCGCATGATTGATGATGTACTTGATCTCGTCTCCCTTGAGCATGAAGTTCAGGGGGGTGATGACGGCCCCCAGTTTCATGAGGGCCCACCAGTAAATGACGAAATGATGGCAGTTATGGGAAAGGATGGCCGCCCGGTCGCCCTTCCGGATGCCCTGTTTTGCCAGGCCGTGGGCGCAGCGGTTGACGGCTTCGTTCAGCTCCCGATATGTGAAGCTCCGTTCCCGGAAACGGAGGATACGGCGGTTTGGTTCTCGCGCGGTCGAGCGCACCAGGATATCGCCGACACTGGTTCTGCGGATGACATTCCTCTGAAACGAAGAAAGAGAACTCATGAAATCAGCCTCCTTTGGGCCAGGATTCCCCGCAAGGCGGACAAACTCCCCCGGGGAAGGCGCGATTTGGGGTTGAGGATCGGAGGCAGGGGCCCCGGAGAGGCCCCTGCCGTCCTGGTATCGGGGTTGAATGAAACTGCCGGTCAGGCAGGTTTGTAGCGGTTCAGGCTGTCCCGGGCGATGAAGGCCCGCTGCATCTCCGAGGTGCCGTAGGCAAGCTCGGCGAAGCGGGCGTCCCGGTACAGGCGCTCCACGGCGGTTCCCTTGATGTACCCGTGACCGCCGTGGACCTGCATGGCCAGATCCGCGATTTTGTTGACGGACTCGCTCGTGAAGAGCTTGGCGGAGGCGGTGAGGATGGGGGCCTCCGTCTCCTGGTGGTCCGTGCTCCAGGCCGCCCGGAGGGTCAGCATCCGCCCCAGGTCGTTCAGGGTGAACATGATGGCCAGCTTCGCCCCCACGCCCTCGAACAGGCCGATGGGTTTGCCGAAGGCCTTCTTTCCCTTGCCGTGCCCGGTGGAGATCTCCATGCAGGCGACCCCGAGGCCGACGGACATGGCCGACAGGGACAGTTTGATCCAGTCCGTGATCCGGTCGAGAAGAGCGTATCCTCCACCGGCCTCGCCCACGAGCGCGTCTGCGGGAACGGTGCACCCGGTCAGGGTGATGCCGGCCGTCGGGGCTCCCCGGAGGCCCATCGTCTCCAC
>CAYNEJ010000091.1:0-13894 GCA_964396205.1 uncultured Syntrophaceae bacterium
GCAACCGTCTCCATCTCGCTGGACAACATCCTGGACCGGACCTACTACGACTACTACCGGGCTCCGGGACGGTCCTGGTTTACCGAGGTCACCTTTCATTTTGATTGAACCGGGCCATCCAGCCGCACGGGACATCTTCGTTCCGTGTCGGATGGGCGCCCGGCGACGCTTCAACCGGCCGGCGACATGATTGCAATCGATTCCTTCACCTTTACCTATCCCGGCGTGGACAAACCGGCCCTGTGCGATATCAGCCTCCGGATCGAGCCGGGCGAGGCGGTCCTGGTCCGCGGGAGATCCGGGTCCGGGAAGTCGACGCTCCTGTACTGCCTCAACGGGCTCGTCCCTCACGTCTTTGCCGGGGAGATCTCAGGTGCGGTCCGGGTGGGCGGTTTTTCGCCGTCCGGGAGGCCCCTCCGGGAGATCGCCCGCACGGTGGGTACGGTCTTCCAGAACCCGGAGAGCCAGATCTTCATGATGCGGGTGGAGGACGATGTATCCTTCGGCTGCGAGAACCTCCTGCTGCCCCGGGAGGAAATTCTGCTTCGCCGGGACAGTGCCCTCCGCTCGATAGGGCTCTGGGACCTGCGGAGACGGGAGACGTTCAAGCTTTCCGGCGGGCAGAAGCAGCGCCTCGCCATCAGCTCCATCTATGCCATGGGGCCGCAGGTGTTTCTCTTCGACGAGCCGACGACGGATCTGGACGCAGCGGGCAGGCGGGAATTTTACGGCATCGTCCGGAGCTTGAAGGAGGAGGGGAAAACCGTCGTCCTGGTGGAGCACCAGTATGAAGAAGCCCTCCCCCTGATGGACCGGGTCGTAACGCTGGAAAATGGACAGATCTCCGGGAACGGAGGGACCGGCGATATCCCGGCACTTGGACGGAACATCGGTCCGCCGGCCGCTCCGGTGATGCTTGCCCTCGAGGGCGTCGATTTCCGATATGGTCGGGGGGCTGAGGTGCTGGCCGGACTGAACGTCGAGATCCGGCGCGGGGAGGTCGTCGCCTTGCAGGGTGACAACGGCAGCGGCAAGACGACCCTTTTGAAGATCATGGGAGGACTCCTTCGGCCCGCCCGCGGAACGATCACCGTTCTGGGAATTGCCGGGCCGAAACTGGAATCGCTGGTGGGGCGCGTGGGATTTCTTTTCCAGAATCCGGACGAACAGCTCTTCGCGGGAACGGTTGAAGGGGAGATCGCCTTCGGGCCCGCCCGGCTGGGCAAAAAGGCGGACGTGAACCATTACCTGGACATTGCCGGACTGGGAGCCTTCCGCACGCGCCATCCCCAGACCCTTTCCCGGGGGCAGAGGCAGATCCTGGCCGTGGTTTCCGTCATGGCCATGGGGCCGGAAATCCTTCTCCTCGACGAGCCGACAACGGGGCTGGACGACCGGAGTTGGCACAGGCTCTTTTCCCTCATCTTCGAGTATGCCAAGGGCGGCGGGACGGTTGTCTTCACGACGCACAACGAAAAGGCAGCCGCCACGGCGGGACGCCGGATCACCCTGCGGCGCGGCAAAGCGGAAAACGATGAAGTATCTGGATAGGGAGACCTTTCTGCACCTTCTGGATCCGCGGGCCAAGATCCTTCTTGGACTGTTGGGGGCCATCCTGATCGTCGCGCTCCGGACGCCCCTCGGTCTTTGTCTCCTGTTTGCTGTGCTCCTGGGGGCCTTCGGGCTGCTCCGCCCGGCCCGCGGAACCGTCCGCGCGACGGCCGTGCTCATGGCGACGGCCCTGTGCTTCACCATGATCTCCCAGGGGTTCTTTTACGGCCTCGAGCCCCGGACCGCCATCGTGACGCTTGTGTCCCCCGATTCCGGTCTCCTCGGCAGAATCACGGGAGGGATCGCCATTTACCGGGAAGGGATCCTGTACGGGGCACTGCAGAGCCTCCGGCTGTTTTCGGCCATGCTCCTGAGCGCCGTCATCGTCATGTCCACGTATCCGTCCGATCTGCTGCTCGGCATGGAGAGGCTGGGCGTGCCCGGGCGGATCGGATTCCTGGTCACGGTCAGCATCCGTTTCCTCCCCGCCCTGATTGAGGAGGCGAACCGCATCCTGCTGGCCCAGAAACTGCGCGGGCTCGACCTGAAGGGCGTGCGGGGGGGATTCCGGGCCTGCCGCTACCTCCTGCCGCCGCTGATCATCGACAGCCTGAGAAACGCCCGGCGCATCGCCCTTGCCGCCGAGGTCCGGGCGTTCACGGGAACGAAGACCCCGGTACGGGAGTTGCGCTTTTCCCCGCGGGACTGGCTCGTCCTTGGATTTTCCACGACGGGGATGGTTCTGCTCGTCATGTTCCAGGGGGCGTTCTCATGAACCTTTACGTCGGTTCGCTGATCCTCGTCGCCATCCTCGGCGCCGTCCTTTTCCACGTCCTGTGGACGCGCAGGGCGATTCCGTCTTTCAGCATCCAGGACCTGGTCACCGTGGCCCTGTTCTGCAGCCTTCTCTATATCGCCATCCTGCCGTTCAAGTTCGGTCTGAGCCGGATTCCCATGATCCAGTCGTTCTTCTTTTCCATACCCTATACGGCCACGCTGTTCATCGGCATCCGTCTCATTCCCCGGGCGGGAACGGCCACCTTGATCATCTGCGGGCACAGCCTCCTGGCCCAGACGATCTCCAGCGGCCTCAATCCCCTGTGGTGGCCCTACGCGCTCCTCGCAAGCTTCATGCTGGAACTGTATTTCCTTGCCACCGGGAATTACCTGGGCTCCATGAAAAACGCACTGGGGGCTGGATTTTTGCGGGGGCTGACGGTCTATCTCTATTTTTACTGTTTCTCCGCCCCCTTCATCTGGCACCAGTTCTTCGCGCCCTGGTACATCGCCCTCCAGACCGCCCAGGGGATCGCGGGATCCATGATCGGCGCCTCCCTGGGCCTGTATCTGAGCAAGCCCATCATCAGCGCCACCCGTTACGGGGGAATATGATGAACCTCAAGGAGAGCGGCCGTCGGAAGCCGCTGAGCCGCCATGAAAGAAAGGACTGAACCGTGGCCTTCTACAAACTGACTTACAACAAGCAGCACCGATTCGCGACCGTCCACAATTACGGGTGCACCTTCCGCTGCCCCACGTGCAGCTACAAGCTGCGGAGCGGTCCCGGGGGAAAGCCGGGCCTCGCATCGCCGGCGCCGGAGCGCTACCTGGAAACGGAGGAGATCAAGGAAGCCCTTCGCCGCCTGGCCATCGAGAACCTGTATTTCATGGGAGGGGAACCCACGGTGGCGAAGGACCTGCCGGAGCTGCTCCGCTTCGCCAAGGAGGAGCTCCGGGTCGGCACCCGCCTGGGCCATACGAACGGCAGCAGGCTGCCCCTGCCGCACCTGGACGGGGCCAACGTCGGACTCAAGGCCTGGGACGAGGATCTCCACCGGGCCGTCACGGGGCAGGACCGGAAACGGGTTTTCGACAATGTGGCCGCCGCCCACAAAGCAGGCATGAACCTGAAGGTGAACGTCGTCTATGTGCCGGGACTCGTGGATCTCGACCAGGTGGAAGGGATTGCCGCCTGGCTGGCCTCGGTGAGCCGCGACATCCCCTTTCACATCATGGGATACATTCCCGTGCCCGGACAGCCTTACCCGCCTCCGACAGCGGAACAGATGGTCGCCGCGGAAACGGTCGGCCGGAGGCATCTTGCGGAGGTAGCCAGTTCGCTGCTTACTCCGAACCATGCCCTGAATCTTGCGGACCGGGACGACCGCTTTGCCGTCACCCGCCTGTTGTAGGGGAGGGAATCGGTGTGGATGTGGGAGAATGAGCCCGCAGGAGGGAATTCGAGGGCCGGGGCCGGATGCTTTTCAGGGTTTCCGTGCAGGACCGGCAGGTAGAAGGGAAGCGCGGATCAGTGGATTGTGACCCGCGCGTCCGCATGTTCGTGGGTCCGCAGGAACGAATCGACATACTCGGGGTCGAAATGAGCCCCCCGGTACATCAGCAAAGCCTTGGGAAGGCAACGCAGGAAACTCTCCAGGACAACGGGATCGAACTGGGTTCCCGCCCCATCCTTCAGGATGGAGACCACCTTCTCCAGCGGCAGTGGGTCCGAGGTCAACAGCGAGTCCTCGTCGTACTTGGGATAATCCCGTTTTGAGGTCAGGGCGTCGAAGACGTCCGCCACGGCGATGATCCGCGATTCCATGGGGATCTGCTCCCCCGTAAGCCCGTCGGGATATCCCTGTCCGTTCATCTTTTCATGATGGTAGCACGCAATGACGGGTACCCGGGAAAGAGCCTTGGGAAACCGGAGCTTCTCCAGGATGCTCCTCGTCATGACCGGGTGCCGGTTCATCTCCTCCCGCTCCTCCGGCGTGTACGGCCCATTTTTCAGCAGAACGGCGTCGCTGACTCCGATCTTGCCGATGTCGTGAAGCAGGGCGGCGTAACGCAGGGCTTCCCGGTCAATGGACAGGCGCTTCAGGTCCGACGCGATCAAGAGTGAGTACTCGGTGACCCGTTCCGAGTGGCCCGCGGTGAAGGGGTGACGGGCGTCCACGATGGCGGACATCGTGACCACGAAACTGGTGAAGGAGAGCCGGACCTCCTCTACCAGCAGGGAGTTTTCCAGGGCGATCCCGACCTGGGAGCTGAGGGCGCTCATGAAGACCTCGTCCTCCATGTCGAAATACTGCTTTCCGACGAGCTTGTTGATGACCTGCAGCACTCCGATTCTCTCGCCCAATCTGCCTTTGATCGGGACGCACAGGACGGAACGGGTCCGAAAATCGTTTTTCTCGTCGAAGGTGCGGTCAAAATAGGGAAGCTCCCAGGCATCGGGAGCATTGATGGTCTCGCCGGTCTGGGCGACCCGGCCGCTGATCCCCTTGCCGAAGGGCAGGCGGATCGGGGGAATCCCCTCCGCCACTTTTGTCCATATCTCATCCCGTTCCCAGTCGATGACGTACAGGCTGGTTCGCTCCGCACCCATCACCGCTGTCACCTCGCCGACAATGAGGGGGAGCAGCCGGTCGAAGTCCAACTCCGATGTCAGGTCGGCGGCGATGGCAATCAATTTTGCAAGCAACTCCCGAAGACGCTGGCGTTCCGCGATCTGGTCCGCAGCGGTCTGGAAAACGGAGTTGAAGGAGTCGATTAAAACGCGGATTTCATTGTCGCGGCTTGAATTTGCTTCCCGGACCAGTATTTCTTTCGGCACTTTCTTCTGTACGTCGATGCCCTGATCGGAGAAGGCAACCCTGCCTTCCGTCACTTCTGCCGATCTGGCCTGGATTTCGCCCGTGACAACCTCCAGGGAGGCGATCCAGCGGTTCATAAGCAGAAAACTGACCAGCGGCAGCGGGAGCATCACGAGAAGGCCGAAGATGATCGTTTGCCTGATCTCGTCCAGGTCCCGTGTGCCGGCCTGTGGAAGAAGATATTCATAGGTCATGTAGATCATGAAAAAAATGGGTACAAGGGAAGAGAGGAGGAAAAAAATGAGGAAGATCTTTCGGGATTTGTTCCCGGCGACCGATTTTCCAAACGCCATCCGTTCACCCGATCAATGCGGAGGAATGCTGTTTCAATCCGATGAAATGAAGAGCCCGATACCGTATTGCGGGGCCGGATTGAAGCAATGACGACTTCCATTGAAGGCACTTCGACATTCCGCTGCGAATGTGCACAAAACGACAATCAGGACAGCACCCTAATGAATGTCAGGTGGCAAGTCAACCCGATCATCGTCATTACGCCATTTTGGTTGGACGGATCGGCCTGCCGATGCTGAAAAATCCGATCGGATGGAATCGCCCACCCGGCTGTTTTCAGGAATAAGCGGCTTTTGTGGTGCCTCCCCTCAGGGATCCGTACGGTCCGGATTGCCGGGAAATTCCGATTGGCGTTCACCGCATCCCGACTGCATGATTTTCCGGATGTCCAAAATGAGGGGTTCCAGATTCTCCCGGCGGACATGATCGTAATCGGCTTGCATGGTCCTTCGGATGACTTCATCCTTCTCAAAATTCCTGCCAAAGAATAGCAGGATCTTGTCGAAAAGGCTCAAATCCTTCCGGATTAGCCGCCCGGGAAGGGCATGATGAATCATCGTGTTTCTCATTTCGGAGGGGAAGCTTCTTGCATAGATTTCGGCAAGGGCCGGATGGTCCGGTGGCGTTCCCGACACGGTGAAAAGAATGATCTTTGTGTTCTGGAGAAGGGGCCAGTGATTCCTGATGAAGGAGGAGGCGGCGATCCTTCCGGTCCGCACGTAACTACCGATAATAACAAGATCATAACGGGAGATGTCCGGTTTCTCGCTGTCCAGTTCCGCGATGTCGGCAGGAATGTGTTCGCGGAGCCAGAGGGCGTATTGGCGGGTGCTTCCATACTTGCTGCAGTAGCCGACAAGGATCCTGACCGAGGAAACGCAATGGGCGGACGGCTTGCCTCCATTTACGGATTCCACGGCCTGAACGGGGATAGCCGAAAATGCAACAAAGACAAGAGCGGCGATGAGGAAAGGGCTGAAAACATGTTTCATGCGATCATGAAGCCACACGTGGCGACCTCCACGGTTCTGAATGCCGGTTTGCGCCATTTCGTCAATTTATTCTGCTTCTTAACATGACGAACCGAATGATGGCAATACGTGACATCGCCCGTGGAACCGGTGCGGGCCGCCCTTGCCATTCGCAGCCGGAGATCACTCTGCCCGTTCTGGCGGGATACCGCACAACGCATTCGCAACATTTCGACTTGACCGTCCACACGGTCTGACATATCGTGCGCACCGCCTGCTGATTTTCAATCGGGCAGGGGTATCCGGCACCTGCGGATCCGGCAGTCGATCCGGCGGAGAGGGCCTTACGATCTTGGAACCCTTCATTGACAAGTGGCGGGATCCTGCGTATAAAAGCAAAACCTCTTTTAAATTGCGAGAGTGGCGGAACTGGCAGACGCACTGGACTTAGGATCCAGCGGGTAAAACCATAAGGGTTCAAATCCCTTCTCTCGCACCATCAACAAAACGGCCATTTTCACACCCCATGCCCTTTTGTTTACAGTCTCGAAATATCCAGCTACGCTCAAAATTTATGTACGGCTGTGCTCGGAAATGGTCGTTGGCAGACCATGAGTCATCAAAACAGGGAACCAACCATGGTATCGGGGTTTCACCCCGCCGTTGCGGCACATTGTATATTGCAGCTGATCGAGATTGGATGATGGGAGAAAAGAAATGAAAGCAAAATCAATACAAGATAGTTCTGCCGTGATGGCTCAGGTGATGAATCCCCAGGATGCGAATCCCGCCGGGAACGTCCATGGCGGAGTTATCATGAAGCTCATTGATACGGTTGCCGGAGTCGTCGCTATGCGACATGCGGGCTCAATGGCCGTGACGGCATCCATTGACCGTCTTGACTTTTACCATCCCGTGTTTGTTGGAAACCTGGTCACTCTGAGGGCCAGCCTGAATTTTGTGGGGCGAACCTCCATGGAGGTCGGGGTTCGTGTGGAATCGGAGGATGTTGTCACCGGTGAAAGGCGCCATACATCTACGGCCTATCTGACATTCGTGGCTCTCGATAAGAATGGCCGCCCTGTGCCCCTGCCGGAACTGATTCTGGAGACGGCCGTTGACGAACGCCGCAACAGGGAAGCGAAGATCAGGAGGGAATCACGTCTGGCTGAGAAAACGAGGGAAAAAGAATCCCAGAGAGCAAGGGATGCAATTTAAAATACCCATCGGAACCAAATGCCGGCAGCGCAGGGGTGGGAGCGGCAGTCCGGACGCACGGGTCATGTCACCTTCCGCAGAAATCTCCTTTCCCCGCCATGGGTTAGGTTTTGCTTGACAGCACGGGT
The DNA here is from genome assembly GCA_964396205.1 of uncultured Syntrophaceae bacterium. Classification (GTDB taxonomy): domain Bacteria; phylum Desulfobacterota; class Syntrophia; order Syntrophales; family PHBD01; genus PHBD01. Next base: position 7,822 of record CAYNEJ010000091.1, read on the forward strand.
TCTTTTCACTATTGACGCACCCCTGTAGGATGATTATCATACCACGGCTGGAGGGTTCAGGATTTATCGGGTGACGTGATCAGGGTTCATTCTCCATTTTTCTCTCAAGGCCATTCCAGGGTTTGTTCCCGACCCCCTTTCTCCATCAGCCGTTATCCCAGTTCAGGAGAGCGATTGTGACGGAAACGACAACAGCGGTGCAGATTGAAGAGATCAGTCCGGTCCAGAAAAAACTGTCTTTTGACATTCCCTGGGAGGACGTGAAGAAGGAATTGGAGACGGCTTACCGCCAGGTCGGAAAAAAGGCCCATGTCAAGGGCTTCCGGCAGGGAAAGGTGCCAAGGAAGGTTCTGGAGGTATATTATAAGGATCAGGCGGAAGGAGAAGCTGTAACCAGCCTGGTGAATCGGCATTACTGGGATGCTTTGCAGGCCCATGATATCCAGGCCGTGGCGCAGCCGGTCATCGACCAGAAAGGGATCGAGCCCGACAAGAGCTTTTCCTTTACAGCAACTGTGGAAGTGGAACCGCTGGTCGAGCCGAAAGATTACTCCGGGATGGAGTTGGAGAAGCCGGAGATCTCCATATCCGACGAGGATGTAGACCGGCGGATCGAGCAGATCCGGGAAATGTTCGCCACGCTTGGAGAACTCGGCAGCGACAGGCCGATCGGCCATGGTGATTTCGTCACACTCGACTTCGAGGGCTCCCTGGATGGCGAGGTCCGGGACGAAATGAAGGCGGACGGATACTTCCTGGAAGTGGGATCGGGCCGGTTTATCCCGGGGTTTGAAGATCAACTCATTGGGATGGCCAAGGAAGAGGAGAAAGAGTTTCCCATCACCTTCCCGGCGGAGTATGGAGTCACGGAAATGGCCGGCAAGGAAGCGGTCTTCAAGGTGAAGATCAGGGACATCCGCGAAAAGAAGCTTCCCGATGTAAACGAGGATTTTGTCAAGAACTTCGAAAAGTATGAAAATATGGACGAGTTCCGCGCCGACCTCCGGAAATCCCTCGGAGAGGAGGCGGAAGCGCGCTCCCGGGCCACCCTGCGGGACCAGATCCTGGAAAAGCTGATAACAGCCCATGATTTTGAAATTCCACCATCGTTTCTGGATCGCCAGGTGATCCTCATGATGGGCGATCTGCAGCGATCCCTGATGGCGAAGGGACTTCCCAGGGAGCAGGCTGCCAAGCAGGCCTTCTCACAACTCGAAAAGATGCGCGAAGAAGCAAAAAAGGTTGTGAAATCGATCCTGCTCCTGAAGAAGATCGCCCAGATCGAGGCAATCGACGCGAGTGATGAAGAAGTGGAGAGCAGGATCAATGAATTGGCCTCCAAGAGAGGGACTTCTGTCGATGCGTTGAGGCAGCAGTTCGAGGATGAGGAGCGAATCGAAGACATCCGCCTGGAGTTGCGGAACGAAAAGGTGTTCGATTTTATCATCGACCGCGGGAAGATCACGCCTGTAGAGGCGTCTGGCGGTACAGGGGAGGTTGTCTGATGCCTCTGATTCCCATGGTTGTGGAACAGGACGGTCGGGGAGAGCGGGCCTTCGATATCTATTCACGCCTGCTGAAAGATCGGATCGTTTTTTTGGGAACGCCGATCGACGATCATGTCTCCAACCTAATCGTTGCCCAGCTTCTCTATCTGGAATCGGAAGATCCGGACAGGGAAATCTTCTTTTACCTGAACACGCCGGGCGGACATGTCAGTTCGGGGCTCGCCATTTACGACACGATGCAATACGTTCGCTGTCCTGTCCATACCTTCTGCATGGGACAGGCCGCCAGCATGGGAGCCGTACTGCTGGCAGCAGGGGAGAAGGGAAAGCGTTTCGCCCTTCCGCATTCACGGATTCTGATCCATCAGCCTCTGGGCGGATTTCAGGGACAGGCCACGGACATCGATATCCAGGCGAGGGAGATCCTGCGCCTGAAGGACAGATTGAACACGATCCTGTCCGAGTTGACGGGACAACCCCTATCGAAGGTGCAGGCGGATACTGAGCGGGATTATTATCTGGAGAGCCAGCAGGCCAGGGAATACGGGATCATCGATGAGGTCCTCCGGAAAAGGCCTGTGAAGGACAACCGATAGCGCAGGATCCCGATTTACGGTCGGAGAGGCCATGGCCGGAAGGAATCAACCAACCGGCATCGGAGACAGGAGATCAACATGGTTCGAAAAGGACGGGATGTGCATGGCGGGCCGGGAATGCTGTACTGTTCGTTCTGCGGCAAGAGCCAGAACGAGGTCCGCAAACTCGTCGCCGGGCCTACGGCCTATATTTGTGATGAATGCATTGAACTCTGCCGGTGTATCGTGGAAGAGGAGGCTGATGCGCCCCTTCTCGACGAGCCCCGCCAGGCGATCCCGGAGCCCAGGGAAATCAAGTCTTTCCTGGATCAGTACGTCATCGGCCAGGAAAAGCCGAAAAAGGTGCTCTCCGTGGCGGTCTACAACCACTATCGTCGGCTTTCCTCGAATGTCAGCCTTGACGGCGTGGAAATCCACAAGAGCAACATCCTTCTCATCGGTCCCACGGGTTCTGGTAAGACGTTGCTCGCCAAGACTCTGGCAAAGATCCTGAACGTTCCCTTCACCATTGCCGATGCGACGACCCTGACGGAGGCGGGATATGTGGGAGAGGACGTGGAGAACATCATTCTGAGCCTCCTGCAGAACGCCGATTATGACGTGGAGCGGGCATCCCGGGGGATCGTCTATATCGACGAGATCGACAAGATCGCCAAGAAGTCCGGGAATCCGTCGATTACCCGGGATGTGTCGGGGGAAGGTGTCCAGCAGGCTCTGCTGAAGATCATCGAGGGAACCCTGGCGAACATTCCGCCGAAGGGAGGACGGAAGCATCCCCAGCAGGAATTTATACAGGTAGACACAACGAACATCCTGTTCATCTGCGGCGGTGCTTTCAACGGGCTTGAAGATATTATCGCCAAGCGCATCGGTGCCACTTCCATGGGGTTCGGCGCCGAGGTTCGGAGCAAGCGGGATCGACGGCTGAGTGAACTTCTCGCTGAGGTTCAGCCGGAAGATCTCCTGAAATTCGGGATGATCCCCGAATTCATCGGCCGGCTTCCCGTCGTGTCGACCTTGGATGAACTGAACCAGGACGACATGATTCGGATCCTTGTGGAACCGAAAGACGCGATTATCAAGCAATACCGTAAAATTTTTGAAATGGAGAATGTAACTCTGAAATTTACGGATGCGGCCCTCCGCGCCATCGCCAAGCTGTCCGTGGACCGCAAGGCCGGCGCCAGGGGACTGAGGGCGATTCTCGAAAATACGATGCTGGACATCATGTACGAACTCCCCTCCCGGAGCGATATCCAGGAGTGTATAATCAGCGACGAAGTGGTGCTCCGGAAAGAGATGCCGCTCTTCGTCATGGAAAAGAAAACCGAGACGGCCTGAGCGTGTAAAACCGGCTGCCGTAAAATAATGAAACGAAATAACGGGTGAACCAGTGGCCATATTTGACAGTACCGCCGATGAGAACAAATTCAGGATCGTTTCCATTCCGCTCCTGCCGCTTCGGGATGTAGTTGTTTTCCCTCATATGATCGTGCCCCTTTTTGTGGGCCGGGAGAAATCGATTTCCGCCCTCGAATCTGCCATGAAACACGAGAAGGGAATCTTTCTGGTGGCGCAGAAGCTGGCTCAGAAGGACGAGCCTGCGGAAGAAGACATCTATTCGATCGGAACCATCGGCATCATCATCCAGCTGTTGCGGTTGCCCGACGGCACCGTGAAGGTGCTGGTCGAGGGCAAGAGCAGGGGAGTCATTGAAGAATACCTTCCCAGCGAAGACTATTTCCTTGTGCGCGTCCGGGAGATGGCAGATAACGAAGGCGAAGATCAAGTTAAAACACAAGCTTTGGTAAGAAACCTCAAGGAAGCCTTTGAGAGTTACGTGAAGCTCAGCAAGAAGATCCACGTTGAAATGATCGCCACCGTCACCGCCATGGATGACGCCGCCAAGATGTCGGATATCGTCGTCTCCCATCTGAACGTCAAGCTGGAGGAAAAGCAGCGGGTTCTTGAGATCACGAACCTGAACGAACGGCTGGAAGCAGTATATGAGCTGATGGTCGGCGAGATTGAGATTCTGCAGGTGGAGGAGAAGATCAAGAAACGGGTCAAAAAGCAGATGGAAAAGACCCAGAAAGACTACTACCTCAACGAGCAGATGCGGGCCATTCAGAAAGAGATGGGTGAGAAGGACGACTTCAAGAACGAGATTCAGGAACTGGAGAAGAAGCTAAAGGCAAAGAAGCTTTCCGAAGAGGCGGAGAAGAAGGTCCGCCAGGAGATCAAGAAACTGCAGATGATGGCCCCCATGTCGGCGGAAGCGACGGTGGTCCGAAATTATATCGACTGGCTCCTCGACATTCCCTGGTTCGAGAAGACGGACAATACCTTCACCCTGAAGGAGTCCGAAGCCATCCTCGAGGAAGATCACTACGGGCTCAAGCAGGTGAAGGAGCGGATCCTGGAGTATCTGGCGGTGCAAAGCCTGGTCAAGAAGAACAAAGGGTCCATCCTCTGTCTCGTAGGACCTCCAGGGGTGGGGAAAACCTCCATCGCCAAGTCCGTGGCCCGGTCCACGAACCGCAAATTCGTCCGTTTTTCCCTGGGAGGCGTGCGTGATGAAGCAGAGATTCGCGGGCACCGGAGAACCTATATCGGCGCGCTGCCGGGCAAAATCGTGCAGCTCATGAAGAAGGCCGGGACCAGCAACCCGGTGTTCTGCCTGGATGAAGTGGATAAGCTCTCGTCCGATTTCCGCGGCGATCCATCGTCGGCCCTCCTGGAGGTTCTTGATCCGGAGCAGAACGGCAGCTTCAACGATCACTACCTGGAGGTGGATTATGACCTGTCCGACGTGATGTTCATCACGACGGCCAACGTTCTCCAGACCATCCCGGCCCCGCTCCAGGACCGCATGGAGGTGATCCGGATCGCGGGTTACACGGAACCTGAGAAGCTGAATATCGCGAAGAAATTCCTGGTCAAGAAAGCCATGGAGGCGAACGGGCTGCAGACGGAACACATCCTTTTCACGGACGGGGCCATTCTCGGGATCATTCGCCAGTACACCCGGGAGGCAGGCGTGCGTAACCTGGAGCGGGAAATCGCGTCCATCTGCCGAAAGCTGGCCCGGGAAATCGTGGCAAACGGAAAGAAAAATCAGCTCAAGGTCAGTTCGAAAAACATTTCCAAGTACCTGGGCGTGCCCAAGTTCCGGCATGGAGAAGCAGAGGGAAGAGACGAGATCGGGCTTTGCATCGGCCTGGCCTGGACCGAAGTGGGGGGGGAACTGCTGAACATCGAATCCTCCCTCATGAGGGGAACGGGACGGATGGTCATGACCGGAAAACTGGGAGACGTCATGCAGGAGTCAGTCCAGGCGGCTCTTACCTACGTCCGGGCCCGGGCGGAGAAGTTCGGGCTGGAGGAGAACTTCTATAAGGACGTGGATGTTCACATCCATGTTCCGGAGGGAGCGATTCCCAAAGACGGACCATCGGCTGGTATCGCCATGGCGACATCCATTGCCTCCGCCTTTATCCGCCGGAAAATCAGGGGGGATCTGGCCATGACCGGAGAAATCACTCTCCGGGGAAGGGTTCTCCCGATCGGGGGGTTGAAGGAGAAGCTTCTGGCGGCCCACCGGGGCAATCTGAAGACCGTTATCATCCCCAAGGATAACGAGAAGGATCTGGCTGAGGTTCCATCCAACGTTCTGAAGGCGCTGGAGATTGTCTTCGTGGAGCATATGGACGACGTTCTGAAGGTGGCCTTCGTGGATGATTCTTCCAACGAAGCCCCCCTGTTTACAGGAAGCCTGCGCCGGGAAAAAGGGAAGGATGCGGCACCCGAATCCCGCGGAGACTCCGTGACGCCGATAACGCATTGACGGGGTGTTTGGCAAGGTTGGACTTGACAAGACACTTTTTGATCTGCTAAAGGGCGTCCTCCGGATTAGGGCGGGTAGCTCAGCTGGGAGAGCGCCACGCTTACACCGTGGATGTCACAGGT
>CAYNEJ010000092.1:0-13763 GCA_964396205.1 uncultured Syntrophaceae bacterium
GCAGACCGAGCAGGTCACAAAAAGGATTGAGCGCTATTTCCAGGAGAACGAGAAGGAGGCGGTGGCCTCGACGATGGGCATCAACGGGATCGGTTTTTCCGGACGGTCGCAGAACAACGGCATGGTGTTCATCAAGCTGAAGGACTGGGAGCTCCGCGACCGGAAAGACCTGAAGGCGAAGGCCGTTGCGGGAAGGGCCATGGGCGCTCTCGCAGGCATCCGCAACGCCATGGTGTTCATCTTTGCACCGCCCGCCGTGTCCGAGCTGGGCATGGCCAGGGGGGTCGACTTCCAATTGCTGGACCGCGGCGGCCTCGGGCATGCCGCCCTGATCGACGCACAGAACCAGCTTCTCGGGCTCGCGGCCCAGGACCGGAGACTCACCTCCGTCCGGCCCAACAGCATCCCGGACGTGCCGGAATACCGGGTTGACGTGGACTGGGGAAAGGCGGGCGCCATGGGTGCCCCCATCTCTTCCATCCACAGCACGATCTCGGCGGCCTTCGGCGGTGCCTATGCCAACGACTTCATCAAGGACGGCCGGGTCAAGCGGGTGTACGTCCAGGCGGACGCCCCCCACCGCATGCTGCCCGGCGACCTGGGAAAACTCCATGTCCGGAACACACAGGGAGAAATGGTCCCCTTTTCGTCTTTCGCCACAGGCCGCTGGACCTCCGGTCCTCCCCAGTTGTCGCGCTTCAACGGCTTCCCCTCCATCAACATCTGGGGCGAGCCGAAGCAGGGGATCAGCTCGGGAGAGGCCATGCAGGCCATGGAAGAGGCCGTGGCAAAACTGCCCAAGGGGATCGGCTACGACTGGACCGGCCTTTCCTACCAGGAGCGGATGTCCAGCTCCCAGGCACCCCTGCTCTACGCCTTCTCGGTCTTCGTGATCTTCCTGTGCCTGGCGGCGCTTTACGAGAGCTGGACCATCCCCATCTCGATCCTGCTGGTTCTTCCCCTGGGCGTGATCGGCGGCGTCATCGCCTCGAGCATGCGGGGGATGACCAACGACGTCTATTTCCAGATCGGCCTCCTGACCACCCTGGGCCTCACGACCAAAAACGCCATCCTGATCGTGCAGTTCGCCAAGGGGGGGCTGGAAAGGGGTATGGGGCTGATCGAGGCCACGATGGAGGGGGCGAAGCTGCGTTTCCGGCCCATCGTCATGACCTCACTGGCCTTCGGCTTCGGCGTGCTGCCCCTGGCCATCACCACCGGCGCCGGCGCGGGGGCGCAGAACGCCATCGGCACCGGCGTGCTGGGAGGGATGGTGACCGCCACGGTGCTCGTGGTCATCTTTTCGCCTCTCTTCTACGTCCTGGTCGAGCGGGTCTTCGGCAAACGGGGGAGGCTTGAAAAAACCGGAGCCGGCGGCGGGAATCGATTCCTGGGCACGCTGAAAGAGAGGCTTTTCCGGAAACCCGGGAAACAGGGGGCGGAAGCAGTCAGGCCGGAGGATGCCGGCCCGGCGGAGGAACAATGATATGAACAGAAATGTCCTTCTTTCCCTGGTTGTGATCGTGGCACTGCTGTCGGGGTGCACGCTGGCTCCGAAATACACGAGGCCTTCCTCCCCTGTTCCCGCTGAATGGCCGACCGGGGCGGCCTACACCGAGACGAAGAGGGAATCCCCCGCGCCGGAGGTCCCGGATCTGCCCTGGCGGGAGTTCATCACGGACGAGCGCCTGCGGAAAGTCATCGAGACTTCCCTCTCCAACAACCGGGACCTCCGCCTGGCCGTCCTGAATGTCGACAAGGCGCGGGCGCTCTACGGCATTCAGCGGGCCTCCCTGCTGCCGTCGGTCAACGCGACCGGCAGCATGTACAAGGAGCGCGTCCCGGCCGATCTCTCGAGCACCGGAGCGGCGAACATCACCGAAAAATACAGCGTCACGGGCGGCGTTTCGGCCTGGGAGATCGACTTCTTCGGCCGCCTCCAGAGCCTGAAGGACGAGGCGTGGGAGCAGTACATCGCCACGGACCAGGACCGCCGGAGCGCACAGATCATGCTGATCTCCGCCGTGGCGAACACATACTATGCCCTGGCGGCGGACCGGGAGAACCTGAAATTGGCAGCCGCCACGCTGAAAGCGCAGGAGACGGCCTACGGACTGATCCAAAAGCGTCACGACGTGGGGCTGGTCTCCGCGCTGCCCCTCAGTCAGGCACAAAGCCTGGCGGAGGCGGCCCGAGGAAGCGTCGCCCGGTATACACAGCTGGTGGCGCAGGATGAGAACACCCTGAATCTCCTGGCCGGTTCGCCCCTGCCGCCGGAGCTCCTGCCGGAATCATTGGCGGGCCTCAGCCCCCCCAGGGACATCTCTTCCGGCCTCTCCTCCGAACCGCTATTGAAGCGGCCGGACGTGCTGGCGGCGGAACACCGGCTCATGGCATCCCATGCCAACATCGGCGCGGCCCGGGCAGCCTTCTTTCCCCGCATCTCCCTGTCGACCGCCATCGGGACCGCCAGTGCCGACCTGTCGGGGCTTTTCAGGGCAGGCTCCGCCACGTGGAGTTTCGCGCCGCAGATCGTTCTACCGATTTTCGACGCCCGGACGTGGTCGGCCTACGAGGTGACGAAGGTGGCCCGGGAGATGGCCGTGGCCCAGTACGAAAAGTCGATTCAGACGGCCTTCCGGGAAGTGGCCGATGCCCTTGCCGTGCGGGGCACCGTGGAGCAGCAGATCGCGGCGCAGCAGTCCCTGGTTGAAGCGGTTGCGGAAACCTACCGCCTCTCCAACGCACGATACGAGAAGGGAATCGACAGCTACCTGGGTGTTCTAGACGCCCAGCGCTCCCTCTACAGCGCAGAGCAGGGACTGATCTCACTGCGTCTCGCCCGGTTCGCCAGCCTCGTCACCCTCTACAAGGTGCTGGGCGGCGGCGTCTGACCGGCGGGCACCAGTTCTCCTCTGCCGCTGCACGGAAAGACCGATCCGATCTGACGCGAAACCCGATTCAAAAAGGCCGCCATCCCTGCGAATGGCGGCCTTCTGTTTGTCGCTTCATCCTGTCGATCCTACCGCGTCCGGCGCGACTCCCTGGAGACGGCCATGTTGTCCCGGTGGATGACCTCGTCGTAGTCCTTGTAACCCAGGACCTGCTGGATCTTCGAGGTCCTGAGTCCCATGATCTTCCGGACGTCCTGGGCGCTGAAGTTGACCAGGCCCTTGGCCAGCAGCGTCCCCTGCTGATCGACACAGATCACCGGGTCCCCGACGCCGAATTCCCCTTCCACGTCCAGGATGCCCGAGGGCAGGAGGCTTTTCCCCTGCTCCAGCAGGGCCTTCTTCGCCCCGTCGTCGAGGACGAGTTTCCCCCGGGAGCGGAGAGTGAAGGCGATCCAGTACTTGCGGCTGTTGAGGTGCTCGCCCGCAGGCAGAAACAGGGTACCGATCTCTTCCCCGCCCATGATGTCCGCGAGAACGTCTTTCCGCTTGCCCGAGGCGATGATGTAGGGGATTCCGAAAGCGGTGACCCGCCGGGCCGCCAGGACCTTGCTCCGCATGCCGCCGGTCCCCACGTCGGATGTCTCGTCCGTCGCCGCCGCCTGGATGTCGTCGGTGATCTCCTCGACAAGGTGGAGAATCTTCGCCTTTTTGGACTTGGCGGGATTCCGGTCGTAGAGCCCTTCCGTGCTGGTGAGGTTGACCAGGAGGTGGGCCTCGACAATGTTGGCCACCATGGCGGCCAGGGAGTCGTTGTCGCCAAACTTGATCTCGTCCACGGCGACGGTGTCGTTCTCGTTGATGATGGGAACCACGCCCCACTCCATGAGGGTCGCCATGGTGTTGCGGACGTTGATGAACCGCTTCCGGTCCGTCAGATCGCTCATCGTGAGCAGGATCTGTCCCACGTAGATGCCGTGCCGGCCGAAAGCGTTCGAGTAGACCCGCATCAGCCGCCCCTGGCCGATGGCCGCCGCGGCCTGCTTCTGGGGCATGCTCTTGAGAGGGGTCGTGATGCCCATGCGGTGCTTGCCGGAGGCGATGGCGCCGGAGGTGACGATGACCACCTGGCAGCCTTTCGCGATCAGCCCGGCCACCTCGCCGACGAGCTGTTCGATGATGTCCCGGTCGATGCCGTCCTCGCCCGTCACGACGGCCGATCCGATCTTGACGACAACCCGCCTGACCGGGCCCAAGACTTCCTTCCGCATATCGTTCATGGGATCCGTTTCCTCTGCTCCTCGATCCTGGCCGCCAGGGCATGGAGAACCGCCGGCAGCCCCTCTCCGGTAACTGCCGAAAAGGTAAGGATTTTTACCCCCTTCCCGGCAAAGGTGTCAATTTCTTTTTGCAGCCTCTCCCGGACGTCCGTCAGGTCCGTCTTGTTGACGGCCACGACCTGGGGCTTCGCCATCAGGGAGGGATTGAACCGCAAGAGCTCGGCGTTCACCGTTTCGTAGTTTTCCCACCCCGACACGGGGGGATCGCCGGAGATGTCCAGGATGTGAAACAGGACGGCGGTCCGCTCGATGTGGCGGAGAAACCGGATGCCCATGCCGTGGCCTTCCGAGGCCCCGTGGATCAGGCCCGGAATGTCGGCGACGACAAAGGATCTCTCCTCGCCGTAGCGGACAACCCCGAGGTTGGGGATCAGCGTTGTAAAAGGGTAGTCGGCGATTTTAGGGCGGGCGGCGGAGACGCGGGAGATGAACGTGGATTTCCCGACGTTCGGAAGCCCCACGATCCCCACGTCGGCCAGAAGCTTCAACTCCAGGAGGATTGTCCGCTCCTCGCCGGGCATGCCCTCCTGGGCGAAGCGGGGCGCCTGATGGGTGGATGACTTGAAGAAGGCGTTCCCCTTTCCCCCGATGCCGCCCCGGGCGACGGGAAACTCCCGGCCCTCCTCTGCCAGGTCCGCCAGGAGTTCGCCCGTTTCCGCATCCTTGACAAGGGTGCCGACGGGGACACGGATCCGGATGTCCGGGGAGTTTCCGCCGGAACGGTTGTTGCCGCCGCCGTGCCCCCCCCGGTCGGCCGTGTGATGTTGGCGGTATTTCAGGTCCAGGAGCGTCTGCAGGGCCGTCGTCGGCACGAGAATCACGTCTCCGCCCTTGCCGCCGTCGCCGCCGTCGGGGCCACCCCGGGGGACATACTTCTCCCTGCGGAAGCTGACACACCCCCGGCCGCCGTCGCCGGCCTTAACGTAGATTTTTGCCTCGTCGATGAATTTCATGGCGGACTGCCGACAATCGCCTTTCCAGGCTCTTTAAGAATGAACGTTTCTGCTGAGTTGATCACACCGAGGGAACGCAGCAGCCAGCTATTTTTTGACATTCTCCCCAAAAAAGAAAGGCACTTTTGTAAAAAAGTGCCTTTCCGTAAACATTGGCCGATCCAGAAACAACGGTTCTCCGGATGATCCGGTTTCCCGCGTCCTCAGGCAGCGGCGTAAACGCTGACCTTCTTGCGCGTCTTGTCGAGCTTCTCGAATGTCACGACGCCGTCGATCTTGGCGAAGAGGGTGTAATCCTTCCCCATGCCGACGTTGTTCCCCGGATGGATTTTCGTTCCCAGCTGACGGATGATGATGGACCCGGCGGTGATCTTCTGGCCGCCGAAGACCTTCACACCCCGGCGCTGGGAATTGCTGTCCCGGCCGTTCCGGGAGCTCCCCTGTCCTTTCTTGTGTGCCATCGAATCCTCCGCTTATAGAGATATTTCTTTGATCTTCATTCGGGTGAGGAGCTGCCGGTGTCCCGTCTTCTTGCGGAATCCCTTGCGGCGCTTCATTTTGAAGACGACGATTTTGGGCCCCTTCTCCTGGGCCACGATCTCTCCGACGACCTTGGCGCCCTCGACAAAAGGCTGGCCGATCCGGACATCTTCCTCCTTCGAAACCAGGAGAACCTCGCTGAACACCACCGCATCCCCCTTCTGCCCCTCGATCTTCTCGACCGCCAGGACATCGCCTTCGGAAACCCGGTGCTGTTTACCACCCGTCTGAATGACTGCGTACATGGGAGAAATTCCTTCGCTGTCAGAAAAATTGGAAAAGGCTACCTACGCAATTCGCCACCGTTTGTCAACCAAAAAATATCTCCGGCGACCGTCGCGCTCCCGGGAGCCCCCGTGCCCCGTGCACGCCGACCAGCCGCGGGGGCGGGGCCGGGGGGTTCCAGAGGAGCATTCAGAAAGCTTTTCCATCCCTCCGGCACTTCGGCTCGCAAACAACGTATTGCGGAAAAGCTTTCGCAACGGCGGAAGCCCCCGTGACAGCCCCCGCGCCCCGTACACGCCGGCCAGCCGCGGGGGCGCGGCCGGGGGGCCGGCAAATTACCGGAAGAAGGTCTTCGTCTTGAGGACGGGCAGGCAGGTCGCTTCCCCTTTCGGAATGCCGAGGACCTGCGTGAGGATCTCCTGCGGACGGACGGAGCCCGCCGGCCCCATGGCCACGTCCGCCTCGACGGCAAAAGCGGCCGGATCCACCGAGAGGCGCTTCACCAGCGGACGGACGTCCCGGGTCGTAACCTTGCCTTTCGTCTCCCGGTTGATGGAGAAACTCTCCGCCGCCAGGAACGCCTCCGCGCGGCCGGCCAATCGCTCCCACTCCGCCGGGGAGGTCTCCCGGGGCAGCGTGATCCGGAACGTGAAGCCTGTGACCTGCTCCGCCAGGGACCACCCAAATGGAGGAATCTCTTCCACAACCTCGACTTCCAGGCCCGCCGGCAGGAAGGCGTTGATTCGTTCCGGCAATGAGGACGGGAAGGGGGCTTTCTCCTGGACCTGGGCCTCCAGGTACTCAGCCATGCTTTCCATGCCGACGGCGGTTGCCGATGCGAAGGAGACCTTCGGGTGGGGATGGAATCCGCCGCTGAAGACAAAGGCGAGCCCGGCCTGTTTCATGGCCCGCAGAAGGGCCGATGACAGTTCCAGATGGGAGAGAAATCGCGAGGCTCCCCGCTTGGCAAAGGTCATCCGGTAGCAGACGGGGATTGCGACGTCGGGCATCCGGCTGCCCTCCTGAACATCCGGTTCCGGGAGTGCCTCCTGTGCGGCCTCGACAATGCGGACGGCCTCGTGGTCGCAGGCGCCGCAGTTTATGCACCCACCGGTCCGGCAGTCCTCCGTGGTCTCTTCCCGGCGGCCCCGCTCCCGCTCCTCCAGGAGGAAATCCCTCTCCACGCCGGCGTCGATCCCGTCCCAGGGCAGCGCCTCGCCGGTTTCCCGTTCCCTCAGGTAATCCGCCGGATCGATGCCCGTTTTTCGCATGGCCTCCTCCCAGAGGTCGAAACGGTAGTGATCCGACCAGCCATCGAACCGGCAACCCAGGCGGAAAGCCTCTTCCAGCAGATCCGCCAGGCGCTCGTCCCCCCGGGAGAAAACGCCTTCCAGGAGGCTCATCCGGGCGTCGTGCCACTTGACGGGCAGGTTCCGGTTCCGGATCCGGCCCCGGAAAAATCCCTGCTTCTCCAGGGTCTCCTCCAGGGACATCTGGGCTTCCCACTGGAAGGGTGTGTGGGGCTTCGGCACGAAGGTGGAGAGACTCACCGTCACCTGCCCCCGCTTTCCCGCCGCGCCCAAAGTCCGGTAAGCCAGCGCGGCGATTCCCTCCAGGTCGTCCGGGGTCTCCCCGGGAAGGCCGATCATGAAATACAGCTTCAGGGACCGCCAGCCCGCCTCGAAGACCCGGGAGGCCGTCCGGAGAAGGTCCTCCTCGGCATTCCCCTTGTTGATCCGGTTCCGCAGGCGCTGGGTCCCCGCCTCCGGGGCCAGGGTAAAGCTCGTCTTGCGGACCCGCCGGATCTGCTCGATGAGGCTCTCCGTCAGAGTCTCCACGCGGAGCGAAGGCAGGGCCAGGGCGACCCGGTCGTTGTAGTGGCGGGCCATGAGGCACTCCAGGAGCGGCTCGATCCGGCTGTAATCGCCCGAGCTGAGCGACAGGAGAGAGAGCTCGTCGTGGCCGGTGGCAGAAAGCATTTCCCCGGCCATGTCCATGAGCAGAACGGGGTCCCGTTCCCGGACGGGCCGCCAGACCATGCCGGCCTGGCAGAAACGGCAGCCCCGGGTGCACCCCCGGGCGATCTCCAGGTTCACCCGGTCATGGACGGCCTTCACAAGGGGCACCACGGGCCGCCGGGGTGCACGCCACCGGTTGAGGTCCGCCACGACACGCCTCCGGATGGGCCTCGCCTGCGGCAGGGAAGGAACGTACACCCCCTCCAGGCCGGCCAGGCGCTCCAGGAGGGCCCGCCGGCCCTCTCCCCGTTCACGGCCTTCCATCACGGCCTCGGCGATCTCCGAAACAACCTCCTCCCCTTCCCCGACGGCAAAGGCATCGATGAAGGCCGCCACGGGGGCCGGGTTGAAGGCGCAGGGCCCACCGGCAACGACCACGGGGTCCTTGTCCCGACGATCGGCGGCCCTCAGCGGAATTCCCCCCAGATCCAGCATGTTGAGGACATTCGTAAAGCAAAGCTCATACTGGAGGGAGAACCCCACCAGGTCGAAGTCCCGGAGGGGAATCCGGGATTCGAGGGAAGCGAGGGGGACACCCGTCTCCCGGAGCAGGCGCTCCATGTCCGGCCAGGGAGCGAAGCAGCGCTCCACCAGGAGGTCGGACCGGGCGCCCAGGATGGAATACAGGATCTGGAGCCCCAGGTGGGACATGCCCACCTCGTAGGCATCGGGAAAGGCAAGGACGAACCGGAGCCGGCAGGAGGCGGGATCCCTTCGCAGGGCGTTCACCTCGCCGCCGATGTACCGGCCGGGCTTTTCAACGGATACCAGCAGATCTTCCCAGTTCATCAGTCCGCGGCCGCCTTTCGCGGCGTCCCGGCAGGCCGTGGCGCGCACGGGACAGGGGACCGGTGCCTCCGGGAGCGGCGCCGGCAGCGGGCAGCCCCTCCGTCTCCGGTATGCATCGGCATATTCGTGAGTTATCGTTTCAGACAAACAGAAAGAACGGGAAGGATTCCTCGCCATCCCGCCCGGTCCGGACCATCACTCTCTCGTCTTGGGAAACCTCCCCGGCCGGGGACCGAAGGTCGGCGGACCCGCAAAGGCCTGGGCATACAGGAGCCATTGCTCCGTCACGGGACCGCTGCACTCGAGTCCCGTGTCGTAGGGATGGCGGCGCTGGGTGACGACGAGACAGAAATCCTCCGCCGTACCCCGGACAATCTCGTCCGCCGCCTCGGGTCCCCAGACCCAGGACTCGCCCTCCGGGGCCAGGAGCTCCAGCCGGATCCGTTTGTCGGGAGGATCGAGACGCCGGTTGAAGAAACTCCATCCGAAGGTGATGTATCCCAGCTGGGCGATGTGGCGAAGCCGCGCCGTGGCGGGACGCCTGAGCTCCAGGGCGTCGACGACGTTCTGTCCGTGGGCCCAGGTCTCCATCAGGCGGGCCGTGGCCAGGGTCCGGACGCTCATGGGGGGACCGAACCATTCGATCCGGTCTTTCACTCCCCGGCTGCCGAGAGCCTCCAGGAGGGATTCCCGTTCGCGGCGCCACCAGGCCAGCAGATCCGCCGGCGCCATCCGCCGTCCCTTTTCCAGGGTGACCTCGAAGACCGTCTCGTCCTGCGGAAACGACGCCGTCTGCGCCTGAAAGGCCCGCGGGTCCGTCATCGCCAGAACCGCCGCTCCGTCAAAGAACGCCAGGTGGCTGATCTGGTCCTGTACGGTCCACTCGGGAAAGGGGGTCATGACGGTCCACCGGTCCTCCCGGATGTCCGCCACCAGACCGTCCAGGGCGGCCTGTTCGTTCGCCAGGTCCGCCAGCAGTTCCTTCATGTTGCGTCTCCATCAGGCATCCGAACGGGGTATTTCCAGGGATTCTGGAGGATCTCCCGATACCGGTTCAGAGAAAATCGCCGGGGGAAGTCGGGCCGTTCGAGGTACGGGAGGGCGTCCGTCTGGAAGCCGCCCAAAAGCTCCGCGAAGACGGCCTCCCGGTCGGCGTTGTTCACGAAGGTCCGCTCCTTCCGGTATTCGTAAACCCCTTCGGGACCGAAGACCCGCCGCGTGATATCATAGTGTCCGGGGTCGTCGAAATGGGACTCGTGAAAGGTCACCTTCACCCGGATGTACAGCTCCACCTTCGTGGTGTCCGCCGCGATGGGCCGGGACAGGTCCCACACCTCCAGGACAAGGCCGTTGGACAGTTTCACGTTCTCGACGATCCTGCTCATGCTCTCACCTTTACCGATCCGGCCGTTGATGATGCGGCGCCCGCCACCGCCGGAGCGGTCCTCTTATCATCTTTACCCTTGACCTGCAATTCCATTCCTCCTATATAGCCCCGGGAAGACGTTCCATTATCCTTTCATTCCGAACCCTTGAGGAGACGAACCATGAACGGGCCCAATGCCGTCCTGCTCCTGTCCTGTCCCGACCAGAAGGGGCTGGTGGCGAACATCTCCAATTTCATCTTCCAGCAGAACGGCAACATCGTCCACGCCGCCCAGCACACCTCCATGAGGAAGAAGATGTTCTTCATGCGCATCGAGTGGGAGCTCGAGGGATTCAACATCCCCCGGGACGAGATCGGCAGCGTTTTCAAGCACACGGCCCGGAAGTTCGACATGACCTGGAGCCTGCACTTCACGGACACGGTCCCCCGCATGGCGATCTTCGCGTCCCGTCACCCTCACTGCCTCTACGACCTGATGCTCCGGCACCGGATGGGGGAGTTCCAGGCCGAGGTCCCCCTCGTCATCGGAAACCATGAGGAGATGCGGTCCCTGGTGGAGCCCTTCGGCCTCCGGTTCGAATGCTTCCCCATCACGCCGGGGACCAAGAGCCGCCAGGAAACGAGGGAGATCGCCTTCCTGAAGAAGGAGAGAATCGACGTCATCGTCCTGGCCCGGTACATGCAGATTCTGAGCAGCAGATTCGTCCGTGAGTATCCCAACCGGATCATCAACATCCACCACTCCTTCCTTCCCGCCTTCGCTGGTCCCAAGCCCTACCAGCAGGCCTACGACCGGGGCGTGAAGATCATCGGCGCCACGAGCCACTACGTGACGCAGAAGCTGGACGACGGCCCGATCATCGCCCAGGACGTCATCAAGATCAGCCACCGTGACTCCGTGGAGGATATCCAGCTCAAGAGCCAGGACCTGGAACGGATCGTCCTCGCCCGGGCCGTGCGCCTCCACCTGGAGAACCGCATCCTCCCCTACGGCTCGAAAACGATCGTCTTCGAATAGGCCCCGCCCGTCATGAACCAGGGTCCCGACTTCGTCCATCTCTGCCAGCCCGGCGTCCAGTCATGCGGAGCCTGCTGCGGCATCTACAACTACGCCGACAGCACCCGGGAATCCCTTGTCCGGCGTTTCCGGCGGCGGACCACCCTCTACCGCCGTCTGGCCGGTCCGGATTTCGACCCGGAGGCCTTCTCGCGCCTCGTCATGGAAGATGAGGATCCGGCCAAGCGCTACGAGGTCATCTACTGCTGCGAGTTTGTCGGTTTCCTCAACGATGAGGAGACCCGGGTGGGCTGCCTCCTCCATCCGATGCAGAACGCGGGCCGCGACCTGCGGGACGCCTCCTTCTATGGCCGGGAGCTCTGCGACGGCCACTTCTGCCCCAGCTACACCTACCTGTCCCCGGCGGAGCAGCGGGCCCTGGTGGACCTCCTGGACGACTGGTATCTCTATGGCCTGTGCGTGACGGACATCGATTTCGCCAAGGAGTATTTCCGCCTCATCAGCGAGCGGGTGGGCCGCATGCCCCCCCCGCAGGCCTTCCGGGAAGAACCGACCCGTGAGAAGGCCCTCTCCTATTTTGAGCTCAAGCTTACCTGGCCCTTCCGCTCCCCCGACGTGAACCGGCTGGGGAAGTACTACTTCGACGGCTCCCAGTACATGATCTCCTTCATCGACTACGACGCCCTGGGATGCGAACGATCCCCCTTCGACCGGATCTTTCTCAGCCTTTCCTCGGAGTTCCGGACCCTGGACGACCTCCGGCGGGCCGAGGCGATCATCGAATCCCATCTCGAGACCTTCGCCCGGGCCTTTGGTGGCGCGGCGTGAGGAAGGATTTCGGGTTGACAGGGATGGGCGCACAAGATATGGAAAATCGGCAACATAAGGAGGGATACCGATGGAGACCATGAAAAAGTCGGTCCTCTATTCCCGGGAGGCCATCCGGGAAAGGGTGCTGGAACTGGGGGAAGAGGTCTCCAGAGCCTACGAAGGCCGCAATCTCGTCGTTATCGGTGTCCTGAAGGGGGCCTTCATGTTCATGGCGGATCTCATCCGGGCCCTCCGCATTCCCTGCCGGATCGACTTCATCCGCCTGGCCAGCTACGGTTCCGGCACGGAGACCTCCGGCCGGATCGAACTCACCAAGGACATCGAGATCGACATTGCCGGGCGGGACGTCCTCATCGTCGAGGACATCATCGACACAGGCCTCACCCTGACATACCTGGTGGAGAACCTGCGCGCCCGGAATCCCAGGAGCCTGAAAGTCTGCGCCTTTATCGACAAAAAGCTCCGCCGGAAGGTTCCCTTCGAAGCGGATTTTGTCGGATTCACCATGGACGACGGTTTCGTCGTCGGCTACGGACTCGATTTCGACGAACAGGGCCGCTTTCTTCCCGACGTCTGCGTCCTGAGCGCGGAGAAGTGAAAGCGGGACCGGGCTTCCGGCAGGCCGGAAGGAAACCACGCCGAAAGGAGGAGCCATGATCATCCGTTGCGAACAATGCGGCACCAAGTACCGCTTTGACGACACCCTGATGGAGGCCGATGGGGCCTGGGTGCGGTGCACCCGCTGCGAGGCCGTGTTTTTCCAGGAAAATCCGAATCCGCCGGAGGTGAGGTCCGAGCCGGAAAAGGTGGCGGAAGAACCTGAGGCTCCCCTCCCGAAACTGTCCGAGGCCTCGGATCTCGATATCCTGCTGCCCGGAAGCCCCCCCTCCTTCGATGCGACCCGTCAGGGCGACACGGTGATGCTGGCGGCGGACCGGATCCGGGAGACCCTTCGCGAGGTGGAGCAGAGCCGCATGCCTGAGGATTATCCCCCGCCGGCGGCGGACAGACCTTCCCCCGGCAGGGAAACAGGGGAAGAAAAGGAAGAACCTCTTCCGCCCCCGATGGAGACTCCGAGGCGGCGCCCCTCGTTCCTCCTCATCTTCCTGACGGTGCTCCTGATCCTTGTGATCGGCGGGACGGCGTTTTTCTTCCTGTATCCCGACATGCGCCGGGCCGTCGTCTCGGACCTTGTCGCATCCGTTCCCGCCCTGGAAGCCGTTTTCGGCAAGGATATTCAGTCGGGGGAAGTCAACCCCGGCGACATCCGGATCCAGCAAGTGCGACGCCGCATGATCCCAAACGTCCTCCTTGGGGATCTGCTGATCCTGGAGGGCACCGCCCATAACGCCTCGTCCCACACCATAACCCGGATCCGCATCCAGGGGAAACTGTACGACGCCGCGGACCGGATCGTCCGGAGCCGCATCTCTTACGGAGGAAACCACCTGACCGACGCCGAGCTGGCAAGCCTCTCGGAAGAGGACCTGCAAAAGCGCCTGTCCTTCCCCCAGATCACGCCCACCCCCAAGGACAGCCTGGCTCCCGGCGCGGCGGTTCCGTTCATGGTCGTCTTCGCCCTGGACAGGGCCGGAGTGGACAAAACGGGGGCCATCAAGACGGGCGTCATCCCGCTTGACGCGGAGCTTGCGTTGCCGTAGCACGGGTTGGAAAAACAGATGACGAAGGGGGGGCGGATATCCAATCCGCCCCTCCTTTTTTTTCCCTTTTTTTACAGAAATCAGGCACCGATGGGGGCTCGCATGTGGGA
>CAYNEJ010000093.1:0-13686 GCA_964396205.1 uncultured Syntrophaceae bacterium
GCCGGGTTTCCCCTTGCCAGGGGGCCGGGACGCTTGCTATAAGATCGGGAAAACGGGGGTTTCACGATGGAAATCGGCATTGTCGGACTTCCCCAGAGCGGAAAGAGCACCCTCTTCGAGATCATGACCGGGACGAAGAGCCGGGAACTCCACGGCGAGACGGTCATCCGGGGGCAGGCGACGGTTCCGGATGCTCGTTTCGACCGCCTGGCCTCCGCCTTTCCCGATCTCAAGGCGGTTCCGGCTCGGATCCCCGTAACCGATGTTCACGCGGCGGGCGAGAAGGCCTGGGAGACTCTCCGGCAGAGCCTGAGCGGGGCCGACGGCCTCCTTCACGTCGTGGACGGCTTCTCGATCCCCGAAGTCGATGAAATCATCGCCTCCTATCGCCGTCTCAAGGACGACCTCGTCTTGTCGGACCTGATGGTCGTGGAAAATCGCCTCGAGAAGCTCCGGAAAATGTCCCGGACGGCCATGAAGCCGCTGGATCAGCTCCATCTGGCCATCCTGCCCCGTGCCCTGGAGCGTCTGGAGGCGGGCCTTCCACTCCGGGAAGCCGGCTTTTCCGAGGAGGAGGCCTTTTCCCTCCGCAGCTTTTCCTTCTGGACGATCCGTCCCGAGCTCGTGGTGGTCAACACGGCGGAAGACAACCTGTCCCTGGCGGAG
The DNA here is from genome assembly GCA_964396205.1 of uncultured Syntrophaceae bacterium. GTDB lineage: Bacteria > Desulfobacterota > Syntrophia > Syntrophales > PHBD01 > PHBD01. The sequence continues at coordinate 667 of CAYNEJ010000093.1, forward strand.
GCCTTCCGGGAGAAGGCGGCCCTGTCATCCCCGGTCATCGGGATCTGCTGCCAGCTCGAGGCCGACCTGACGGGCCTCTCGCCGGAAGAGCAGAGGGAGTTCCTGGCCCCCCTGGGCCTGGAAGAGCCCGCCTTCGGGCGGGTCATCCGGGCGGCCTTCGCGCTCCTGAACCGCATCTCCTTCTTTACCATCGGCAAGGAAGAGGTGAAGGCCTGGGTCATCCCCGCGGAGACGAAGGCACCGAAGGCGGCCGGGGCGATTCACAATGACTTCGAGCGGGGCTTCATCAAGGCCGAGGTGATTCACTGCGAGGAGTTCGAGACGTCCGGAAAATCCTGGGCGGCCGTGAAGGCGGCGGGAAAGCTGCGGCTGGAGGGAAAGGAGTATGTCGTCCGGGATGGGGATATTATCCAGTTCCGCTTCAACGTCTGAGAGCGGATCTGGAAAATGCCCGGATGCAGCGTTGTGCCGGCTCCCTTGTTGCTGTGAGGAGGGGAAACACTCTAAATACTATAACAAAAGGGGGGATTCAATTCAGAATTTATCAATAATATCATTGGGTTCAATCAGGCCCATTAAAACCACTAGTAGGTCTTGCATCATGTGCTATTGATGCGATGATCTCTAACTTTTCACTTACTTCAGGATCAATTTCCCCGGGAGACATCAAAAATACGAGATTAGAGTACTGTCTTTTCCTCAAACAAAGAGGGATACCGAGTTTTTTAGAGTAATTCTTGAATAGGGGTTCAAGAAAATCGTCGCTAACTTTAGTATCGTCCGACCAAGGTGATGGACGTCCCAAATTCAAAAGAGCGTTCTCCAACTCCGTGATCGCTTCTTCCATCGCTTCTCTTCGTCGTGGCCTATCTGCCTCTTCAAAAAGCGGTCCCTCAGTTGATGTCTGGCTTTCAGCATATCGGATCAGTACATCCCGAGTGCAAAGGTAGTTCTCTATTTCGCGCTTTTTCCATGTGAGTTCAACTAGTGGACCATCGGATTGTAATTGCCTGTCCAGCCGATCGAAAAGTGCACAACCAATCAAGTCTGGTTTTGCTTCACGCAAGCCTTGAAAGTGATCCCTTGCCTTTTGAGGTAGGTTTGTGGCCAAGTAATGAACAAATGGTGCATCGAGCGCTTGGAGAGCAGGTTTGTTACCTAGAACTTCAGTAAAGGCCCGTAAAAGCAATAAATCCGTCGTATCTTCTAGATAGAGTACCCAGCCTTTTTGTTCTGCACTGTAATAGTGATCAAAGCCAATATCCCTCAATGCTTTAAGAACTTGCGAAGGCTGTCCCGCAGTAAGTTCATGTGGTGTGCCGACGAAAGCAACCACAACGTCTCGACTCGCAGCTTCGTTTAGAACAACCTCCGAATGACTCGCTGCGATCACTTGTGAATTGTTACTTTGAGCAATCGCTACTAAACGATTGTAAATTTGGCGTTGCCGGAGGATTTCAAGGTGAGCATCTGGTTCGTCCAAGAGGAGTATAGCATTTGGATTGGCATATAAATAAGCGAACAGAAGTAGAGTTTGTTGGGCTCCTCGACCAGCCGACGAGATATCAAAGGTTCTGCCATACTCTTGATATGTCATCAATATCTCTCCACGCTGGGGAATATATATGGGTGGGGAGAGAGTAATGTGGAATAATGTTTCCATTTCTTGGCAGACAGCAGCCCACTGTTCAGTTCGAGATGTATAAACAGAATAACACAGATTTCTTAATACTTGGGCTGTCTGTCCTTCTCCTAGAAGAACGTCTACACGTCCTGCTTCTATTTTCGGCTCGACAGTAGCCAGACCAGACATTGGCGGTAGGTAGCATATACGCGGCCAAGGCTGTCTCCCCTCGACTGCAGGAGTTCCACTTGCTGCCGATGACAGTAAAACTTCTGGAATTTCACTGAACTTGCAGTCTTTAACGGGTTTGTCTTCATAGCCAGGGAGCCGGACTGGGCGACAAATCAGAGCTTCTTCTGATGTATAGTCAAATTCTAGTCCACAACTCCATGGCATGCATTTTGTTTCACCTTCGACAATTATATCAATACGAATGTTTCGTGTTTTACGATCATGGCTTTCTCTCACATGAAGATCATTCCATAGTAAGTTTGCTGCTGGTACAGGAAGAGCAATAAGATCCCGCCTGTTGATTGTCACTCCTGGGCGTTTCTCTGGAGATGCCTTTCCTCCTCTTTGTGCCAACCATGCACGAAGACCAATGTCCCATAGCGCAAGTGACTGTAATGCCGTTGTTTTTCCTGAGTTGTTGGGTCCTATGAACACAACCGCTTGGCCTAAAGGGATAGTGACGTTTCTCAATCTCTTAAAATTGTGAACAATCATCTTAGTAAGCATAGCGTGCTCACCTCCTTTGTGGCCTCATAACTATGTGGTGGCGGTCCCTATGTGTCAATGAATATTCCCGCACTTCATATCTTGAGAAGTTTCAGACGAACCGCTTCACCACCGGGCGGAGCATGCGGCCCATGAGGGGCTCCGCCGTCCGGAGGGCGCCGCGGGGGCAGACCTCGATGCAGCAGTAGCAGCGGATGCAGGCATCGTAGTCGAACCGGAGCCCCGCTTCTTCAACCGCGATGGCCTTTGCCGGACACATGTCCCGGCAGATGCCGCAGAGCGTGCAGGATTCCGGATCGCACACGGGCCGCTGCAGCAGGTGACGCCGGACAAGGCTGTTCATGGACGCGCTTCCAAAGAGGAGGGGCTCCGTCCCGGGGATCCGGAATCCCTGAACATCCGGCGCTTCCCCGTCGATTTTGACCTCCTCCCCGGGCAGCCCCAGCTCCCGTCCCGACCGCCAGGTCGGGAGCTTCTCCGGCGGGAGCCCCACGATGCGGCAGACCGCCTCGTCCAGGGCGAAGGGGTCTGCCGAGGCCAGCAGGATCCCGAGCGCCCGGGGGGTGCCGCTCTTCCCGGGTCCCTCCCCCTCCATGGCGAGGATGCCGTCCAGGACCGTGAAGGCCGGCCGGACGGTCCGGGCGATCCGAACGAGAAGCCGGGCGAAGTGATCCCGGTCCACCCCCGCCCGCAGGTGCCACTCCGCCTTGCGGTATCCCACGACGCAGCCGAAGAGGTTCTTCACCCCCAGGGTCATGGCCATCTGGCTGTGGGTCTTGAGCTTCGGCAGGTTGAGGACCGCATCCGCCGTCAGGATCTCCCGGGCCAGCTCGATTTTTCCGAAGGGCGGCCCCACGTCGACGGGAACGGAATCACGGAACTCGCGGACGGTCACGGGAAGGCCTTCCAGGGCCTGGTCGATCCCGTTCTCCCGGAGGATCCGATCGAAGGAGCCGATGGCCTGGCTGTCCCCGACCTCGGGACGGGCGCCCCGTTCCAGGACATACTCCACGGCGGCCCGGATGATGAGCGGGTGGGTCAGGACGGCGTGACGGGGTTTCGCCGCCGACAGGAGGTTCGGCTTGACGAGAACCCGCATTCCTTTCCGGATGGCCTCCCGGCCGCCCAGGTGATCCATCAGGGCGTCAAATTCCCCCTTGAGGTGCGGCCAGTCGTAGGATGCCGGTCGGACGAAGACGTTCATAGCCGGGCAAAGGATTTCCGGACGGCCTCGACCCAGAGGTCCCGGTGGAACAGAAAAGCCCCCACGTGGCCGCTCGGCACCCAGGTCAGGGTCGATCCGGGCCAGTGGCGGTGGACGTTCTCGACGGACTCCCGGGAGATGTAAGCGTCAGCCTGGGCGCCGACGAGAAAGGCCGCCTCGGGCCGGCGAAGCGGTTGCAGGCGCCGGATATCGGTATGATCCAGGATTTCCCGCATCCGCTCCATGGCGTCCCCGTGCCCGTCCAACTGGCGGTTCAGGACGTCCCAGGCGCAGTAGTTCTTCAGCAGCCCCTCGGTGAAGACGGCGGAGGCCGAGTGGGGGGTGATCAGGGCCGTCACGGCCAGCGGGTCCGAATCCAGGGCCGCCGTCCGGGCGGCCATGGATCCGCCCATGCTGATGCCGCAGACTCCCAGCCGCTCGAAGCCCTCGCGGCGCAGCCAGTCCACGAGCGATCGTCCTTCGGCGATGGTGGCCCCCGCCATGAGCCAGAGGTCGGAGAAGACATTCAGCATCTTGCCGTGCTGACCCGGCGGGCGGCGGCGTCCGTAGTAGGGGTTTTCCAGGATGAGAGAGCCGATCCCGGACCGGATCAGGGGCAGGGCCAAGGCCTTGCGCCGGCGCTCGAAGCCCTCGTCGCCGGTGGCGGCGAAGTGGAGGCAGACGGGCGTCCGCCGGCTCCAGTCCCGGGGCAGGACAAGCTCCACCCAGGCAGTCCGGCTTTCGGCGGGGAGAGCGGGATGGAGAAACGGGCTGGGAAAGGACCCCTCCTTCAGAAGGGCTTCGCCCTCCTCGCGGGTGTTTCCCCAGGCGGGATTCACGGGGCTCACAGGCCCGGAGTCGCCATCTTCCCGGAGGGCCTCCTCCAGGAGAGCGAGATTTCCCCACCCCTGGCGGAAGAAGAGCCTCCGGTTCGACCAGGCGGCATAGGTCCGGTCCAGAAGGCTCGCCACGGGACCCCCTCAGCCCTGCTGCGCGCCCCACCCGGGGCGGAACTTCACCGGTCCGGACATCCCGGCCCCGCCTCGGTCCTCGCCGTTGCGGACGAAGTCGATGATCCTGCTCATTGGATGCCTCCGTGATTCAGTCCGCTCATGCGAACTCCCGGACGATCCGCTCCATGGCCTCCTTGAGGCGGACGTTGGGGACGGTCAGGGAGATCCGGACGAACCCTTCCCCGTACCGGCCATAGGCCGTTCCGGCGGCCACGACGACGGCGGTCTTGTCGAAGAGCCGGTTGGTGAACTCGATGGACGTCATTCCCTCCGGGACCGGCACCCACAGGTAGAACGTCCCTTTCGGGGCGTCGAAGCGGATTCCGATTTTCGCGAGGGCGTCCAGGACCATCTGCCGCCGGAACCCGTAGACATCCAGCATGTGCCCGATGGAGGAGGCCTCATGTTTCAGAGCCTGGATGCCGGCGAACTGGACGGGGTTGAAGATCCCCGAGTCGGTGTTTTCCTTGACCTTGCTGATGGCGGCGAGGATGTCCCGGTTGCCCATGGCCATGCCGATCCGCCAGCCGCACATGTTGAAGGGCTTGGAGAGGGAGTTGAGCTCCACGCCCACGTCCTTTGCCCCCTCGGCCACGAGGAAACTGATGCGCTCCTGTCCCTCGAAGAGGATCTCGCTGTAGGGATTGTCGTAACAGACGGCGATGTCGAAGGAGCGGGCGAATTCGACGAGGCGCCCGAGGAACTCCCGGGTGGCGCAGGCCCCGGTGGGGTTGTTCGGGTAGTTCAGGAACATCCCCTTTGCCCGTTTCGCCACGTCCGCGGGGATGTCCTCGAAGGCCGGCAGGTAGCCGTTCTTCCGGAGGATCGGCACGTTCCAGGGCTCGCCGCCCCCCATGAGGATGCTGGCCCGGTAGGCCGGGTAGCCGGGATCCGTCATGAGGACGACATCGCCGGGATTGATGCAGGCCAGGACGAAGTGGTGGCACCCCTCCTTGGAGCCGATGAGCCCCAGGACCTCCGTGGCCGGGTCCAGGGCCACGCCGTAGCGGTCGGCGTACCAGCGGGCGATTTCCTGCCGGAAGGCCAGCATGCCCTTCTCCTCGTCCGTGGGATACCGGTGATTCTCCGGGTCCCGGGCGGTCCGGCACAGCTCGTCGATGATCGGCTCCGGCGTGGGCTCCACGGGGTCGCCGATGGCCAGGCTGATGACGTCCACGCCGTCGGCCTTGGCCTTGGCGATCTTCTTGCGGAGCTCCATGAACAGGTACGGGGGGATCTTGGTCAGTCTCTCGGCGGTCTGCAAGGTGTGTTGTCCTCCTTTGAATAGAAATGATATCCATCAATGCCCGAAGGCCCGGAAACCCGGCCGCCCCCGGTCGCCGCTTCAGTTGTCCGACGCCAGGCGGGTCGCCGCGGTCTCCGTCGCCGGACGGCGGTAGGCCTCTTCCCAGATCGTTCCTTCGCAGATCACCTGGACCCGGCCCTCGAAGTAGACCCTGGAAAACCCTTCCGCATCCCGCTCGAAATAGACCTTCAGGACCTCGCCGCTCTGGACCCGGACATGGACGGGGGACTCCACGAGGCCTCGGGCGGCGGCGATCAGGACGGAGGCTACCGATCCGGTGCCGCAGGCCAGTGTTTCATCCTCGACGCCGCGCTCGTACGTGCGGACCTGGATCGTGCGGCTGTCGATCACGCGGGCGAAATTCGCGTTCGTTCCCCTGGGCGCATAGTCCTCGTGGTAGCGGATGGCCCGTCCCGTCTGGAAGACGTCATACGTCTCCAGGTCCTCCACGAAGTGGACCACGTGGGGCACGCCGGTGTTGACGAAATGGGTCTCCAGGGTCCGCCCGCCGACCGGCAGGGACACTCCCAGGCGCAGATCCGCGGGGTCCGGCAGGCGGAGTTTTACAATCCCCTTTGCCACCTGGGCGTCGATCACGCCGGCCGCCGTCTCGAAGGACATCGAGCGGCCGGCGATCTTCTTCAGAAAAGCGAAGCGGGCCGCGCAGCGTCCCCCGTTGCCGCACATCTCCACCTCGCTTCCGTCGGCGTTGAAGAAACGCCAGCGGAAGGCATGACGGTCGGACCGCTCGATGAGGATCAGGCCGTCGGCCCCGACAGAGGCCACCCGCCGGCAGACCGACTGCACGAAATCCAAAACCGGCACGGGACCGAGGGCCGCCTCGACAAGGTGCTCCCGGTTGTCGATGAGGATGAAATCGTTACCGCTGCCGCTCATTTTGAAAAATGGAATCATTCCAAAGGCCTCCATCTAAAAAACGGCGGGAAGCCGCCGGTTGGATTCTTCATACCGTTGTTTTGCCGGCCCGTCAATCGTCAAGAACGCTCCCCAAATCGGAGGGTTGTAAGTCACGCATTTGTTCAGGCGTTTCCAAAAGATACATAATTGTTCCTGTTCGCCCCGCCCGGATTCCCCCCTGTTTTTTAAACCGCCAATGCTATCAATCTGTTGAGCGTTCTGTGGCAGGCTGGCACATCCCTTGCCGTTACAGGTTGCATCAGGGGGCTTCCCCGATTCTTGCGGCATGGGAGGTGTAATCATGAATAGCGGCGATACGGCATGGGTCTTGATGTCCGCGGTCCTGGTCTTTGCCATGACCATCCCCGGGCTGGCCTTTTTTTACGGAGGGCTGGTCCGGCGGAAAAACGTCCTGTCGATTCTGATGCAGTGTTTCATCGTCATGTGCGTCATCAGTCTGCAGTGGGTTCTTTTCGGGTATTCCCTTTCCTTCGGGCCCGACACGGGTTCGGGGATCATCGGCGGCCTCCAGTGGGCGGGCCTCAAATCCGTGGGGGGCCAGCCGAACGGGGATTACGCGGCGACCATTCCCCACCTGGTCTTCATGATCTTCCAGGCCATGTTTGCCGTCATCACGCCGGCCCTCATCATCGGGGCCTTTGCCGAGCGGATGAAGTTTTCCGCGTTCCTGGTTTTCACGCTTCTGTGGACGACCCTCGTGTACGACCCGCTGGCCCACTGGGTTTGGGGCACCGGCGGCTGGATGCGGAATCTGGGCGGACTGGACTTCGCCGGGGGGATCGTCGTCCACGTCAGCTCCGGCGTCTCCGCCCTGGTCCTGTGCGTGCTTCTGGGCAGACGCCTCGGTTATCGGAAGTCTCCCTTCCGGCCCCACAACCTGCCATTCACCGTCCTGGGCGGAGCCCTTCTGTGGTTCGGCTGGTTCGGCTTCAACGCCGGCAGCGCCCTGGGAGCGAACGAGCTTGCGGCCAATGCCTTCGTGACGACGCACATTGCCACGGCGGCGGCGGGACTGACCTGGGCGCTCATCGAGTGGCAGCAGCACGGGGCGCCGACGGTTCTGGGCGCGACGACGGGAGCGGTGGCCGGGCTCGTGGCCATCACCCCGGCCTGCGGATTCGTGAATCCCATGAATGCAATCTTGATCGGCATCCTGGTGGCGGTCTTTTGCTACATGGCGGTGGCCGTGGTCAAGTCGAAGCTGGGTTACGACGATGCGCTGGACGCTTTTGGAGTTCACGGCGTCGGCGGGATCTGGGGGACCATTGCGACGGGTCTCTTCGCCGAGAAGGCCGTCAACGCCGCCGGCGCGGACGGGCTGTTCTTCGGCGGCGGGCAGCTCTGGCCGCAGCTGATCATGGTGGCGGTGGCCCCGCTGTTTGCCGGAATTATGACCTGGATTCTCTTCAAGGTGGTGGATGCCTGGATCGGCATGCGCGTCCCGGAGCAGGACGAGACCATCGGTCTCGACCTGACCCAGCAGAGCGAAGCGGCCTACACGGTCATCGAATAGAAAGGGAGGTTCGCCATGAAATACATCATTGCCATCATTCAACCGCACAAACTGGACGAGGTCATGAAGGCCCTGGAGGACGTGCAGATACCCCTTGTGACGGTCTCCACCGTGCTGGGGCGGGGCCGGCAGAAGGGTGTGACGGAAGTGTACCGCGGAGCCGCCCGGGAGGCGGGAAGCCTCCTGAAGAAGGTGAAGCTTGAGATCGCCGTCAACGAGGATTTCGTCGAGCCTGCCGTCGAGGCCATCATTCAGAGTGCGCGGACCGGCGAAGTCGGTGACGGCAAGATCTTTATACTCGATCTTGCCGAGACGCTCCGCATCCGCACGGGCGAGCGGGGCGGAGAGGCCATCGGCTGAAGGACGGACGGCGAACCGCCAGCCTCGCGTTTTGGATTCGGCAACCCGTCAGGCGACCGCCCGAGCGGCGCCAAAAGGAGAGGTTCCCATATCCGCACCCCCGGGTATCGGGGACCTCTCTCTCCTCCCTGTCGTCCCCTGCCTTTTCCATCCTCCGGAAATTTTTCCGAATTGACACCCCTGGACCGTTCGGATAAGACGGCCTGTCGGAGAGAATCCCTGTCATAAATCGCGACCAAAACCGAACGATGCGAAGCAGGGCCTTCACGGCCCCGTGGTGTCCGGTTCCGATTGTGTTCCTGGGAAGGACCCGTTTCCGGGTGTCGCAGTCCGACGATGACGGGGATCCCGCGCCGATCCGCTGCGGGAGCGCGAAATCACGAACGATGTCGAAAAGGAGGGGAATTCCATGGAGATGAAGACCCATGCTGCGCCGGAGGGCGATGCGGCGGTGCTCCCATCATCGCCGCCCCCGCAGGACACGGCCGGTGAGCCCGTGCCGGGGCGCATCATGTCACGAACGATGTTCGATACGCCCATCGTGAGGCAGGTTTTTTACGGACTCTCCCTCTTCCTGCTCCGGATCACGGGCTGGAAGAAAGAGGGGAAGCTGCCGGAGATACACAAATACGTGGTCATTGCGGCGCCCCACACGTCGAACTGGGACTTTCCCCTGACCCTGATGCTGGCCTTCGCCTTCCGCATCAAGGTTTACTGGATGGGCAAGCACACCCTCTTCCGGGGGATCATGGGCCCGATCTGCCGCTGGCTCGGAGGGATCGAGGTGGACCGGAGGCGCTCCACGAACCTGGTGGCCCAGTCCGTAGAGCGGTTTCGGATCTCGAAGGCGATGGCCATGATCATTCCCCCCGAGGGGACCCGGAAAAAGGTCCGTTACTGGAAGACGGGGTTCTATCACATCGCCCACGGCGCCGGTGTTCCCATCGCCCTGGGATTCATGGATTACCGCCGCAAGGTCGGGGGACTGGGGCCCCTGTTTCATCCCACGGGAGACATCGACCGCGACATGGCGGAGATCCAGGCCTTCTACGAAAACGTGACGGGCCGGCGGCCGGACCAGTGGAACCTCGACAGCGTCGCGGCGGGAGCGGAGCGGAGCGGACCCTCGGCCTGATCTCCCGTCCGGAGCGGCCGCTGCCTGCAATCCGGGAGGCGTGGAGAGGGGACGGCTGCATCGCGCGTCCTGACCCCGGCGGCCGGAGATCAGCCGCTGAAGAAGGCGCACCGGTTCCTCCCGGCCCGTTTTGCCTTGTACATGGCCACGTCGGCGTTCCGGAGGAGCGTGTTCATGTCGGTGCCGTGGGATGGGTAAAGGGCCGCCCCGATGCTCGTGGTGACTTCCAGGACGTGGTCTCCGCAGACGAAGGGCTCCCGGATGGCCTCCACGGCTTTCTGGCAGATCCACAGGGTGTCTTCGTCACCCCGGACCTCCGGCAGCAGGATGACGAACTCGTCGCCGCCGAAGCGGGCCACCGTGTCCACCCGCCGGAAGAGGCCCTTCAGGCGCGAGCCGACGGCGACCAGGAGTTCGTCGCCGGCGGTGTGCCCGAGCGTATCGTTGATGTCCTTGAAACGGTCGAGATCCATCATCAGGACGGCCAGGACCCCCTCCTCCCGCTCGGCCCGGGCCATGGCCATCTCCAGGCGGTCGGTGAACAGCTGACGGTTCGGCAGCCCCGTCAGGATGTCGTGGTAGGCCATCTCCCGGATGGCCTCCTCGGCTTTTTTGCGCTCCGTCGTGTCCCGGGCGATGCTTCGGAACCCCACGGGGTTTGCCTCGGCGTCCCGGATCAGGGTGGCCGACATCTCCACGGTCCGGCGGACGCCTTCTCTGCAAAGGATCTCGCACTCGAAGCGTTCCACGGGAATGCCCGTCAGGAGAATGTCGTCAAAGGTCAGGGAGACCTTCCTTGCATTCTCTTCGTCCATGTAGATCCGGAAGTTCATCCCGTGCAGCTCGGAGGCCTCGTATCCCGTGATCCGCTGCAGGGCTTCGTTGAAGAACGTGAAGTTTCCCTCCAGGTCCACTTCGCAGTACCCGTCCTCGATGTTTTCGATGATGGTCCGGTACCGCTCTTCACTCTGCTTGAGGACCTCTTCCATATGCTTGCGGTCGCTGATGTCGCGGATCGATTCGATGGCGCCGATGATCCGGCCGTCCCGGTCGTGGAGGGGCGAGGCTTTCATGAAGATGTGCGCGCCGCTGCCCCCATACAGGTTGGGACAGAACGCTTCCGCGGTGACGGCGCTCCCGTCCCTGCGGAAGTGGGCATAGCGGGCCTCGAGATCCGGGTTGTCCTCCTGGAGGAGGTCCATCAACTGGGGGCGGCGCACGCCGTAAAACGGAATCGTGTAGGCGTAATTCCCCTGGCCGATCATTTCCGAGGCCGGGATGCCCGTCATTTCCTCGATGGCGCGGTTCCAGACGATGACCTTCCCGTCCGTGTCGATGGCCAGCGTCGCATCGGGCAGAAAGCTGATGATGTCGGCCAGCCGCTGCTGCGATTCCCGGAGGGCTTCTTCCGCCTGCCTGCGGGCATGGATGTTCTCCATGATGCCCTCGTAGTAGAGAACCCGGCCGGAGGGATCCCGGACGCAATTCGCATTCATGGACACCCAGAATACATCCCCGCCCCTTCTGCGGATCCGGAACTCGAAGTTCAATACGACGCCGTCCCGCTCCAGGGTTTTCCGGAAATGCTCCCGGTCCAGCGGATCCATATAGACCTGGGTGGCGATGTCCGCCACGTCGCGGACCATCTCTTCGGGTGTTTCGTATCCGCACATCCTTGCCAGGGCCGGGTTCACCTGAAGATAGCGTCCCTCGGGCGTACTCTGGAAGATTCCCTCCGCCGCATGCTCGAAGATATGCCGGAAATTCTCCTCGGAGACGCGCAGGCTCGCCTCAATCCGCCTGCGCTCCGTTACATCCCTGGAAATTCCGCAGATTCCCGCGACCTCTCCTTTTTCATCCCGGATGGGGGTCTTGATGATGTGGAAGGTGATCGAGGTTCCCTGAATGCGATGTGTCAGCTCGCATTCGACGCTCTCTCCCGCCAGCACGCGGGTGTCCGTCTCGGCGATGAGCTCTTGTGTTTCCGAAAGGTTATCGAAAATGCTGATTTCCGAATCCCTCCTGCCCAGAAAGACATCCTCTCCGACCCCGAACCGCTTCCTGAAAAAAGCGTTCACCAGGGCGTATCGTCGATCCATGTTCTTGATAAAGACGAAATCCTCGATGGAATCGAACAGGGCCCGGAGGCGTCCCTCGCTCTCCCGCAGGGCCTCCTCCGCGTTCCGGCGTCCCGTGATGTCTTCGAGAAAATTCAGGGTCGCCGGCTTTCCTTCCCATTCGATGCGCACCCCGTTGAGTTCGACCCATTTGACGGTGCCGTCCCTGGTGATGACCCGGAACGTATAGGTATAGGAGGGTGGGACTTCCCCGGCGAGGCGCTGGAGGTGCCGCTCCACCACCATTTGCTGGTCTTCCGGGTGGATGAACTCCAGGAAGGAGCGGGAAAGAAACTCCTCTCTCGCATAGCCCGAAATGTCCGTTGCTTTCGGGTTGATGTAGCGGATCAGGCCGTCCTGGGCCACGAAGATGGCTTCGTTGGCGTATTCCGCCAGGTTGCGGTACTTCTCTTCCGACGCCCGCAGGGCTTCCTCGGTTTTCAGGCGTTCCCTGATGTCGATGAAATGGACCTGGATGGCGGGCCGGCCTTGATAGCTGGTGACGTTGATAAATGCCTCCGCCGGAAGCATGCTGCCGTCCGGACGGACGATGCGGATCCGGTTGGATGGAGAGACGGGCTTCCCCTCCAGCCGCTCGGTCAGGCGGTGCCAGACGATCGCACGATCCTCGGGGTGAAGGAGCCCGTCCATGCCGGTCCGGCTGAGCGCCAGGAGTTCGTCCCGGCTGCGCCCGGTCATGGCTTCCAGGGCGGGATTGACAACGACGAAACGGTTGTCCTGGAAAACGAGAATGCCCAGGGGAGAATGCTCCAGGAGGGGATCGCCCTTCCCCTGAGCGGCCACCTGCCGTCGGAGGGTCTGCAATTCCTCCAGGAGTTGCGCTTTTGTCATCTTTCCGTTCTTCACGAAGTCCTCCCGGTGGGCCGAATCCTTGGCCGGGGATGTCCCGGAAGCGTGGTGCGATGCGGAGGCCAGGGCTCGGAGGGGTTGTCTGCGTTGAGGACGGACGGTTCAGATCCCGTCGGGAGCCCCTTTGCCGGGTGCAAACAGCAGCTTTCCAACAGCCGTTTATTAATATGGCGGCTCGGGGCGGTCAAGGATTATCACCTT
>CAYNEJ010000094.1:0-217 GCA_964396205.1 uncultured Syntrophaceae bacterium
CCTGGTCCTCCTCGGTGCTCCCGGGGTGGGAAAGGGCACCCAGGCCGATCTGCTCTGTCAGGAACTCCTCACTTGTCACCTCTCTACCGGCGAGGTTTTCAGGGCGATCAAAGATTCCGATCGTGAAAAGACTGCTGCTCAGAAAGAGGCGCTTGCCTACATCAAGCGCGGGGAGCTGGTGCCGGATGAGATCGTCATCGATATGGTGCGTGAGCGC
>CAYNEJ010000094.1:227-12566 GCA_964396205.1 uncultured Syntrophaceae bacterium
TCATTCTCGACGGTTTCCCTCGGACGCTGCCTCAGGCTGCGGCCTTGCGCACGATGCTTGGGGAGGTGGATGTCGCTCTGGACGCCGTGATCACGTACGAGCTTCCCAAGGAAGTGATCGTCGATCGACTTTCAGGGCGCAGGATGTGCTCCAATTGTCGGACCAATTATCACATCGAGTACAAGCCCCCCTTGCAGGATGGAGTCTGCGATCGATGCGCGGGCCCGCTTGTGCAGCGCGAGGACGACCGTCCCGAGTCGGTCGTGGTCCGTCTGGAGGAGTATCAAGAGAGCACCGAACCGCTCATTCAGTATTACCGCAAGGCCGGGTTGCTGATGCAGATCTCTGCGATGGGCGATCCGCAATCCGTGTTCCGGAAGACCATGGGAATGCTGGAGCGGCTGCCGAGTGTCGTAGGTTCCTGACGGGGACCATGACCGGACTGGGCTTGAAGTTCTCATCCCTGGTCATCGACGCCTCCCAGGGCTACCTGTTCCTTGCCCTGCCCTTCACCATGATCGCCTGTCTCTTCCTGGGCATGGGCGTTCCGACGACGGCCCAGTACATCATCATCACATCGCTCGTGGCCCCGGCGCTCGTCGACATGGGCGTCCTGGCCATCGCGGCCCACCTCTTCATCCTCTATTTCGGCACCCGGGCCGACATCACGCCGCCCGTCGCCCTGGCGGCCTACGCCGGGGCCGGAATCGCCCGGTCGGATCCCTGGAAAACGGGGCTTGCGGCCTTCCAGCTCGGCATCGCCGGATTCATCATCCCCTTCATGTTCGTCTACGCCCCGGAGCTCCTGATGATCGGCGACTGGTCCCGCATCCTCCTGGCGGTCTGCACGGCGATGTTCGGAATCGTCTGCCTGGCCGCCTCGGTGCAGCGGTGCCTGCTCATCCGGGCGACCTGGCCCGAAACGGTCGCCCTGATGGCAGCGGCGCTGCTTCTCATCAAGCCCGGGTGGATGACCGACATGGCCGGCCTGACTCTTTTTGTGCTGGCCATTCTCTCCCAGATCCTGCGAAAGAAGAGGGACGGCTCCGCCCCGGGAACGGGCAACCCCGCCGCGGACCGGTGACCCGGAGAGACGCGGCACGCCGGCGGAACGACGCATGAGGCCATCGGTTGCGGAAAGCGTTCATCCGCACCGGACAATTGGACAATCACCATGAATAATTGGAGGCGGACCATGAAAATCACGAGTCTCGACCAGGTGGAAAAGAGTCCCATGGCAATGGAGGGGGTCAAGGACGTCTGGAAGCAGGTCCCCCTCGGAAAGGCCGACGGGGTCCCGGTATTCTCGTTCCGGGTCTTCACGATCCTGCCCGGAGGGCACACGCCCTTCCACACCCACCCCTTCGAGCACATGAACTACTTCATCGAGGGGGAGGGATTCGTCGTCCTGGAGAACGGCGAGGAGCGGCCCGTGAAGAAGGGCGACTTCGTCCTGGTGCTGCCCGGGGAGAAGCACCGCTACCGGAACCCCTCCGCCGATGCGCCACTCGTCATGATCTGCGCGGTGCCGAAGGAGTACGAGTAGCCCCGTGACAGCCCCCGCGCCCTCGAACGGCCCGCCAATCGCGGGGGCGCGGCCGGGGGGCCCAGGCAGTCACCCATTCATCACTGGAGGACAACCAATGAAAACCGTTCTGGAGACGCGTCAGGCCTGGATACGGGGCCTCTTTCCCGGGGGGATCCCCCGCCTGTGGTGCCCCCTTCTCACCCACTACGGCCCGGACGGTGCCATCGACTTCGGCCGCATGGAGGCCCACCTGGACGCCATCGCTCCCTCGATCGGGGGGTACCTGGTCCCCGGCTCGACGGGGGACGGCTGGGAGCTGGACGAGGAGGAGACGCTCCGGGTGACGGAGTTCGCCCTGGACCAGGCCCGCCGGCGCGGCTCCCGCCTCCTCATCGGCGTGCTGCGCGGGAAAACGGAGGACGTGCTGCGCACCCTCTCGGGGCTGCTGAAACTCACGGGCCGGCCGAAGGACGGGGGCGGGGAGGAGGCAACGGCCCGCGCCTGGGGCGACCGCGGCGTCGCCGGTTTCACGATCTGTCCGCCCGCCGGCAATACCCTCACACAGGAAGACATCGAGGCGGGCCTGACGGCGATCCTTGACCAGGGCCTCCCGACGGCCCTGTACCAGCTTCCCCAGGTGACGGAAAGCGAGGCGGCGCCGGAGACCTTTGCCCGCCTGGTGGCAAAATACCCCCGCATCGTCTTTTTCAAGGACTCCAGCGGCTTCGACCGGATTGCCGCCTCCGATGTCGATAAGGGCGGTGTCTTTCTGGTCCGGGGCGCCGAGGGGGACTACGCCCGGTGGCTCCGGGAGGCCGACGGCCTCTACGACGGCTTCCTTCTCAGCACGGCCAACTGCTTTCCCGGTAAATTGAGCGAAGTGGTGAAGAACATGGAGACCGGCAACGAAAGGGAAGCCGTCATGCTTTCCCGGCGCCTGACAGAGACGATCAACGGGGTCTTCTCCCTGGTGCGGAATCTCCGCCAGGGCAATGCCTTCACGAACGCCAACAAGGCCATGGACCACTTCCTGGCCTTCGGACCCGAGGCGGACATCGGCCGGGGCCCCGTTCTTCATTCGAAGGAGCGCATCCCCGGGAACATCCTGGCGGCGACCCGGGAGGTCCTCCGGCGCCAGGCCCTGCTCCCCCTGAAAGGCTATCTGGGATAGTCCATCCCTACCCTCCGAGGACCCCCCGGAGCAGCAGATCCAGGGGGCCCCGGATCTTCCTTTCGTACGGCTTCCCCTTCAGGTACAGACCCGTCACCCGGATGTCCCGGAGCCTGTCCACCGGTGTGGCGAGCGGATTCGCGTCCAGGACCGTCATGTCCGCGATTTTGCCTTCCGTCAGGGTCCCCCGTTTTTTCTCGTCGAAGGACAGCCGGGCCGCCCAGTTCGTGTGCATCCGGAGGGCGTCCAGGACGGAAACGCTCTCCGCCGCGTTTGGATGGTTGCACGCGGCGTGGATGCCCGCCACGGGATCCGGCAGCGTGCAGGGGGCGTCGGACCCGGCGGCCACGGTCAGGCCGCGGCCAAGCATGCTCTTCAGGGGAATCAGGCTGTGAGCCCGGTCCCCCAGGATGCACTCGATGTATGCCATGGGCTCCTGCTCCCAGTGGAGGAAGGCCGGCTGGACGGCAAGGCAGAGATCCAGCCGGGCGGCCCGGTCCAGGAGCGGCTCCGGGATGAGGTCCGCGTGGATCAGGATGTGGCGGTGTTCCGTTCTCGGGAAATCGGCGAGGGCCGCCTCGAAGGCGCGGACGGCCTGCTCCACGGCGGCGTCGCCGATGGCATGGAGGGCCACCTGGAGGCCCGCCCGGTTCGCCTCCCGGACGAAGGCATCGACCCAGTGCTGTTCATAAAAGAGCACCCCCCGGTTGCCCTCGTTGTTCGTGTAAGACTCCCGGAGGGCCGCGTCCTCGGAGCCGAAACAGCCGTCCAGGGCCGTGGCGAAACAGCCGCCGATCCGCGGGAGCTTCCGGCGGAGGGCCTTTTTGACCTCCAGCGTCTGAAAGAAGATGGTGTAGTCCAGCGGCAGTCCCCGGGCGGCGAGGCGCATCAGGTCCACGTCGAGGTCGAGGGGAAACCCCACCCCTTCGGAGGTGTGGGCAAAGCCGATGCCCTTCCCGGCCAGGGCGTCGTTCCCGCCGATGAAGTTCCGGAAGAGCTGGAGCGGCGAGACGGATTTCGTGATGGCATTCACGCCCTCGTAGAAGGCCTCCTGGAAGAGCCACCCGTCCTCCCCCTCGAAGCCGGGACACCTCGCCACGGCCGGGGGGAGCTTCGCGAGGAGCGCCGAGTTGGCCATGGCCGCGTGGCCGTCATATTTCACGATCAGGAGCGGTCGGGAGGTGATCCCGTCGAGGACCCTGCGGTCCGGCAGCCGCCGCTCCTCCACGGTGTGGGCGGAGGAGCCGAAGGCCAGGATGACCTTATCCCGCGGGTTGGCCTCGCCGTAGGCACGGACGGCTTCGCCCAGCTCGGAGAAGCTCCGGGCGTCGCGGACGTCCAGGGTCGCCTGGAACAGGGCGTAGGAAGCGAAGTGGAGGTGCGTGTCCCCGAAGGCGGGAACGACACAGGCTCCTCCCAGGTCGATCCGGGAAGGAATGCTGCGGTACCTCTCGGGGACCTCGTCGCCAATGAAGAGGATCCGGCCGCCGTCCTCGACGAGAACGGAAAAGACGCGGTTTTCATCCTCGCAGGAGACGAAGACGCCGTTTTCGAAGCGCTGCATGGATCGTCCTCCTTTCCTAACGGAGAAGCAGGATCTGGATGTCCATGACGTTGGTGCCGGTCGGTCCCGTCACCAGGAGTCCGCCGGCCTTTTTGAAGAACGTGTAAGAGTCGTTGTTCGCGAGGAAGGCCCCCGGATCGAGACCCGCCCGTCCGGCCTCGATGGCGGTATTCCCGTCCGCAAAGGCCCCGGCCGCGTCGGTGGGGCCGTCCGTTCCGTCGGTTCCGGCGGAGAGAAGCGTGATCCCGTCCAGCCCCTCGATCTCGAGGGCAAAGGCCAGGGCCAGCTCCGTATTGCGCCCGCCGAGGCCGCTCCCCGTCACCTTCACGGTGGTCTCCCCGCCGGAAATCAGGCAGAGGGGCCGGCCGGTCCCGGTCCTTCCGGAACGGGCCTCCCGGGTCTTTCCCGCCAGCCGGCGGGCCGCCTCCCGGGCCTCCCCCCGCAGCTCCGACGTCAGGACAACCGCCTCGTACCCCATCTCCCGGGCCTTTTCCTGCGCGGCCTCCAGGGCCAGCCGGTTGCTCCCGACGATGACGTTTTCCACCCGCCCGAAGAGCGGCACCCCGGGCTTGGGCGTCTCGGGAACATCGCCCCGCAGCCCGCGCTCCAGTGTCCGTACGATGCTGTCGGGAATCCGTCCGGTCAGGCGATGGCGCTCCAGCACATCGAGGGCATCGCCGTAGGTGGTTTCGTCGGGAGCCGTCGGGCCGGAGGCGATGGAGTCCAGCCGGTCGCCGATCACGTCGGAGAGGATCAGGGAGATCACGCCGGCGGGCGCTGCGTCTTCCGCCAGGCGGCCCCCCTTCACCCGGGAGACGTGCTTGCGCACGGTGTTCAGATCCACGATGTCCGCCCCGGCCTCGAGCAGAAGGCGGGTCATCTCCTGCTTCTCCCCGAGGGTGATCCCTTCACGGGGCGCCGCCAGAAGCGCGGAGCCGCCGCCGGAGATGAGGCAGACGACCAGGGTTTCTTCCCCGGCGGAGCGGACGAGCTCGACGGCCCGAACGGTCGCCGACACGCCGTTTTCGTCCGGGACCGGGTGCCCCGCCTCGAACACGGCGATCCGGTCCGGCAGAACGGTGCCGGCGGCATGGCCGTATTTCGTGACGACGACCCCCCGGTCGACCCGGCCGGGCAGGCTCTCCAGGAGGCTCCGTGTCATGGAGCAGGCGGCCTTCCCGAAGGCCAGGACCGCCAACCGTTCACATCGCCTGTCGCGGAGACGGGATTCGACCCGGACGGCGTGGCGGCGGACGCATTCGAACGGATCGGCCGCCCGGAGGGCCGCCTGGAAAATGTCCCGTGCATCGTTCATCATGGCGCGCCTTTCTCCCGTTCCGCGGTGCCCGGCGCCTCACCCGGTCCCGTCTCCACGGGTGCGGCGAGGACCGCCTCCAGGACCTTCCGCACCGCCTTGGAGATCTCCGGGTCCTGGCTGGCCCGGGGACCGGCGACGTTCAGGACTCCGATCGAACGGTCGCCGATCCAGCCCCGAATCCGGGCGGCGGCTTCCTCCACGGACCAGCGGCTCAGATCCGCATGCAGCCAGGGCCGGCCGTGCCGCTCCGCCAGCGTTGCCGTCAGGAGCGAGCCGCCTTTCAGGCCTCCCCGCGAAATGATCAGGGTCCCGTCGGCCAGGAGGACGTTCTTTTCCGTCCGCTCCGTGTAGGCGCCCGAGGCCGTCTCCTGCAGGCTGTACCGCTCCGGAAGCGGTCCCGCCTCGGTCCTCCTTCCGCGGGGGATCCATCCCCCGTGGGGAATGCCCCTCTGAACGGCGAAATCCAGGGCGGCCCGGTCGGCGCCGGTCTGGCCGCCGGAGATGATGCGGGTGATCATGATTTTCTCATGGGGGCGCCGCGCAACGCAGCATCCGGGCTTGTTCCCAAGACGTCTCCGGGCTGTTCAAAAATGGTCGGATGCAAGGCGCCCGAAGTCCCGAGCCGTGAGTCGATTCCGTATCGACAACCGGGACGATCCCGCAAAAAGCCCGCAGGCAAGGCGCGCAAATCCTGAGGAGTGAGGCGTACTCCGTCCGTACGCCGCAGCGACGAAGGATGCAGCGCAACGCAGCATCCGGGCTTGTTCCGAGGTCGTCGTTCCTACGGTCAGCGGCCGTATATGCGGACACGGCAGTTCAGTCCCACCGGAATGGCATGCTTCGGATTGGGCAGCTCCACGCGGATGCCGAAGGTCCCGCTGGCGGCGTCGATCACGGGGTCAACGATCACCACCTTCCCGCGGTAGACGCTGCCCGCGGGCTTTTCCGGCCTCACCTCCGCCGACATCCCTTTCCGGATCGACCCGTACAGCCCGGCATGGGCGATGATCTCGACGTTGACGGGATCCACGCGGGCAATCGTCATGATGGCCCCCTCACCGACGTACTCGCCGGGACTGAGGGTCCGCTTCACCACAACGCCGTCGACGGGGCTGAGGATGGTGCGCAGCTTGTACTTCTCCGTCGCCTCCTGATACTGCAGCTCCATGATGCGCAGCTCCGTCTCCATCTCGTCCTTCTCGTGGATCGAGATGAGCTGCTTCTGGTAGAGATCCTTGTTCCGCTCGAGCTTCCGCTTCGCGAATTCGAAACGCTGCTCGGCCAGATCCGCCTGTGCCTTCTCCACCCCCGCCTTCAGCCGCACGAGAACCTGGCCCTTGGTGATGCGGTCTCCCCGCTCGACGGCAAACTCTTCGATGATTCCCGGGACCTGGCTGCTGACCGCGATGTCCTCGCTCGGTTCGAGGATACCCCTCAGTTCGGCCGCTCCCGCCGCACCGGCAAAGAGAACCAGCCACACCGCAGCCAGGATCGGCCCCATCCGCTTACACCCGGACAAGAATCGCATAAAATGCCTTCACTCCGTTTTTCCTGAGAACGACAGGGTGTCGCCCCGTTCTTCGTCATACCGGAGGAGCCGTTTCCGGACCCCCGCATGGGCCTTCTCCACCCGCTTCTGGGCCTGCCGGATTGCCAGCTTCCCGACGGTTTCCCCTATAGCATATCCATGTTTTCTCAACCACCCCCCCAGCCTCCCCAGCATCGCGCGGGACCCCTCACTGACCAGGGGGTCCTCCAGCGACAGAAACGCCTCGCAGGTGCCCGGATCGCCCTGCCTGCCGCAGCGCCCCGCCAGCTGCCGGTCGATGCGGCCCGCCTCATGGCGCTCCGTCATGATGACGTACAGGCCGCCCTGCTCGGCAATGCCCGGCGCCAGGAGAATGTCCGTGCCGCGGCCGGCCATGTTCGTGGCGATCGTGATGCGTCCGGGCTCCCCGGCCTGGGCGATGATCCGGGCTTCTTCCCCGTCCTGCTTGGCATTGAGAACCTGGTGGGGCAGCCCGGCCTCCGCCAGCAGGCGGCTGAGGTGCTCCGAGGCCGCGACGGTGCGAGTCCCGACGAGGACGGGGTGTCCCCCGGCGTGGAGCTCCGCGATCCTGCCCGCCACGGCCCGCCACTTGAGCTGCTGGGTGGCAAAGATCCGGTCCGGCTCGATGCGCCTCCGGACGGGCCGGTTCGTCGGAATGCGCGCAAAGGGCAGGCCGTAGACGGACCACAGCTCCCGCCGCACCTCCTTCGCCGTGCCGGTCATCCCGGAGATTCTGAGGTAACGGCGGAAGAACCGCTGGTAACTGATGCGCGCCACCGTCTCCCTCTGCCCGGTGATCTCACATCCCTCCTTCGCCTCGATGAGCTGGTGGAGTCCCCCCTCCCAGGAGCGGTCCGGCATGACGCGCCCGGTAAACTCGTCGATGATCTGCACCTTGCCGTCCCGGACGATGTACTTCTCGTCGCGCTTGTACAGGTGAAGTGCCGTGAGGGCCTTCATGACCAGTTCCTCCCGCCGGACGGAGCTTCGCCACAGGGTTCCCATGGAATCGGCGGTCCGGTGAATCGATTCCCTCGCGGCCTCGGTCATGGCGATGGTCCGCATCCCGTCGTCCGCCTCGAAGTTGATGCGGTAATCGCGGCCCTCCTCCAGGCAGCCGGCCATCTCGAGGGCCTGCCGCAGGACGGCCTGCATATCTTCCGAAGTCTCCGTCCGGGAGATGATGAGGGGCGTCCGGGCCTCGTCGACCAGCACGCTGTCCGCCTCGTCGACGATGGCGTAGTGCAGCCCCCGGAGGAGGAGCCGGCTGTTTTTCCCCTGCCCGTCGTAGAGGTGCTCGGCGTGGAGCCGGTACGGATCCATCCGGTCGCCCAGGGCGATCCGGTCCCGGAGGTAGTCGAAGACGATCTCCTTGTTGGTGCAGTAGACGATGTCGCAGCCGTAGGCGCGGCGCCTCTGGGCGGGCGTTTTTCCGTGGACGACGCAGTCCACCGTCAGGCCGAGGAAGCGGTACACCTCTCCCATCAGCTCCGCGTCCCGCGCCGTGAGATAATCGTTGACCGTGATCACGTGGACCGGAAGGCCCGCCATGGCCACCGTGGCGGCCGGCAGGGTCGCCACGAGGGTCTTGCCCTCCCCCGTGTCCATCTCGGCGAGGAATCCCTGGAGCAGGGCAAAACCGCCGACCACCTGGCAGTCGAAGGGGCGCATCCCCAGGATCCTCGCATCGACCTCACGGATCAGCGCAAACGTCTCCGCGACGAGGTCGTCCGGAAATCCCTCCCGCCGGAGCCGCATTTTCAAGGATTGGGCCAGTTCCCTGAGCCCCGCGTCCGTCCTGTTCCCAACGGCCTGCCCGTGGCGGCCGACCTGCTCCGCGATCCCCTTCAGGCCGCTGAGACGAACGCGGGCGGGCCCGATGAAGATCCCCGCCAGATCCCAGGCGGCGCGGTCAAGAAACGTCCGCCGCCGCTCCCGGCGCTCGGGACGATGGAAGTAATCCGCAACCGGCCAATCCTTGACGTCCCTGCCCATAGTGGATGCCACCGCTCTCCCGCAACCGGGCTTCCCCGATGCAGCCGGTCCGCCGCTCCGGCCTCAGACCTCGAACCGCTTGAGGAAGACGCCTCTGAATTCCCTGAACCAGCGATGGGCCAGAGATTCCGGCGTGTGTTCGAACCGCACGTAGATCCGCTCCCCGATCCGCGTCCCCGTGGCATCCTGCAGTCGCACCTCGAAGTGGAACAGTTTCTCGAAGGACCGCGGCCGCTCCGTCTCCCGCGGATCGAGGGCGAAGGCGCCGCCGCCCTTCAGGGACAGGGCGAAACTGGGCAGGTCCCCCGTCGCCGCCGGCACTTCCCGGACGAGTTCCGAGGGGATGATGCGGGAAATGTCCTCCGCCGGCCTGGACATGACGGAACGCACGTCCGTCCGGACCCGGTCCGCCTCCGCCTGGGGAACGACGACCCGGACCGCAACCCCCGAGTAATCGACGACATAGCCGATGGCCTCCCCGCGCCGGAGGAAACGCCCGGGCATGTCGTCGGACCGGGGGAGAAGAATCTCGCCCTCGATGGGGCTGCGAATGACCAGAAATGCCAGCTGTTCCCTCGCCTCCGCCAGTTCCTTCGCGACACGGGCGATTTCCTCCTGGACCATGCGCTCCGTCGTCCGGTCCTGGACGAAGGCCATCCGCTGGCGAGCCCCGAAACTCCGCATCTCCGCCTCGAGGGCCTCGACCCGGGAGACGAGATCGTGATTCTCGCACCGCAGGATGGGGTCCCCCTTCTTCAGCCGGATGCCCGGTTTCGCCAGCACCTCCTTGACCTCGCCGTCCACCCGGGCATGAATCCGGGCCTGCTCCGCCGGCCAGAGGATCCCCTCGGCAACGGTGTAGGACGGCAGACGAACGGCCCCGACGAGCATCCCGACGACCGCCAGAAAAAGGACGGCCAGACCGAGGATCCTGCCCCTCCGCCGGTACAGCGCCCGGTTGTTCACGACGTTGCGGGCGACCCGGAAAAGCGGAACGACCAGCAGTCCGAACATCGCCCAGATGGCGATCACGATGCCGACGAAAAAAAACTTCCCCGCGATGAACAAGGCGATCTGCAGCGTGATGAAGACCCGGTAGAAGAACGAAGCCACGCCGTAGAGGACGAGCCACCTTCCCTCCGCGGCATCGGCCGGCGCAAACTCGGCCTCCTCGTTCCGAATCGCATACCGCTGCACCAGGTAGCCGATGTACTGGTTGGATCGCGACCCCAGGTTGGGGATCTCCAGGAGGTCCGACAGGACGTAGTAGGCGTCGAACCGCAGGAGGGGGTTGCCGTTGAAGAGGATCGTGGAGAGCCCGGCGACGATCATCGTGTTGTACGCCACCGCCCGGACGGCCCCGGGCCCCGTGTTCACCCAGAGGATCATGGCCAGGGCGGCGATGAGGAGCTCCACCATGATGCCGGCGGCGCCGACGACCACCCTCCTCCTTTTTTCACGAAAGGCGGAGGTCGCCGAGGCATCGACGTAGGGAATCGGCATGAACACGAGGAAGATGATCCCCATCTCGTGGACCTCCCCGCCCCAGTGCTTCACCGCCCAGGCATGGCCGAATTCGTGGAGTGCCTTGACGATGGGATAGATCAGCCAGAAGACGAGGAGGTTTTCCAGGGCAAGGACCCGGTCGGCCAGGTTGGAGGTCAGCTCGCTCCAGTGCACGATGGCAAGGGCGACCCCGATGACGACGACGACGATCCAGACCAGGAAGGCCGGCACCGTGAACAGCGGAGCGACGATTCCCTTCGTCCGTTCGAGAAACCGCTCCGGATCAAGCAGGGGAATGCGAATGGCCAGGGGGGAGCGCACCGTGTTCCAGAACCGGGAAGACCGGTCCTTCCGGCTGCGCCGGTTCAGGTTTTCCACGTCGGGGGCGGTGTCGGACTGCAGGACATCGGCCTTGTTGAGCTGGGAGACCAGACCGATCACCTCGTCCTGGGTCGGCATGTCGTCCGCCAGCTTGAGGCAGGCGGCCTCCCAGATCTCCTGAAGGGTCCGCTTGCCGTCCATGAGGCCGATCAGGAAATAGGACTCCTCGGTGAATCGGTGGAAACGGCCCGTGGAGTGATCCTGCAGGACGTACCACACCTTCCCGCGGTAGGTGTGCCGGTGAATCTCGGCGTGCCGTCTCACGAGGGGCTTCAGGTTCGCGACGCGATACCAGGAGCTGCTGTACAGGGTCTTGTCCACCGCGGATCCTCAGGGCACCCACGCCCACAGGCGGAGGCGGAACCAGTCGACGAGACCCCTCGTCCAGATGGAGATCATGAGCCTCCGGTCGATCTCGATCTTGCCCACCCCCTCCATGCCCGGCCGCAGGCGGGTGGACATCTCGTCCAGCATGGCCTCGACACGAAAATAGTTTTTCCCCTCCTCCGCCGTCGAGAGGGGGGTGATCTTCTTCACCGTAAAGGGGTACTTTTCCCGGGAAAGCGAGGAAAGGACCAGGGTGCCGCGCTGCCCCTCCTTCACGTCGGCGATGCCGTGCTCGTCCACCTTGAGGATGAGCCGGTACCCGTCCAGCGGCGCCATCACGAAGAGCTCCTCGCCGCGCTTCACCGCGGCGCCATGCTTCTGGCTGAGGTCGCCGCTGAGGAGAACGCCGTCGAAGGGCGCGCGGATGACGATCTGCCGGAGCCTGTTGTCCAAGAGGTTCAGCTCGGCCTGGACCTGACCCGCCTGGGCGCTGACAATGTTCGCCTCGGCGCGGTTGTGCTCGGCCATGGCCTTCTTGTACTGCCGGTCGTACTGACCCCGCTTGCTGACCAGGTTGATCCTCTCCAGCATCAGCTCCCGGTCATCCAGCTGGCAGATGACGGCATCCTTCTTTACAATGTCGCCGGCCCGGGCATTTGCCGTTTTAATGTACCCGTCCATGGGCGCAACGAGGGAGCGGCTGACGGAGCCCTCCAGGACCGCATCCGCGGAGAGCCGGTATTCATCCATGGCCAGGCTGAAGAAGACGACCAGGGCCACGAGGCCCAGGACGGCGGCCTTCCGGACGATGTAACCCGGGCCGAACAGCCGGACGGCCTGCCGCCTCAGGGCGTCGAGCATTCCGAACACGATGGGCCGGTCCTGGCGGTGCTTGCTCTCCAACACCGGTCCCGTCAGGGCGACGACGCTCTTGATGTAGGCAACATCATCGGCGGAGAACGGCCGTTCGTCCTGCCGCTCCAGGGTGAGCGCCGCATAG
>CAYNEJ010000094.1:12576-13580 GCA_964396205.1 uncultured Syntrophaceae bacterium
GGGAACTCCTTGCCCTCCGGGTCGATGCCCAACTCGTGTCCGTAGAGGGGCAGGGTCAACATCGCCCGGGTACCGTGCCGCTGGACCATCTGCTCGTGGTCGCGAACAACCAGGGCCCCGGCCTCCGGGGGAAGGGGGTACAGGATCTCGCCCCGATGCATGACCGCCTCGTCCATGGCGGCGCCGAGAGACTGCATCAGATTCATCTTCTTGCCGACGATCGCCGTGTGGGAGATGGCCTTCACCTGGGTGTGCCTTCCCTTCACCAGGCCCAGGCTCACACGGTCGCATTCCAGCCGGTTGGCGATCTCCGTGACAAAGGCCATGGCCGCCCCGTCGAAGTGCTCCTCCGCCATGACCGCCGCCAGGATGTCCACCGCGGCCCTCATGCGCTTCAGGATTTTCGCGTCTTCCTCTCCCCGAAGCCGGCGGATCCTGTTTTCCAGCCAGACGGATCCCCAGCGCAGCCCCTCCATGGCCGGGCGCAGCGCATCCCCGGAAGGGGCGATCACCTCCATGGCCACGGCACCGTAAAGGTCCCCGTCCACGATGACCGGATAGGCCAGGCCGTAGTGCCGCCGCGCATCCGCAGCGATGCCGTCGACTTCGGACAGCTCCACGAGCATCCCTTCCGCCTCGGTGATCGTGTGCTCCAGCACCGCCGCCAGGGGCTCCGCGCTGCCGCCTTCCGGCCAGGAGGCCACCGGGGCGAAGCTCTGCCGGACAGGATCCCGGAGCACCAGGACGGCCTGGACGCACTCCCGGACGAAGGAGGACTGGATGGCCAGCCAGGCGGCGGCGAATTCATCCGTCCTTTCGGCATGTTCGAGATCGACCCAGAGTTTTTCTGTCATCCTCGGCTCCCCGCTTCAACCCCGTAACGGGATATCGCAACCGAATCATTCATGGTTCATTCCAGCCCGGGAGGGAGATGGCATCCGGGAGACGGACCGGACCTGTTCCCGGGAATCGCTTGAGACAGCCTGGCATCGAAGGACGGCCGA